>PJQG01000050.1:0-19501 GCA_002861595.1 Actinomycetota bacterium
TAGGCGACTGAGTCGCGTCGGCGTTGGTGGAGTCCAGAAGGTCGTACCAACCGACCACCTCGAAGGGCGAAAACCGGTCACTCGGCCCGCCTAGCACCTTGGTTCCCGGGGGACCGTTGACGGCATTCCCAGTGGCGTCGTTGTCCAGGACCTTGTTGTGCATGTCCCAGTTCAGGCAGCCGGACAGGACGCGGGCGCCGGTGACCGGGTCCTCGCCCTCGTCGATCATGCAGCTGATGCGGATGCCGTTCCCGGCGTTGCCCTGCACCGTGTTCTCCGACACCGTCGTCCCGGCCCGGGGGAAGTTGTCCGTACCCGAGAGTAAGAAGATGCCGTTGCCCTTGCCGGTTCCGGTCATCCCCTTGCCGTTCCCGATGACCTGGTTCTTG
Source organism: Actinomycetota bacterium (assembly GCA_002861595.1). Taxonomy (GTDB): domain Bacteria; phylum Actinomycetota; class Acidimicrobiia; order Acidimicrobiales. Next base: position 390 of record PJQG01000050.1, read on the forward strand.
GACACCGTGTTCTGGCCCGAACGGAGGAAGAGGCCGTTGCCCAAGTTGTTCCTGATGCGGTTGTTCCGGATGACGGTCCGGTCGGCCAGGAGGCTGACGCTGACGCCGTCGCTCTTGTTGGAGTCGATGGTGTTGTTGTCGATGGTGTTGTCGGCGCTCCCGAACGAGACGGCAACTCCGCCCGCGAAGTTGTTCGTCGAGCTGTTTCCCGTCACCAGGTTGTTGGTCACCAGGTTGTTGGTCGCGTTGGACAAGAAGCGGATCCCAATGCCTCCGTTGCTGTCGACGATGTTGCCCGTGATCGTGTTGTTGGTGGCTCGGTCGTCGATCCTGATCCCCCCGCTGCCGTTCCGGTCGAAAACGTTGTCCGCGATGGTGTTGAACTGGGAGTTGACGATGGCGAGGCCGTCGTTGAAGTCGCTGATCTCTTCCTCCGTTCCGCTTCCGAAGACCTGCCTCCCGCGGTTGTCGGTGAAGCGGATATCGGACACCGAGTTGTCGGTGGCTGGTTGTGTCGCTCCACCCTGGATCACCATGCCGGCGTCGAAGTCCTGGATGGTGGCGCCCGGCAAGGTTGAAATGACCTTCACCCGGCTGTTGCCGACGAGGCGGAGGCCGACGCCCTCGCCAAAACCACCGGTGATCTTTCCGTCCGAGTCCGTCTCGAGCGGCATGCCCTTGATCGTGTGCCCTCTCAGGTCCAGCGTGACGTTGCTCGCCTTGAAGATGAGGCCGTCCGACTTGCACGGCCCGATGTCGTTCTGGAGGACGAACACCGGGTGCTGCGCCTTCGGATCGGTAACCGCCTTTCCGCAGCTTCCCGTGAACGACTTGAAGTTCGCCTTGCTCGGCGCCGCCGAACTGCTGCCGGCGAACCCTAGGCTGGCGACCAGGGTCATCGACCCCAAAACGGCCAGCCTTCTAGTAGTGCATCTGCGAATCATGAACACGTCTTCCCCATTAGTAGTTGGAATGATTGATGCAACGCTGTCTGTCATTTCCGAGGTGTCCAGCACTGCCCCCGGCCCTACTCGTCACCGAGCCCGAAGGCTCCGCCTCGTGCGACTGAAGGATTTGTCCACTCGACGTGAAACCCCCGGAGTCGGTATGCCGAACTATAACACACGTGGAATCCGCAATATTTCTCTCCGGTAAGTGTCCTCTACATCTAGCAACTACTTTTCGTGGGCGCTGTCGCCACGAGAAGCGGTCATCGCCCACCTGACGCGCCGTGCATGATGCCCGTCAGCCTGGAACCGGAGCCTCTGGTCGCTCTGCCTGCCTGGGTGACACTTCGGTCAGGTCGCCTGATGCACGGGTCCGGGGGTGTCGAGCGCCACCGTGTCACATGTCATCGGGTCCGGCCGCTCTGCGTGGCACCAGGGCCCCTTGGCGCCCGTCTGACCACCACCCGGATCCGAACCGACCTAAAGCAACCACTGTCCACGCCGCCGGAGACGCGGCTTCCTCGGGTCCACAGCGGCGATCCGCCTCAACCAGCCGATCGTCGGGATGGCGGCGACTGCCAAGGACGAGCCCGAGCCGACAAACTTGGCCTTCCGTGGGCGCTGAGGGACTCGAACCCCCGACCCCCTCCTTGTAAGGGAGGTGCTCTCGCCAGCTGAGCTAAGCGCCCCTTGCCGCCGGTGGGCTTCACTGTAAGCCAGGGAAGCCGAGAGGCCGCCGGCTGGCGCAACCGCTTGTTGCGCCGAGCCGGCGGCCGATCGGTGCCTACGCCGTCAACTGCGACTGCTCGTTCTTCGGCGGGCGCCCTCGCCTCCGCTTGAGGGCGAGGACCTTGCCGTTGGCGAACAGCTCGCCGCCCCACACACCCCACGGCTCCCGGCGGCTCTCTGCGGCGGCCAGGCACGGCGCCTGAACGGGGCAGGCTGCGCAGATGGTCTTGGCCTTGGCGATGTCAGCGAGGTCCTCGGAGAAGAACAGCTCGAGAAGCGAAGCATCGGCGGCCCGGCAGCGGGCCAGGCCCCACTCAGGCGTCCCTGGTGCGAACTTCCTCTCTTCGGCCTTGCCAATGGCGACCATCTCGCCCTTCTCCCGTTCGTGTCGGTGATCTGTCCTCTGAAATGCAACGAGGCCGCCGGGACATCCCGACGGCCTCTGGCCCTTCCTCGACTGAGCGCTGGGTCTACCCAGGCCCACCTCGGTGGAGGTCCTTCAGCCGCACGTGCCTGCCGTTGGCACCGGCATGGGCGGGAATGCACGGCATGCCCCGACGAACTTCGAGCTTCGCCGGCACCGCCGTGGCGGACGGCAGTACGGGGTACGCGCCACGGCCGGCCATGACCGTCGGCTTACCGTTGCTCGGGAACTGGCGTTGCACGTGGTTCTCCTGCGTCTGCAGTCTTCTTTTCCGGGAAGACCCCGGACCCTCCATGGGAACACGACAGGCCGGCGACGTCAACCTGTTTTTCCTTCCGGACGTCCTCAGTCGAAGCTGGCGCGCGCCTCGCGGAGAGCCGCTAGCAACTGCGCACTGCCCGCCGCCAGCGGTGTGCGACGCTCGGTCCAGGAGCGCAGGACGAGGTCGCGACCGAAGGCGTCGACGACCGCCGCCCCGGCCTCCTGGCACACGAGCATGCCCCCGAGGTAGTCCCACGGGGCGTGGCCGTGCTCACTGCAGTCGACGTAGCCGTCGAGGAGCCCGGCGGCGACGGCGCACAGGTCGAGGGCAGCGGCGCCCAGCGCCCGGAACTGGCCCCATCCCAGATGACGCGGTGGGAGCCCCGACAGCCCGATCAGCGCGGTCCCCAACTCCACACAGGTCGAGGGAACGATGCTCTCCCCGTCACAGCGGGCGCCGCCTCCGCGCACCGCCTCGTAGCGAACGCCGCTGGACTGGTTGACCACGACGGCGGCGAGGGCGCCCTCATCGTCGAGGGCGCACAGGCTGGTGGCGTACCAGGGCAGCCCGTGAGCAGCGTTGGTGGAACCGTCGACGGGGTCGACCACGACCATGACGTCTCTGTCGGCATGGTGCAGCCCGCTCTCCTCACTGAGCACGCCGAGGCCGGCACCGGCGAGCACTGCTATGGCCGCGGTGTCGGCGGCCAGATCGCTGTGGTACTGCCCGGCACGCGTGCCCGCCAAGCCCCAGTCCTCGAGGGGGGCGAGAACGGCTGCGATGGCGTCAGCGGCCTCGTTCAGCACCTCGAGCAGGTCCCTGTCCTCCACCTCGCTCTGCACGCTAGAGGTCTTCGACGCTGTGCCCGTAGGCTGACCATGTGGCCGTCATCGACGTGGCCGGCTTCGTTGCCGACCTCAAGGGGCACGCGGTGGAGCACGGCTTCCACGTGCACGATGAACGACATTTCGTGGAGAGCTACTCGCTGCGCCAGGCATGGGAGGTCGACCTCCACCCCGAAGAAGGATGCGGGGTCCCCGTCGATCTCCATCTGGCCCTGGAGGTGGACCCCCGGGTCCTCCTCTCCTTCGAGGACCTGGTCGTCGACCTTCCGGAGGGCCACGAGCCTGCGGACGACTTCCACTTCCCCATCACCTTCACCTGGGCCCTTCCGCCCCTTCCCTCAGGGCCCGACCTGCTCCAGCTGCACCTCGAGCTGGCCGGGGTTGCAGGCGTCGACCTGCCTCTCGAGGTGTCAGCCATCGACTCGTTCCCCTCGGCCACCGACGCCCCTGAGCGCAGCCTCACCATCGTGGCCCGCCAGCAGGTCTCACTGGCGCGGATCCTGGCTGGCGACGAGCTGCTGTGCGAGACCTTGGAGGGGTGCCTGGCCGTGAGCCGGCACCTCCTCGAGGCCGCCCCGCGATGGCTCGACAAGGGCGACTGAACCTGGCCGCGGCGGTCGTTTTGCCCCCGGCCCGGCGGTATCTTGAAGAGTGCTCCAGATCCGGGAGACTGCGCTCGATCGGGCTCGCCTGCTCAACCGGCTGAGCCTGGGCTGGAACGTGGTCGAGGGCTTCGTCGCCCTGGCCGCCGGCGTCGCCGCCGGCTCCGTCAGCCTCATCGGCTTCGGCCTCGACTCCGGTATCGAGGTGTCGGCGTCGGCGATCCTTGCCTGGAGGCTGCATCAAGAGCACCGCGGTGGGTGCATGGCCGAGGACGACCGCCGCGCCACCCGGCTCATCGCCGTCAGCTTCGCCGCACTCGCCATCTACGTGTGGATCACCGGCGTGGGAGATCTCCTTGCCGGGTCCGAACCGGAGCCGAGCGTCATCGGGGTGCTCCTGGCCGCTGCGTCGGTCGTGGTCATGCCTCCCCTGGCCCGCGCCAAGCGCCGCCTGGCCCTACCCCTGGGGTCGAGCGCGGCGGTGTCCGAGGCCAACCAGACCATGTTGTGCGCTGTGCTCTCGGCGGTCGTGCTGGTGGGCCTGGCGCTCAACTTGACGCTCGGCTGGTGGTGGGCGGACCCCGTCGCCGCCCTGTTCATCGGCGCACTGGCAGCGGGAGAGGCGAGACGCACCTGGCGGGCCGAGTCCCTCGAAGACACCTGCTGTGGCTGAGGGCGTTCTCCATCGGGAGACGACCATCACGCTCCTCCAGAGAGGCCGCCACGCGACTCGGAGCTTGGTCAATGGAAGCTCGCCCAACTCTGGCCGCTGGCCACGCCGGCGGCGAAGATCAAGAACGGCGCCACCGACGCGATGGCGAGGGATCGGCGTCGACCGAGCCCGAGTCGGTGCAGCGATCGGTGAAAGGCTGCCATGGCCGCCGCCACTGCAAGCCACCACACGACCCTCGCCGGGCGCGGCCACGCCAGCGGGACGACGGCCTCAGCCCATGGCGGGTTTGCAGAGTTGGCGCGGGCCCCGGCGATGACTTCGAGGACGACGGCAAGGGCGACGAAGAGCGCGGTCGCCACCGCGACAGCGGCAGCCCGCCGTTCTTCGCTCGTCACCGCCGGCTCGTCGGCCCCGCCCTCGCGATGTGCCGCTCTCCTCACGCCGCCACGTCCCGCACGGCTGCCCCCAGCTCGGCCTCGCCGGCGACGTTGTCGAGGCGCGCGGTGAGCTCCGCATCTTCGCCGGAAGGGCCGGTGGGCGCTGGGACGCCACTCCTCAGTGCAGGGATCGCGCCGCGCACCAAGCGACCGTCATGACGGCGACGCCGACGACCAACAACCGCAGCTCGCGGTCGCGTCGCACGACGACGAAAGCGACCGCGAGGACGACGGCCGCCACTGCGAGCTGGGCGACCACACCGCTGTCGGTACGGGGCAGGAGCAAGTCCCTCATGAGCAACGACCAACGATGCCATCCCCCGAGGGCGCGGCGAGGCGCGCCAACCGCAGGCGGCGCGACCGGCCCTGGCTGTGTCCTGGTCTCAGATCGGCCCATCCGAAGCGGGCGAAGGAGCGCCCGAGCGGGATGAAGGTGGAGCGCCAGGTCCGGACACGAACAGCACTCCCACCATCATGGACCCTCCAAAGCCTCGGCGGTAGCCGAGGATGGTGGCCAGCACCTCTTGGATGCACGGTTCCACCCGAAGGCGAAGGCCATGCCCGGGAAGCGAGCCGCACCGTCCACGGGCATGGCCCTCAGGTGTGTCAGCGCACGGACGCGCGGTCCTCGCGAACCCGGTCCAGCGTCACCAGGTAGGCGCCGAGGCTGGCGAGGAACACGGCGTACCAGGTGAGGTTGCGCCCGGGAACGAAGTGGGTGGAGAGGTGGCCCAGGAACACCTCCATCCATCGGTCGTGCGCCACACCGGCGGCGAAGAGGAAGTCCGGGAACATGGCGACCAGGTGGCCGGTCAGCAGCCACACCAGCGGGAGCGGCACGGGCCGGCGCCTGCGTGCTGCGACCAGCGTCATCACCACCAGGGCCGCCGCCGCGCCCACGAAGAAGTGGGTGAACCAGTGGAACCGGCCGTCGTGGCCGCGGTAGGAGGCGTACAGGCCCACCTCGACGAGGACCGAGATCACGCACCACAGGCACACCCGCAGGCCCTGGCCGGCCCCGGCCTCGGCCGGGGCGTCGAGCGCGCTCACGGCGTCGCCCGCAGGATGGCTGCCACCTCGCCCAGGTGGTCCACGACCTCAGGGTCGAGGGTGCGGTAGCGGACGCGGCCCTCGGAGTCGATGACGGCGTAGCCGGTGGGCGGGCCGCCGTCCCTCGGGTGGGCAGGCCGTAGGCCCGGGCCAGGACGCCGCCGGGATCGGAGACGACCCGGTGCCGGGAGCACGTCGGCGGCGGCGTACCGGCAACGACCACGGCGGCGTCGGCCCGGCCGAGGATCGACGCAGGGCTGGCCAACTCCCGGCACAGCTCGGCGGCCACGTCCTCGCGGGCGAAGAACACCACCGCCCGCCGTCCCGGCTCCGGGAGCCCCGCGACCCTCGGCGCCGGCATGGGGAGGGCGCCGGCGTCGAGGAAGCCGGACCGCTGGCGGGCCTGATCGCCGTCGTCGCCTCCGGTCCGGGTCGCCCGGGCGACGAGGAGCAACGCGGCCAGGAAGGCGGCGGCGGCCAGCCACACTGCCAGCAGTTGACGCCGCGGCGGCACCACCGCCATCTGCTGTCGGGGCAGGGCGACGTCGCCGGGCAACGCCTCGCGTTCCGCCGTTCTCACCGAGGGTCGTGGCGCCGCGACCACCTGCGCCCGCCCTCGCTCGAGCAGGGGATGGTCATTTTGTAGGTGGTCCTGTCTCGCCCTGTAGGGATGGTTGGCTACTGCAGGTGTCTCACGTCACCTGACAGACAGGGGGGCCTCCGCGATGGCCTTCTGAGTGGGCCCGGCGGGGATCGAACCCGCGACCAAGGGATTATGAGTCCCCCGCTCTGACCACTGAGCTACAGGCCCCGGTCCTGAATTCGAACCCAGAAGCTCCGGGGGAGGGACTTGAACCCCCAACCAATTCATTAACAGTGAACTGCTCTGCCGATTGAGCTACCCCGGATCGTCCGCTCGACGATAGCAGTGCCCGGCAGAGGCCCATGATGGCTCGGTGGGTCTTGGAGCAGCCGTACCGGACGTAGACGCAGCCAAACTCGTGCTTGTTCTTCCGGATGCTCGGGTCAGGCGCCGCCCGGTACGGCTTTCTGAACTGCGCCACCGGGACGCCGGTCACCGCGGACCAGTGGTTTGTCGCAGCTTCGAGGTCGAGGCCCTGGTGCAAGTAGATCCGGACTCGCAGGCGGGACTCATCGATGGGAAAGAAGGTGCGGAGCCACTCGCAGAAGAAGCTGACCATCGCGACGTCACTGTTGGCGAAGCTGACGGAGCCTTCGGTCTTCGAGCCCTCGCCGGCGTACAGGGCGGCGCCGGCCGCCAGGAACGCCTGATCGTTGAGCACGCCGAGCCGGGCAACGCCCTCGCGGTCCAGGGCGACGATCTGCTCCGCCTTCCGGCGCTGTCCAGGATGCGGGCGGTGGCGCGGCCCGGTGCGCCGCTTTGAGGGGGTGAACTGGACATCGCGCACCCAGAGCGACACCGAGCTCTTCGCCACGCCGAGCTTGACGGCGATGTCGGGGATCGTCCACGCCTGTGCCCGAAGCTCCCTGGCCTGCTCTTGTTCGACCACCTTCCCTCGATATCCCACGATCGCCAAAGCTATTAGAACGTACGTTCGATTGTCAAGAACAACCTTAGGGGGTAAGAAGGGTGCATGAGATTCCGAATGGGCCTGCTCGTCGGCTTCGGTACCGGGTACTACCTGGGCGCCATGGCCGGGCGCGAACGCTACGAACAGATCAACCAGTGGGTCGACAAGCTCAAGGGGAACGAGACCTTCGAGGTGGCGACAGACAAGGCGCGGACCGCCGTCGAGGTCGGCATGGAGAAGGCCAAGGACCTCGTGGAGTCGAGGTCGAGCAACGGTGACGACAGCGACGGGGTGGAGAACCCCTACCTCAGCCCGACCCCCGAGTACTGAACCCCCGGGGGACCGACCGGGCTCATCCCTCCTCCAGGTACTGCCGCAGGCGTTGGCTGCGGACCGGTTGCCGCAGCTTGACCAGCACCTTTGCCTCGATCTGGCGTACCCGCTCCCTGGTGACGCCGAACTGCCTGCCGACCTCTTCGAGCGTGCGGACCTGGCCGTCGTCGAGGCCGAAGCGCAGGCGGACGACCAGCTGCTCGCGGGGGGAAAGCTGCGCCAGAGCCTGGTTGACCGCGTCGTTGAGGAGGGCACGGGCGGCGGCGTCGGCGGGCACGATCGCGGAGCGGTCCTCGATGAGGTCTTGCAGGCTGTAGTCGTCCTCACCCACCGACTGCTCCAACGAGACCGTCGGCTCCTTGATGCGCAGGAGGTCGCGTACCCGCTCGGGCGACATCCTGGCCCGCTCCGAGAGCTCGTCGATGGTCGGCTCGCGCCCGTTCTCCTGGAGGAGCTGGCGGTGGACGTTGCTCACCTTGTTGATGTTCTCCACCATGTGCACCGGAATGCGAATGGTCCGCGCCTGGTCGGCGATGGCGCGGGTGACGGCCTGGCGTACCCACCAGGTCGCGTACGTGGAGAACTTGAATCCCTTGGTGTAGTCGAACCCGTCGACGGCTCGGATGAGACCGAGGTTGCCTTCCTGGATGAGGTCGAGAAAGGCCATGCCCCGGTTGCGGTAGCGCTTGGCGATCGACACCACCAGGCGCAGGTTGGCGTTGATCAGCTCCTTCTTCGCCTGGAGCCCGTCAGCGACCAGTCGCTCCTCCCGCACCAGCCGCTTGCGAGGGACGCGATGGCGCCCACCGTAGCGGTCTTCGAGGGCGACCATCCTTTCCGCCGCGGCCAGGCCTTCGGCAATCCGCTGGGCGACCGCCACCTCCTGGGCGGCACCGAGGAGAGGCACCTTGCCGATCTCCCTCAGGTACGTACGCACTGCGTCTCCACCCGCTCCGCCCCAGTCGCGCCTGGTCGTGGGGACGTCCTTTGCCTCGACACGACGTTTCTGGCCGTTGGCTGCAGGGGGGGTGAGCGGTGGCGAGCTGGGACGGTCCTCGGCCAGCTCGGCCAACGGCGCCGTGGCCACCGCGGCGTCGTCGGCGTCGTCGTAGACGATGCCTTCGGCCTGCACGCGGGCCACGACCTCGTCGATCAGGGTGCGGCTGAGCTCGACCGGCTCGAGCACCGTCATGAGATCGTCCGGGGTGAGGATGCCCTCCTGGCGCCCGGCGACGAGAAGCTTCTCGAACTCCTCGGCGGGCACTCCCGCCGGCGTGAGATGGATCGAGCGCTGCCCGCTCATCGCTCCTCCCGGCCCCATTTCACGAGCCAGGGTACCAACCTGCTCGTCGCATCGGCAGCGGGAAGCTCCATGAGCGTCAGGGTGAGCCAGCCGACGGTGGCCGAGAGCTCCAGGGCCCGGTCGGGGTCCTCACGGGACTCCGCCTGCAAGGCCGCCAGGGCGCGCCTGCCGGTATTGCGGACGAGCTCCACCAGCACCGCGTCAGGATCGTCGTGAACCTCCTCCACCGCCAGCCGCTGCAACAGCGCCGCCGCGCCCGGGTCGGCCGCCTTGATGGCGTGGTGCAGGGTCTCACTGGAGGCCAGGGCCCGGAAGGCGGCCAGATGCAGCTCGTCGGTGAAGAGCACCTCCTCCAGCCGGTGGGCCATCTCCTCGGGGCGGTGAATGGCGAGGCGCAGAGCTTCGACCTCGCAGAGCTTGCGGTCGTTCCCGGATGCAGCAGCGGGGGCCATCCTCGAGGGAGGCGAGGCGCCGGGCCTGGGGAGAGGGCGGCGCAGGCCGGCGCGCAGCCGGTCCGGGTCGAGCCGGCACCGCCCGGCGAGGTCCATGACGTACTGGTCGCGCACGAACTCGTTCGGGTGCTCCCGGATCACTGCCATCCCGGCCTCCGCCGCCCGGGCCCTGCCCTCGGGCCCCCCGAGGTCGGCGGCGCCCAGCACCCGGTCCAAGCGGAAGGCGAGGAAGGGCTGCGCCTTCTCCACGGCGGTCCGCAGGGCCGCCCGATCCTGCCGGGCCACCTCGCCAGGATCACTGCCCGAAGGCAGGGCGGCGACGACCAGGTCCACCTCGTAGCGCTGCTCCCACTCGTAGAAGCGCTCGGCCGCGGCCTGGCCGGCGGCGTCGGCGTCGTAAGCCAGCACGATGCGCCGGGCGAAGTTCTTGAGCATGCGGAAGTGCTCGTCGGTGAGGGCGGTCCCGCAGGTCGCCACGGCGCGCGGCATTCCCGAGCGGAAGAAGGCGATCACGTCGGTGTAGCCCTCGCACACGATCACCTCGCCGGAGGTCACGACCTCGGCCTTGGCCCAGTTGAGGGCGTAGAGCGTGCGGCTCTTGGAGTAGATGGGCGACTCATGCGAGTTCTTGTACTTGGGCCCCTCGGCGCCCGGCAGGCTGCGGCCGCCGAAGGCCACCGGAGCGCCGCCGGTGTCGAAGATGGGGAACATGATGCGGGCCCGGAAGGCGTCCTGCTGGCGGCCAAGGCGGTTCACGATCCCAAGGCCGGTGTCCTGGAGGACGTCGTCGGGGACGTGCAGGGCGCGGGCGAGGCTGTCCCAGTCGCCGGGTGCCCAGCCCAGGCGGAAGGCCCGCACCGCCTCGGCGTCGTAACCCCTCGAACGCAGGTAGCCGCGGGCGGCGGCGGCGTCGGCACCCGTCAGCAGCCTCCGGTGGTACCACTCGACGGCCTGCTCCATGGCCTCGGTGAGCACGGCCCGCCGGCGGCGGTCCCTGCCCTCCTTGACGTCGTCGTAGCGCAGCTCTATCCCGGCCCGTGACGCCAGGCGCTCCACGGCACCCACGAAGTCGAGGTGCTCCACCTCCCGCACGAAGGTGATGACGTCCCCCTTGGCCTGACAGCCGAAGCAGAAGTACAGCCCCTCCTGTTGGTTGACGGAGAACGAGGGGCTCTTCTCGGCATGGAACGGGCACAGGCCGACCCACCGGCGGCCCACCTTCTTGAGGGCGATGTGCTCGGAGGCCACCTCGACGAAGTCGACGGCCTGGCGCACCCTGGCCACGTCCTCGTCCACGATCCCCACGACGAGCGACGGTACCCCGGCTGTCAGCTGGTCGTGGCGAGGATGGCCTGGGCCGCCGCCAGCCGGGCGATGGGGATGCGGAAGGGCGAGCAGCTCACGTAGTCGAGGCCGGCGTCGGCGAACAACGAGATCGATTCGGTGTCACCGCCGTGCTCGCCGCACACGCCGAGCTTGAGGCCAGGCTTGGTCGCCCGACCCCGCTGCGAACCGATCTTCACCAGCTCGCCCACGCCGTCGGGGTCGATTGTCTCGAAGGGGTTGCGCTTGAGCAGGCCCAGCTCCAGATAGGCGCTCATCATGCGCCCTTCGACGTCGTCTCGGCTGAAGCCGAACGTCATCTGGGTGAGGTCGTTGGTGCCGAAGGAGAAGAAGTCCGACTCCTCCGCGATCTCGTCGGCTCGAAGGGCGGCGCGGGGGGTCTCGATCATGGTGCCGATCTGAACGGCGATGCGCTTCTTGGCGCCACTGGTCGCCTCGCTCACCGCGTCTTCGACCCAGGAGCGGGCCAGCGCCAGCTCCTCGCGGGTGACGGTGAGGGGGATCATGATCTCGATCACCGGCCTGCCCTTGGCCTTCACCCGCTCGGCCGCCGCCTCCATCAGGGCCCGCACCTGCATGGCGTAGAGGCCGGGCTTGACCACACCGAGGCGCACACCTCGGGTGCCCAGCATCGGGTTGAACTCGTGCCACGTCCGCGCTGCGGCGTACAGCTCCTTCTCCTCGGCCGACAGGCCACTGGTGGCCTCCTTGACCGCCAACTCCTCGGTGGACGGGAGGAACTCGTGCAGCGGCGGGTCGAGGAGGCGCACGGTGACGGGCAGGCCGTCCATGGCCTCGAGGATCGCCAGGAAGTCCGCCTTCTGGGCGGCCAGTAGCTTCTCCAGCGCGGCGGCCTCCTCCTCGGGGGTGTCGGCCAGGATCATGGCCCGCACGATGGGCAGGCGGTCCTCGCCGAGGAACATGTGCTCCGTGCGGCACAGGCCGATGCCCTCGGCGCCGAACTGGCGGGCGTTGGCGGCATCGGGGCCGGTGTCGGCGTTGGCCCGAACCGCCATCTTCCCCTTGCGCACCTTGTCGGCCCACCCGAGGATCAGGTCGAACTCCGGCGGCGGGGCGATCGTGGACAGCTCCACCTCGCCGAGCACCACCTCGCCGGTGGTCCCGTTGACCGAGATGAAGTCGCCCTCGTTCACTCTGACCCCGCCGGCGGTGAAGCTCGCCCCGCTGATCTTGACCGCCTCGGCGCCGACCACGGCGGGCTTCCCCCAGCCCCGGGCCACCACGGCGGCGTGGCTCACGAGCCCGCCCCTGGCGGTGAGGATCCCCTCGGCCACGATCATCCCGTGGACGTCCTCGGGCGAGGTCTCGCTGCGCACGAGGACGACCCGCTCGCCTCGCGCAGCCGCCTCGGCCGCGCCGTCGGCAGTGAAGTAGGCCCGCCCCACAGCCCCACCGGGGGAGGCCGGCAGCCCCTTGGCGATGACGTTCAGGTTCTTGCCCGCGAACTGCGGGTGGAGCACCTGGTCGAGGTGGTCGGCGGTGATGCGCCGGAGCGCCTCCTCGCGGGTGATCTTCCAGGTCCGGCCCTTGGTCATCTCGACCGCCATGCGCAGGGCGGCGGGGCCGGTGCGCTTGCCGACGCGGGTCTGGAGCATCCACAGCTTGCCCTGCTCGATGGTGAACTCCGTGTCGCACATGTCCCGGTAGTGCTGCTCCAGACGCTCGAAGATCCCGAGGAGCTCCTTGTGGATCTTCGGGAACTTGGCCTTCAGCGCCGACAGCGGCTCGGTGTTGCGGATGCCGGCGACGACGTCCTCGCCCTGGGCGTTGACGAGGAAGTCGCCGTACTCGCCCTTGGCCCCGGTGGCCGGGTCGCGGGTGAAACCCACGCCGGTGCCCGAGTTGTCGTCGCGGTTGCCGAAGACCATCGCCTGCACGTTGACCGCCGTGCCGAGGTCGTGGGGGATGTGCTCACGGTTGCGGTAGGCCACGGCGCGGGGCCCGCTCCAGGAACGAAAGACGGCGTCGATGGCCCCCCGCAGCTGGTCGGCGGGATCCTGGGGGAACGGCGCGCCGGTATGGCGCTCCACGACCTCCTGGTAGCGACCCACCAGCTTCTTGAGCGCCGGCGCCGAGACCTCGGCGTCGGCGGTGACGCCGTCGGCATCCTTGGCCTGTTCGAGGAGGCGGTCGAACTCCTGGCCCTCGATCCCCTGCACGATGCGGCCGTACATGGAGATGAACCGGCGGTACGAGTCGTAGGCGAAGCGCTCGTCACTCGTCTGGTTGGCGAGGCCCTCCACCGACTCGTCGTTGAGGCCCAGGTTGAGGACGGTGTCCATCATCCCGGGCATGGAGAACTTCGCCCCCGAGCGGACACTCACCAGGAGGGGGTCGGCGGCGTCGCCCAGCCGCTTGCCCATGGCCTTCTCCAGCTTCTTCACCTGCCTGGTGACCTCGCCGTCGAGGCCCTCCGGCCAGCCGCCGTGCATGGCCGCCCGGCAGGCGTTGGTGGTGATGGTGAAGCCGGGAGGAACGGGCAGCCCGAGCACCGACGTCATCTCGGCCAGGTTCGCCCCCTTGCCGCCCAGCAGGTCCTTCAGGCTCATGGGAGGCTTGCGGTGCTTGTGGTCGAAGGAGAAGACGAAGGGCATGGCCCGGATGCTACCGACGGCGAAGATCGCTCAGGTGGCCTGGGACGAGAACTTCGTGTGCAAAAGGCCGCGGATAGTGCCGTGTTCTGCACACAAGGGGCCGCCCGAGGCGGCTCACACGGTGAGGCGGGAGCTGAGCTCGTCGACCAGCGCGTCGACCGGCACCCGGACCTGCTCCAGGGTGTCCCGCTCCCGGATGGTCACGGCTCGGTCGTCGAGGGTGTCGAAGTCGACCGTGACGCAGAACGGGGTGCCGATCTCGTCCTGGCGCCGGTACCGCTTGCCGATGGACTGGGTCTCGTCGTAGTCGCACATCCAGTGCGGCTGGACCAGCGAGAGGACCTCTCGTGCGGCGGGTGTGAGCGTGTCCTTCTTGGACAGCGGCAGCACCGCCACCTTGTACGGCGCCAACTGGTGGTGGAGACGCAGGACGGTGCGGCTCTCGCCACCGACCTCGTCCTCGGCGTAGGCGGCCAGGAGGAAGGCCATCATCGCCCTCGTGGCGCCGGCCGCCGGCTCGATGACGTGGGGCACGTAGCGCTCGCCGGTCGCCTGGTCGAAGTACTCGAGGCGCTCCCCCGACGCCTCGGCATGGGCCTTCAGGTCGAAGTCCGTCCGGTTGGCGATGCCCTCCAGCTCGCCCCAGCCCCACGGGTAGGCGAACTCCACGTCGGCCGTGCCCGCCGAGTAGTGCGAAAGCTCCTCCGGATCGTGGTGGCGGAGACGCAACATGCCCTCGGGGATGCCGAGGTCGGCGTACCAGCTGAGGCGGGCGTCGCACCAGTACTCGAACCACTGCTTGGCCTCGTCGGGCGGGACGAAGTACTCCATCTCCATCTGCTCGAACTCCCGGGTGCGGAACACGAAGTTGCCCGGCGTGATCTCGTTGCGGAAGGACTTGCCCATCTGGGCGATGCCGAACGGGGGCTTCTTCCGGGTCGTCTGAAGCACGTTGAGGAAGTTGACGAACATCCCCTGAGCGGTCTCGGGGCGGAAGTAGGCGACGTTGGCGTCCTCTTCCACCGGGCCGACGAAGGTCTTGAACATCATGTTGAACGCCCTGGCGTCGGTGAGGTCGGTGGAACCGCAATTGGGGCAGCCGCCCTCGATGTGGTCAGCCCGCCAGCGCTCCTTGCAGTTGCGACAGTCGACCAAAGGGTCGGTGAAGTTGGCCAGATGGCCCGACGCCTCCCACACACGAGGGCTGGACAAGATGGCGGCGTCGATGCCGACGACGTCGTCGCGCAGCTGCACCATGGCCCGCCACCAGGCCTCCTTGACGTTGCGCAGCAGGAGCACGCCGAGAGGTCCGTAGTCGTAGGTGGAACGAAACCCGCCATAGATCTCGCTGGAGGGGTAGACGAAGCCCCGGCGCTTGCAGAGGTTGACGATCGTCTCCGCCAGCTCCGGGTTGGGAACGTCCATGGGAGCGAATGTACTGGAGGGCCTTCCGCGAGGCCGTTCCTGTGCCGGAAAGCGGCGCCCTGGCGCCGCTTTCCTCACCAAGTTCGTGGGGTCAGCGAGAACGGTCGAGGACGTGCAGCGTGCGCAGCCGGCGCTCCAGGTGGTGCTCCAAGGAGCGGGTCGCCAGCTGCTCGACCTCGGCGACGACCGGCCCGGCGGGCTCTTCGAGGGCGGCGGCCAAGCCGCCTCCGAGGACACGGCGCAGCAGAGCCAGGGCCTCGGGGGTGACGGGCACGCCCCGGCGGCACGCCCGGCACAGCGCCCCGCCCTCGACGAGGTCGAAGGCGACCAGGTCCTCGGGCGCTCCGCACGTGGCGCAGTGGTCGAGCAGCGGGTGGGCGCCCTCCGACGAGAGCAGCTTCCAGAAGAAGGCGCCCATGAGCAGTGGGGCGTCGCGGGCGGCGAGCGAACGCAGGGCTCCGACCAGCATCGAGTAGAGCCGGGCGCTCAGCTCCCGTTCCTGGGCCACCTGGTCCACCGCCTCCAGCAGGCTCTGGGCCCGCCCCATGCGGTCGAGGTCCTCTCGGATGGTGCGGAAGTGGTCGAGGGTCTCGGCCTGGGTGACGATGTCGAGCTCGCGGCCCTCGTACATCAGCAGGTTCACGTGGCTGATCGGCTCCAGGCGCGAGCCGAACCGGCTCTTGGTCTTGCGCACGCCCTTGGCCACCGCCCGCACCTTGCCGTGGCCGGGGGTCACGAGGGTGACGATGCGGTCGGCCTCGCCCAGCCGGATGGTGCGCAGCACCACCCCCTGGTCCCGGTAGAGCCGGCTGGGGCTCATCGCACCACGCTTGGATTACATAGCGGGGCGTTTCGGCCCGCTATGTACTCGCAACCGGCCGGGGTCATACGTCGAGGCCGCCGAAGCGGCGGTCGCGGCGCTGGAACTCCCGGACGGCCTCGAACAGGTTCTCCCGTCGGAAGTCGGGCCACAGCACGTCGGTGAAGACCAGCTCGCTGTAGGCCAGCTCCCAGAGCAGGAAGTTCGAGACGCGAAACTCCCCGGAGGTGCGGATGACCAGGTCGGGGTCGGGCATGTCGGGCAGGTAGAGCCGGGTGCGGATGGCCTTCTCGTCGATCTTGTCGGCGGGCACGCCGTCGGCCACCAGGGCCCGCACGGCGTCGACGATCTCGGCTCGGCCGCCGTAGTTGAAGGCGATGGTGAGGGTCATCGTGCGGTTCTTCTCGGTGAGGGCGACGGCCTCGTCCATCCGCCGGATGAGACGCCGGGGCACGCGCCAGTCGCGCCGGCCGGCGAAGCGGATGCGCACGCCCCGCTCGTGCATCTCGTCGCGTCGGCGCACGAGGAGCGATTCGTTGAAGCGCATGAGGTAGCGCACCTCGTCCACCGGCCGCTTCCAGTTCTCGGTGGAGAAGGCGTACACGGTGAGCCAGCCGACGCCGAGCTCGAGTGCCCCCTCCACGGCGTCGAAGAGGGCTTCCTCGCCGGCGGCGTGGCCCTGCGTTCGGGGCAGGCCGCGCTTGTTCGCCCAGCGCCCGTTGCCGTCCATCACGCAGCCGACGTGGACCGGCAGCCGCTGCGGGTCGATGCCGTCGAGCTCCACCGGGCGACGGTACCGCGCCGGGGGGCCCGTTCCGGCGAGGGCCCGCGGAGATCGCGTGAAGATTTCGCCCATTTCCGAATGGGTACGTGCGAGAGGTGATCGAACGGGTTCTCGGCCCGCTGGGCCGGCGCTGGGCCTGGGTCGGCACCGTGATGCGCGTCCAGCAGCGGTTCGACGAGGTCCACGGCGGCTACCTCGCCTCGGCCGTGACCCTCACCGCCTTCCTGTCGCTGTTCCCCCTCCTGCTCGCCGTCACCGGCATAGTCGGCTTCTTCTCGCGGAGCGTGGGCGACCTGCCGGCGGAGGTCATCGAGCGCATCGGCATCCCGCCGGCCGGCGACGCCGCCCGAATCATGACCCGCGCCATCACCACGGCCGAGGAGAGCCGCAAGACGGCGTCGATCGTCGGGATCCTGGGCCTGCTGTGGTCCGGCCTCGGACTGGTCGCCGCCTTCCAGTTCGCCTTCGACTCGGTGTGGCAGGTGGCGGGCCGCGGCATCAAGGACAAGCTGTTCGGGCTCGGATGGCTGGGCGGTGCCGCCTTGCTCTTCATCGCCTCGTTCGCCGTCACCGCCGTGCTTCGCCTCCTCCCGGGGCCGGCCTGGCCCCTGGCTCTGGTGGTGAGCCTCGGCGTCAACGTGACCCTGTGGCTGTGGACCTTCCATGCTCTGACCAACCGCGACGTCGGCTGGAAGCCCCTCCTCCCCGGTGCGGTGTTCGGCGCGCTGGCCCTCGAGGGGCTCAAAGCGGTGGGTGCGGTGTTCGTGCCCCGCGTCGTCGCCTCCTCGTCCGCGCTGTACGGCTCCATCGGCGTGGTCTTCGCCATCCTCGCCTGGCTGCTCGTCTTCGGGCGCCTGGTGGTCTACGCCGCGGTGTTGAACGTGGTGCGGTGGGAGGAGGACCACGGCACCGACACCGTGGAGATCGAGCTGCCGCACATGCCCGGCGCGGTGCCGATGGCGGCCACCCGGGCGGGCGAGGCCCAGCCCGTGCAGGCTTAGCCGCTCGTTCTCCTTCCTCCGGCCGGCGCCTATACCGTGCCGCCATGGGTGGCAGCAGCTTCGGGCACCAGTTCCGCGTCACCACCTTCGGTGAGTCCCACGGCGCCGGCATCGGGGTGGTCGTCGACGGGTGCCCGCCCCGCCTCGCCATCGGCGTCGAGGAGATCCAGCACGACCTCGACCGCCGGCGCCCCGGCCAGAGTCGCCTCACCACCCAGCGCCAGGAGGGCGATGTGGCCGAGGTGCTCGCCGGGTTGTTCGAGGGCGTCACCCTGGGCACGCCCATCGCCATCCTGATCCGCAACACCGACGCCGTGCCCGGCGCCTACGAGGCCATGAAGGACCTCTTCCGCCCCTCCCACGCCGACTACACCACCGAGTCGAAGTACGGCCTACGGGACTGGCGAGGCGGCGGGCGGGCCAGCGCCCGGGAGACCGCGGCCCGGGTGGCTGCCGGCGCCGTGGCCCGCAAGCTCCTGCGGGCGGCGGCCGGGGTGGAGGTGCTGGCCTGGGTGCGCCAGGTCCACGAGATCGACGCCGAGATCGACGCAGGCGGCGTCACCGAGGAGGCCGTGGAGGCCAACCCGGTGCGCTGCCCGGACCGGGAGAGAGCGTCAGCGATGGCGGCGGCCATCGAGGAGGCGCGGCGCCACGGCGACTCGCTGGGCGGGGTGGTGGAATGCGTGGCCCGCAACGTGCCACCCGGCCTCGGTGAGCCGGTGTTCGACAAGTTGGAGGCCGACCTCGCCTACGGGCTGATGTCGCTGCCGGCGTCGAAGGGCTTCGAGATCGGCAGCGGCTTCGCCGGCACCCGCCTCACCGGCAGCGCCCACAACGACGCCTTCGTGACCGGCCCCGACGGCCGTCCCCGCACGCTCACCAACCGCTCGGGCGGCGTCCAGGGCGGCATCTCAAACGGAGAGGACGTGGTGGTACGGGTGGCGTTCAAGCCGACGGCCACCATCGCCCAGGCTCAGCAGACAGTCGACCGCGCCGGCGCCGAGGTGAGCCTGGAGGCCAAGGGCCGCCACGACCCCTGCGTGCTGCCCCGGGCCGTCCCGCTGGTGGAGGCGATGGTGTGCCTGGTACTGGCCGACCACTGGCTGCGCCAACGCGCCGTCGACGTCCTCCCGTAAGGGCTTTGACGGCAGAAACCGTCGCAGAGCGACGGTTCTTGCCGTCAAATCACGAGGCGGGCGGCGCGATCTGGACCTCGAAGGTCTGGACCTCCGCCGGCGCCCGGCCCCAGGGGGTGGCGTAGGCGCAGGAGACCGTCACCTTGCCGGGCGACCGGGCGACGAGGCGCACGACGTTGCGGGGCGGGTCGTCGGGCGCGAACGCCTGGCCCAGCACGGCCACGGTGGCGCCCGGGGCATCGATGCTCCAGAAGTGGCCGGGGCGCACGGTGGTCGGCAGGACCAGCTCGAACTCCTCGCCGACGCGCGCCCGCACGGCGCCGACCTCCGGGGTGGAGGCGGCCGGCGTCGGCGCTGCTGGCTCGGCGGGCGGCTCG
>PJQG01000050.1:19509-34463 GCA_002861595.1 Actinomycetota bacterium
CGGTCGCGGCGCCGGCGGGCCCTGCTCGAGGAGGGGGTCGTAGGCGGCCGGCGGAGGCTCGGGCGTCTCCGCCACCCATATCCAGCCGTCCCGCTCCTCGGTCCGGTGGATGGGGAGGTAGCCGGGCTTGAGCTTGCACAGGGTCTCGGGCTTGTTGACCCTGGCCGGCACCAGGTTCTCCCCCGTCTCCAGGTCGTAGAGGAAGACGTGTCGCGGGCAGCGCAGGCTGTTGTCGAACAGCGTCGCCCCGTCGAGCGGCGTGCCTTCGTGGGGACAGCGGGCGGCGAAGGCGGCGACGGCGCCGGTCTCGAGCCGCACCATGAGAACCTCGCAGCGTCCGACCTTCGCCCCCCGCAGATGAGGCTCCCCGGGTTGCGCGGTGCGGAGCTTCTCGCTGCGCATCACTCGGCGCATGGCTGGGGTGGCCACGGCGAGAAAGTAGTCCCTCACCGACACCGTCGGGGCCCGTGCCAGCCGCAGCCGCCTCGTGCCCCCGCCCGCGACGGCGCTGCCCCGGAGCGCCGCCGTTCAGCTCACAGTGCTACGATACGTCTGCGTTTCGTAGCGAGACGTTACCGTCCTACAGGCTCCGCACCACCGTCCCCCTCGAGGTGCCGCCATGGCTTCGCCGTCCCCCGCCGCACCGGCCACCGAGCCCCTGCTCCACGAGGACCCCGTGATCCACGGGCGCCGATGGTTCCTGCTCGCCATCATGTGCCTGTCCCTGGTGATGGTGGTCATGTCGGTGTCCGGCCTGAACGTGGCCCTCCCGAGCATCCAGCGGGAGCTCGACGCCAGCGCCAGCTCGCTGCAGTGGATCGTCGACGCCTATGCCCTGGTGTTCGCCGCCCTGCTGCTGCCGGCCGGGGCGCTGGGCGACCGCTTCGGGCGCAAGCGGGCGCTGCTGGTCGGCCTGGTGATCTTCGCCTTCGGGTCGGTTGTGGCCGGCGTCGCGACCGGCGTCACCCAGGTCATCGCCGGCCGCGTCATCACCGGAGTCGGAGCGGCGTTCGTCATGCCCGCCACCCTGTCGTTGCTGATCACGATCTTCCCGCCCGAGGAGCGGCGCAAGGCCATTGCTTTGTGGGCCGGCTTCGCCGGCGCCGGCGGGGCCCTCGGGCCGATCGTGTCGGGGGCGCTCCTCGAGCGGTTCTGGTGGGGATCGGCGCTGCTGGTGAACGTGCCGGTGGTGGCCGGGGTGCTGGCGGCGGTAGTGGCCTTCTCCCCGACCTCGAGGGACCCGCAAGCCACCCCGCTGGACCCACCGGGCGCGCTCCTGTCCCTGGTGGGGCTGGGCGCACTGGTCTTCGGCATCATCGAGGGCCCGGAACGAGGCTGGAGCGACCCGACCGTGGTCATCGCCTTCGCCGTGACGGCGGCGGCGCTGGTGGCGTTCCTGCGCTGGGAGCGCACCACGGCGCACCCCATGCTGCCGCTGGCGCTGTTCCAGGACCGGCGCATGAGCGTCGGCAGCGCGGTGGTCACCACCGCCTTCTTCGTGATGTTCGGGCTGTTCTTCCTCTTCACGATGTACCTGCAGTTCGCCCGCGGGTACTCGCCCCTCAGCGCCGGCCTGGCCACCCTGCCGATGGCCCTGACGCTGGTCGGCGTCGCCCCCCGCAGCGCGTTTCTCGCCGAGCGGCTCGGCACCGGACGGGTGATGACCGTGGGGTTCGTCCTCGTGGCCAGCGGGTTTGCCGTCATGGCCATGGTCGGGCCGGCGACCCCCTACCTGGTGATGGCTCTGGCGCTGGTCCTGCTCGGCGCCGGCCTGAGCCTCACCGCAGCTCCCGCCACGGCCAGCATCATGAGCGCCGTCCCCCACGCCAAGGCGGGCGTGGGCTCGGCCGTCAACGACACCACCAGAGAGGTCGGCGGGGCGCTCGGCATCGCCGTGCTCGGCAGCATCAGCAGCGCCGTGTACCGAGCCGGCGTCGATCTGGACGGGCTCCCGCTTCCCGCACCTGTCGGCGAAGCGGCCCGGGAGTCGGTGGGCGCCGCCGCCGGCATCGCCGAGCGCCTCCCCGGCGGCGCCCAACTGGCGGCCCGAGCCGGGGACGCCTTCACCGACGCCTTCAACGCCGCCAGCCTGGTGGCAGCCCTCCTGGCCCTGACCGCGGCCGTCGTCGTCGCCTTCGTGTTCACCTGCCGGGCGGAGCGCTTGGCGGCGGCCGACGAACCGGCACTGCAGCCGCCGGCGCCGGCGGCGGCTCGGGCCTGAGTGGAGGCTGACGCGGCGCCCGGCGGCGGCCCCCCGCCGGCGGCGACCCCGGAACCCGACCCCCGGGTTGAGCGGTCCCGCCGCCTCATCCTCTCGGCCGCTCTCGACCTTCTGGGCGAGGTGGGCTACGGCGGGCTGACGATCGAAGGTGTCGCGGCTCGGGCCGGTGTCGCCAAGAGCACCATCTACCGGCACTGGGACGGCAAGCTGGAGCTGATCGAGGACGCCATCCGCACGCTCAAGGCCACCGTCTCCCTGCCGGCCGGCGGCTCGGCCCGCGATCGGGTGACGGCGCTGCTCCAGCAGGTGGCCACCAGCATGGCCAGCTCCACGTGGTCAGCGTGCCTCCCCGCCATCATCGACGCGGCCGAGCGCGACCCGCAGGTCCTGACCATCCACCGCCGCTTCTCGTGCGAGCGGCGGCAGATGCTGGTGGACCTGTTGACCGAGGGCGTGGCCAGCGGGGAGATTGCTCCGGGACTCGACCTGGGCCTGCTGGCCGAGTGCCTCATCGGCCCGATCGTGGTGCGGCGCCTGCTGCTCCACGAACCGTTCGATCCCGCCGGCGTGCTCCCCCTGGTCTCCCAGGTCCTGCCGCCACCGGCGACGCCGCGAGGCGCGTGAGGCTCAGAGCCCGAGGGCGGCCTGAAGGTCGCGCACGTGGTCCTGGGTCTGCTGGAGCAACGGACGCAGCGCCTCGGCCACGTCGGGCAGGCCCATCTCGATGGTCTGCTCGACTCGCTCGCGGTAACGCTCCAGCTGTCTGGTCTCCAACTCGAGGTCGAGCTCCAGCGCCCGGCGGGAGTCGGTCACGCTGCTGATCGGTGGCACCTCCACCGTCGGCGTCCCCTCGAGGAAGTCGACCTGCTCGGCCAGCATCAGGGCGTGCTCCAACTCCTGGCCCAGGTGAGCCCGGAGCTCCTCGGCGGTGCTCATGTACTCGGGGCCCTTGATCGTCGCGCTGTGCTGGATGTACTGCACGATCGACTGGTACTCGGTCTGGAGGTCCTCGTTGAGCAGCTCCAGGAGCTTTGTGCGGTCCATGGCCGCCTCCTTTCGTCTCCCTGGCGCTACCCCGTGGCCGGTTCTGCCACACCTCGCCGTTTGTGGGCCCTGGCCAACGGGAACCACCGGTGGATGCTCGGCACCCCACCTCGTGTTCTGGTGCGAACGGCCCGCCAGTCGCACCAGCATGAGGCCCGGCCATGAAGGCGGCCTGCTGGATGGGCGTGCACCGAGTGGAGGTGCGCGACGTGCCCGACCCGCAGATCCTCAACGAGCGGGACGCCATCGTGCGGATCACCTCCACGGCCATCTGCGGCTCGGACCTCCACCTGTTCAACGGCTACGTCCCGACCATGGAGAAGGGCGACATCCTCGGCCACGAGTTCATGGGCGAGGTGGTCGAGCTGGGGAAGGCGGTGACGAACCTGAAGGTCGGGGACCGGGTCGTCGTCCCGTTCCCCATCGCCTGCGGCAACTGCCTCGCCTGCGACCGGGGCTTGTACTCGCTCTGCGAGAACTCCAACCCGAACGCAGGCATGGCCGAGAAGGCGTGGGGATCGTCGCCGGCCGGCATCTTCGGCTACAGCCACATGGTGGGCGGCTTCGCCGGCGGCCAGGCCGAGTACGCCCGGGTGCCGTTCGCCGACGTGGGGCCGCTCAAGATCGAGGACGACTCGCTGTCCGACGACCAGGTCCTGTTCCTCTCCGACATCCTTCCCACCGGCTACATGGGCGCCGAGCTGTGCGACATCCAGGCGGGCGACACCGTCGCCGTGTGGGGCGCCGGCCCCGTGGGGCAGTTCGCGGTGGCCAGCGCCTACCTGCTCGGTGCCGCCCGGGTGGTCGCCATCGACCGCTTCCCCTACCGGCTGGAGATGGCACGCGACAAGGCCGGCTCGGAGACGCTCAACTACGAGGAGGTCGACGTCCGGGAGGCGCTGCGGGACCTCACCGCCGGCCGGGGGCCCGACGCCTGCATCGACGCCGTGGGGATGGAGGCCCACCACGGGTCAGGCGCCATCAACGCCTACGACAAGGTCAAGCAGGCGGTGCGGCTCGAGACCGAGCGCCCCCACGCCCTGCGCCAGGCCATCACCTGCTGCCGCAACGGCGGCACCGTGTCGGTCATGGGCGTGTACGGCGGGTTCATGGACAAGTTCCCGATCGGGTCGGTGATGAACCGCGCGCTCACGATCAGGACCGGCCAGTGCCACGTGCAGCGTTACATGCGACCCCTGCTCGAGCGGGTCCAGCGGGGCGAGATCGACCCCACCTTCGTCATCACGCATCGCCTGTCCCTCTCCGACGCACCCCGCGGCTACGACACGTTCAGGAACAAGCAGGACGGGTGCGTGAAGGTGGTCCTCACCCCGTAGCCGGTGCCGGGGCCGGCGAGCCGGCCTCGCCTCTCGTGCGGTAGTGGCTTCCGGCGGCAACCGCGATGGCCACCAGGGGAACCGACAGGAAGGCGCCGAGGAGCCCGCCGACGACAAGGCCCGCAGCGACGGCCCACACCGTCACCAGCGGATGCAGGCGAACGGCCCGCTCCAGGATGAGCGGCTGCAGCAGATTCCCCTCGATCTGCTGGACGACGATCGTGGCCGCGACCACGAGAAGAGCTGATCCCGCTCCGTTGGCCACCAGAGCCACCACGGCCGACACCAGCCCGGCGACCGTGGCCCCCACGAGGGGGACGAAGCCGCCGAGAAAGGTCAGCACGGCCAGGGGGATCACCAGCGGTACACCGAGCACCCACAGGGCGAGGCCGATGAGCACGCCGTCGATCAGACCGGTGAGCGCGGTCGCCATCAGGTACTGCCGCATGACGCGGCGGGCGCCGTTGGCGAGAGCGACCGCGTCGTCCCTGTAGCCCGAGGGAACCCGGGCCTTGAGCCATTCCGCCATCCGGGCGCCGTCCTTCAGCACGAAGAAGAGCGTGAAGAGCAGGAGCACGAGCGCGCCCAGCACCTCGCCGGCCGCCCGGGCCCCGCCCGCCGCCTGCTCGGCCACCCCTCCGGTCGCACCGCGGACCGTCCCCCGCAGGTCGGCCTCCAGCTTCTCGACCCGCTCCCGTGACAGGTTGAGCGGGTCTCCCTGGGCCCAGTCCTTGGCCGACTCCACCCCCTCCTCGAACTGCTCGCCCACGTCCTGGAGCTGACCGGCCACGCTGGCACCGATCCACCACAGCAGGAGCGACAGGACGGTCAAGCCACCGACGAAGACGGTCGTCGCGGCCAGCGCCGAAGGCCAGCGGCGGGCTCGCAGCCGGGCCGCGGCGGGTTCGAGCACGGCGGCGAGGAACAGGGCGAGGACGACGGGCACGACCACGACGTAGAGCTTGACGAGGACCACGACCATCAGGGCCACCGCCGCGGCAGCCACGAGGACCCGCCACCCCCACGCCGCCGCTGCGGCCAGGACGAACGGGACCTTCACCGCCCGCGGGGCCGCTCCATCCCCAGGCCGAGGTTGTGGTCGGTCGATCCCCGTGGGCGCCTCTCTGACGTTGTGACCGGTCGTGTGACGACTCCTACCCGTTCGAGGAAAAGGGGCAAACGGGCCCAGGATCGGGTAGAGACCGATGTGGCGGCGCCGTGGCGACCGGCAAGGAGCTGATGCCGGGCTCGCCGCGCCGCGCGCTCACCCTGCAAGGAAGCGAAGGAGAGACATGCCCCTGGCCCTGTTCGCGATGACCATGGCTCATGCCGCCGACGTCGAAGAGGTGTGCGGTCCCAAAGAGGACGCCGGCGCAGTCTGCACGGCCGTCTTCGAATCCACCGGGAACAAGTTCCTGGCCGAGACGTCCGACCTGTTCGTGGTACGGCCTGTGCGGATCGTCTTGATCCTGGTCCTGGCCTACGTGGCCCACCGCCTGATGCGGCGAGGCATCGGGCGTCTGATGACCCGGCTGCACGCGGAGCGAGGCACAGCGGTGATGACCGTGGAGGAGCGCAAGGCCGGCGGGGTGCAGGAGGACGTCGTCGTTGCCGCGGAACGCAAGCGGACGCGAGCCGAGACGATCGCCTCGCTGCTGCGCAGCGTCGCTTCGGTCGCCATCTGGTCCGTCGCCGCAGTGATGATCCTCTCCGAGCTGGAAGTCAACCTCGGGCCGCTGGTGGCCGGCGCCGGGGTGGTGGGCATCGCCCTCGGCTTCGGTGCGCAGAACCTGGTCCGCGACTTCGTCTCGGGAATCTTCATGCTCGTCGAGGACCAGTACGGCGTGGGCGACACGATTGACGCCGGCGAAGCCACAGGGGTGGTCGAGGCGATCAGCCTCCGCACGACGCGGGTGCGCAGCGTCGACGGCACGCTCTGGCACCTGCCCAACGGCCAGATCGACCGGGTCGGCAACAAGTCCCAGCAGTGGTCGCGGGCGCTCCTCGACGTGGCCGTCGCTTACGAGACCGATATCGACCACGCCACCGCGGTGATCAAGCGCACGGCCGACGCCATGTGGGCCGACCCCGCGTTCTCCGACTTGATCCTCGAGGCACCGTGCGTCTGGGGCGTCGAGGACCTCGGGGCGGACGGGATGGCCATCCGCCTCGTGGTCAAGACCCGGCCCAACGAGCAGTGGAAGGTGTCGCGCCAGTTGCGGGCCCGCCTGAAGGCGGCCTTCGACGACGCGGGCATCGAGATCCCCTTCCCGCAGCGCACGATCTGGCACCGCGTGCCCGACGGAACGCTGGCTGAGACGCTCGAGTCGGCCAGGTCCTGACCTCTCGCCGCCCGCCGGCGCGACGCCGGCCGGCGCCGACGAGGCCGCGGCCGGGGCAGGGTGGCCGCCGCGCCACTGGCCGTCAAGCGGGGCCGAACTGCCCAGCAGCTCCTCGGTTCACCACGGTGCCGTCAGCCGTCGTGATCCAGTAGCCGTCGCCCTTGGCCGTGCCGGATATGGCGACCACCGGTGTGGCCAGCGGGCGATCGGCGGCGGAGCCGAGGAACGGGGCCTGGCCGAAGGCGAAGATGCCACCGTCGGACGCCACCAACCAGTAGCCGGCCCCACCGGGTGCTGCGGCCATGGCGACCACGGGCTGGTTGAGGCGGATGTCGCCGGTGCTCCCGCGGAACCTGGCGTTGCCGAACGCGAAGATCCCGCCGTCCGCGGCCACGAGCCAGTAGCCGCCGCCGTCGGCCGTGGCGGTCATGCCCACGACCGGCGAGTTGAGGCGCAGGTTGCCGGTGCTGCCGTGGAACCTGGCGTTGCCGAAGGCGAACACCCCGCCGTCGGCCGCTACCAGCCAGTAGCCGCCGCCGTCGGCCGTGGCGGCCATGGCCACCACCGGCGAGTTGAGCCGCAGGTTGCCGGTGCTGCCGTGGAAGACGGCGTTGCCGTACCTGAAGATGCCACCGTCGCCGGCGAGCAGCCAGTAGCCGCCGCGGTCGGGCGTGGCGGCCGCGCCCACGACCACCCAGTTGAGCGGGATCGACTCGGCCGACCCGAGGCTGCGGGCGCTGCCCGCGGGGCGCACGGCGCCGAGGCCGGTGACGGTGGCGTAGCCCTTCTCGTCGGCGGTCGGGAGGAGTGCCACCACGTCGGCCCGCACCCCATCGCCGCCCAGGGTGCCGCCGTCGCCCACCCACTCCCAGTGCCACGGCTCGGGGCAGGGGCTCCCGCCCGGCTCGGCCCAGCCCGGATGGTTCCAGCCGAGGCGGGCGGCATGGGCCTTCAAGAAGCGGTAGCCGGCCGAGGAGAAGGTCATTGGCATGGCCTCCGAGAAGTCGACGGCCTTGCCCCACCCGTGCATCGAGGTGCCCTTGGGCCGCCCGTCCGGGTGGGTCTGGGGCGCGGCCGCGCACGCACTGTTGCCCCGCGCCGTCCACGCGGAGGACACCGCCACCTGGCCGCCGATGGGGCGATAGCAGTCCCTCGCCCCGAGCCCGACGTGGGAGGCCGACGCCGACCGGTACAGCAGCGCCAGGCTGGGCGCCGCCTCCCGGGCCACCCGGCACCCGGGGGTCACCGTGATGAGCCGGTCCGGGGGGACGTAGCCGTTCTCGGCGCCGGGCAGAGGCGTGGGACGGTTGGCGGGCTGGACGGCCGGCTCACCGGCCGAGGCCGGGCTCGCCGCGCCCAGGAACACGAACAGGCCGGACAACAAGGCGGCGAGGCGGCGGCGAGACGCCGGGGGAAGTGCCACCGCGCGATTGAACCACTGCTGCCGGGGGCCACGGGCGGCGCGACGAGTAGACCAGGCGAGCCCGCCGAGAGGAGCTCGACACCCGTGGTGCAACTTCGTCCCGACGCCGACGACGTGGGTGACGAGCCGACGACGTTCGGCGTGTGGAGCGGCGACCGTCGGGTGGCCACGTTGGTGGCCCAGGTCAACGCCAGCGCGTCTGCCCTCGAGGTCACCGTCGCCGATCCCGTGCACGCCACCCTGACGGAGTGCGGGGACCTGCTCCACGCCGTCGTCACCCGCGCCCGGGACATCGCTGCCCGCCAGGTCGAGGTCACCACGGTCGATCCACTGCTCCGCCAGGCGGCGGTGCGGGCAGGGTTCGAGCGGACGCTCCGCGGGCCGCTTCGATGCCGGGCCGACGGCACCACCGTTCCCTCTCCCCCCGCTCCGGACTCCGCCGACCCTCCGGGCCCGGCCGACGCCGGCCAGATGGCGGCGACCTTGGCGTCGCTCACTGGCGTCGGTGTGGTCGTCGTTCCCGCTTCGAGCTGGATCTCCCGGATGGCCCGGGGCGCGGTCGCCGGGTTCGCCGGCATGGTGAAGTGCAGCGTCGACCCCCAGGACGGGGGGCGGGCGCTCGCCCTCACCGTCCCCAACCGGTCCGATGTGATCCTCGAGAGCGTGGCGCTGACCGTGGACATCGCCCTCGGCGTGCGTCGCCGCTTCGGGTCGGCCATCGACCACCTCCGCACCGTCTCGTTCGACCATTCGAGCCATGGCCTCAAGGGCGGGCGGTACGCCGGCGAGGCCCACGCCAACGCCTCGATCATCAGCCTCAACGCCTCCTACGTGCTGGCCCTGGTGCTGGACGAGGACCGGCGCAACCGCCCCGCCGTTCCCGGCCGCGACCTCGCCTTCCTCCCGCCGGCGTTCACCGGCCTCGAGCGGACCGCGGCCCATGAGCTGTGGCACCAGATCGAGGCCACCTTCGAAGCCCGCCGCTACGGTGCAAGCATCGAGTTCCGCCGGCGGCTCGGCGCCCACCTCGGCGTGGAGACCCTCGAGCACGCCATCCGTGGTCGCGAGCACGACGCTCCCGCGCCATGGCGGGCGGCCCAGCGCCGACTCGTCGACGAGGTGTCCGACTACGGCGGCTCGCTGCCCGGCGAGGCGACGGCGGAGATGTTCGAACAGTGGTGGTGCCCGGTGAGGCAGCTGTCTCCCGTCGTGCGGCACTTCGGGGAGCTGGTCGATGAGTATTTCCCCGCTCCCGGCTGAGCGATCACCGAGCTCCTCGTCGAGCCCGAGACGTGATCTGGCCGAGCAGCTCCTCGTAGCGGCCGAGCACGACATCCCAGGTGTAGTGGGAGGAGACGTACCTACGTCCCGACTCACCCAGGCTCCGGGCCAGGCCGGCGTCGGAGGTCAGCAGCTCGAGCGCGGCCTCGAACTCTGCGTAGCCGCGATACGCGATGGCACCCCCGCTGCGGCGGGCGTGGCCGACCAGCGTCTCGCAGTGCCCCTGCACCAGCGCCGGCCGGCGCTGCACCCACCCCTCGGCCAGCACCATCGAGAAGCTCTCGAAGTACGACGGCTGCACGAGCACCGTCGCCCCCTCCACCGCCCCCCGCTTGGTCGCCTCGTCGACGAACCCGGTGATGATGACATCGGGGTGGGGCGGCAGGGTCTGGACCGGCTCCCCGACGACCACGAGCTTGAGGGGCCCGGGGTGACGCTGCTTGAAGGCGGCGAAGAAGTCGAACAGCTCGTCGGCCCCCTTGGCCGCATCGACCCTGCCCACCGCCACCACGTAGGCGGCGTCGCCGATCGCATGGGTGCGACGGAAGGCGTCGGCGTCACCCGCCACGTCGAGATCGAACCCGATGCCGAGGACGGCCGACGGCGGGTCGATCCGGAAGCGCCGGCGCACCAGGGCCCGCTCCTCCTGGCTCGAGAACGCGAGCGCGTCGGGAAGCCGGAAGGTGGCGTCGAACAGGCTGAGCGACAGCGGCGGCTCGTCATGGGCGGTGGGGTGAAGGACGGTGGGGACCCGCCCCGCCGTCGCCGGCAGGCCGGCCCAGGTGGTCCAGTAGAGGTAGGTGAAGAAGACGACCACGTCATGGGCGCTGTTGCCGGCCCGCTCGGCCAACCACGGGACCAGCTCGGGGACGTAGGGGCCCTGCTCCCGCATCCAGGTGAGCTGGAGGTGACGGGCGATCGGCCTGGGCCCCCAGGGGACACGGTCGTTCAGGGGACCGAAGCGGGCGGGATGGCGCGGGCGGGCGGTGGGCAGGCGGTGCACGTGGACCCCGTCGATCTCGACCGTGCCCGGTGGGTACTCGTTGGCCCAATCGACGTAGCTCCGGGCGCGGGTGGTGACGACCTCGACGTCGTGGCCCCGTCGGGCCATGCGGGTGGCGAACTGGCGGCAGTGCAGCTCGGCCCCTCCCGCCACCTCCTCCCCGTATCGCTGCACGACGTAGAGCAGCCGCACTGCAGGACGACCGCCTCAGGCCACGTCGAGGACGTGGCCCAGCAGCCTGGCCGCCGCCTGCTCGGGATCGAGCTGCTGGAGACGCCGCCGGGCGGCGGCGACCAGCCGGCTGCGGAGCGTCTCGTCGGTCGCCGCCGCGGCCATGGCTTCGGCCAGGAGGAACGGCCCGTCCTCGGCCGGGACCAGGAGCCCGGCATCACCCAACACCTCGGGCGTGGCGCCCTGCGAGCGGGCTACGACGGGCACATCGAAGGCCGTCGCCTCGAGGACGGGACTGCAGAACCCGACGTGGTCGCCGGCGGTGACGAAGACGTCCGCCCGCCGGTAGAAGGCGGCCAGCTCCGAGCGGCTCACATCGCCGGTGATCCACACCGCGTGGGCCAGGCCCAGTTGCCGTGCGAAGTGGTGCACCACGTCGCGGTAGCGCTTCATGGGCGCCGGCCCCACGAGGATGAGGTGAGCGCCGGGGAGCAGGAAGGTGGCCAGCACGTGAAAGGCCTGGAGCAGCAGATGGGGCCGCTCGGCGGGCAGGAGCCCTCCCACGAAGACGAACGCCGGCCCGGCGAGGACGTGCGTGAGGTGGTGTTCGGTGGCCGCGTCGGGCGTGGTGCTCAGCAACCGGGCCGGGTCCGCCGGCAACGGGGTGACCCGGACATCGGCGAAGCCGAGCGCCTCCAGCTGACGAGCGCCGTGCCCGGAGCCGGCGAGGGCCACCGTGGCACGGTCCCGCATCGAAGCCAGCTCCCTGCGGCTCGCCTCGAGCACGGCGTCAGCGTGCGGGTCGAGCGCCCGGCAGACCGGGGTGGACGGCAGCCCGTGGTACACCAGCGCCACTCGCTCGCGGCGGCCGGCCACGAACGCCGCCACCTCGCCGATGCCGGTGGCGACATGCACGAGCAGCAGGTCGGCCGGGCCGGCGTGCGGCGGCCGCGGGTAGCGGCTGAGCGGGAAGACGTGGCCGGCCAGCTCGGGGGCGGGGTGCGCGGCGTAGATGTCGGACGGCCCGAGCCGGGCGAGGACGGCCTGAAGCTCCCGGGCGGCGGTGGTGACGGCGTCCCCCGGCGAGGCGGACACCAGGACCTGATGGACCTGGGGGCTCACGGCGCAGCCATGGTAGGAGGCCGCGCCCGGATGGGCGGCGGACGGCACCCGCTGGGGCTTCGAGTGCAGAAGTCCGCATATACCGCGGTCTTCTGCACTCGAACAGCCTGGCGGCCCGTCCGGGCGGGGAGCACGGCTACCGTGAGCCGGCGCCCATGACCACGACCCTCGACGCGCCGGCCGCGACCGTCGCCACGGCCCGGACCACTCACCGGCGGGCCCGCTCCGACCGGTCCGTGCCGTGGGCGCTCTTCGGCGTGGCGCTGGCTGGCTATGCCTCCACCGCCGCCGCCGGCCCCACCGAATGGGACTCGGTGAGCCTCATGTTCGGCGTCGACCGGTTCGACGTCACCCAGGCCAGCCCTCACTCCCCCGGCTACTGGCTCTACGTGTTCGCCGGCCGGGCCATCCGCGCCGTCACCCCCCTCGGCACCCACGACAGCCTGGTGGCCGCCGCCGCCCTCGCCGCCGCCGCCACCGTCGCCCTCGTCTACGTCCTCGGCAGGTCCCTCGCCGGTCGCTGGCTCGGCCTGGCCGCCGCCGCGGTGCTGTTCACCTCTCCGTTCCTCGCCTTCTACGGCTCGTCGGTGAGCAGCTACGCCTTCGACGCCCTCGCCAGCGTCGTGCTGCTCCTGCTGGCCTGGCGGGCCTACCCCGGGTCATGGCACGGGATCGGCGCCGCCGGCGCCCTGGGCCTCGCCGCCGGTGTCCGCCAGTCCTCCATCGTGCTGCTGGGGACACTGGCGCTGGTGGCCGCCGTCCGCAGCGTCCGTTCGGTGCGCGCGGCCACCACCGCCCTTGGCGCCGGTCTGGCCGGGCTGGCCGTGTGGGCCATCCCGATGGCGCTCGAACAGCCCGGCGGGCTGGGCGTGGTGCGGGACGACAGCGCCCGTGTGTGGCGGGAGGCGGTGACGGTGAGCTCGCCGTTGTACGGTGCGCCGGCCGAAGGGGTGCGCTACAACCTCGGTCAGGCCGCCGGTTACACCCTGGTCGCGGTGGCCCTGCTGCTGCCCATCGCCTCGGCCGCTCTTGTCCTTCACCTGCGTCGGCGGGCGCGCGACCGCGGCCAGGAGCTCGACGGCGGAGCACCGCCGGCTGGCCGGCTGCGCCCCCGCGAGCGCCTCCTCACCGCGCCGGTCCTGCTCACGCTGGCGGCCGTGCCGCCCTTCTTGTTCGTGGCCCTGTTCCACTTCGGCAAGGCCGGCTACGTGCTGTCCTACCTCCCGGCCCTGGTCCTGCTGCTCCTGTGGCCGGCGGCCCGGCTCCCCCACCGCCTCCGGCTCGCCCTCAGCGTCGGCGTCGCCCTCGCCTGCCTGGTCCAGGGGCAGCGCTTCGTGCAGGGCGACCCGGGCATCCTTCCGGGAAGGCTCACCGAACGCGGCCCGTGGTTCACGCAGTCGCGCTTCGGGGCGCCCTACCGCCTCACCACCGCGGCCATGGGCGACGTGGTGGAGGACACGCAACGCTACGCGGCCCTGGCCCGGGTCTTCGACCCCCGAAGAGACGTGCTCGTCTACGTCCACATGAACGGCGGGCACCGCTTCCGCCACGCCATGCTCACCTTCCCGCAGTTCCGGGCCCACCTCCTCCAAGGGGAGTTCCACGAGTACTCCGCCCGGGCCCGGCGCTGGGACCACGAGCGCGACCATCAGGTGGAGCTCGCGCCCGGGGCCCGGGCCGTCCTCGTGGTCGACGAGCCCCGAGCCGAGGTGCTCGACCTCGTGGGCCGCGGTGTGGGCCGCGCCGTGCAGCTCCCCACCGGTCCCATGGTCTACGTCGTGCCCGCCGGAGTGACGGTCTACGGCGTGCCTTTGGTCACCGACGCCTCCCTCGAGAACAAGGCCTGAGACCGTGGTCCCCCCCGCCCTACGACCGGCCGCCCCGTTCTTCCGCTCCGTGCTGCGCTCGCTGGTCCGCCGCCCCCGCACTCGCCAGGCGATACTGCTCACCACCCGCGAGCTCAACCGGGCCCTGTACGACGAGGTGTACGGGGCCCACTACTTCGGCTCGGGGCGGGACCCCCTCGATCGCATGGGCCTGTCCGGCTACGAGCGCTACGACCGCGACACGAGCAACGCCAACGCCGCCGCCTACCTGGTGTGGCGGTGGTTCGACGTGCGCCGCACCCTCGACGTGGGCTGCGCCACCGGCTTCGTGGTGGAAGCGCTGCGGGAGCTCGGGCTCGACGCCGAGGGTGTGGACGTGAGCCAGTTCGCCGTCGACCAGGCCGCCCTCGGCGCCCGGGGCCACATCCGCTACGGCGATCTCACCCACCGCCTGCCGTTCCCCGCCGGCCACTTCGATCTGGTCAGCGCCCTCGAGACGCTCGAGCACCTTCCCCCCGAGGCCGTCCCATCGGCAGTTGGCGAGCTGCGGCGGGTGACGAGGTCCTACGTCATCGCCACCATCCCGTCCTTCGGGCCCAACGAGAACGGCCCTGGAGGTTGGTACACCATCAAGGTCCGCGACGAACGGCTGGCCCACTACGAGTCGCTCGGCCCCGGGTACGAGGGCCCGATCCCCTATGACGACCTGTACCGGGACGCCCAGGGCAACCCCATCGAGGGGCACCTCACCATCGCCTCGTTCTCGTGGTGGACGAGGCGGTTCGAGGAAGCCGGCTTCCTCCGCTGCGGCGCCGTGGAGCGGGCCATGCACCCCCACCTGGCCCGCTTCGGCCTCACCAAGTACTGGAACCTGTACGTGTTCCGGGTGCCGGGTGCGCCCGAACCGGGCCCAGACGTGCGCTCGCCCGAGGAGATCGCCCACTGGGAGTCCAACTTCGGCCTCGACACCCGGGTCGCCCTTCCCGAGGACGCCGCCGCCGTGGAGAACGCCCTCGCCCAACCCCGTTCGGTTTCGAGGACATAGCGCCCGGAAACCGGAGGCTATGTCCTCGAAAGGCGGGTCGGGCGCGACGGCGCCGGGCGGGGGTGGGGACCCCGCCTCGGCGAGGAGGACGGGGTTGGGGCCCCGTCCGGGTGAACAGCGCGACGGCGCCGGGCGGGGT
>PJQG01000050.1:34525-36756 GCA_002861595.1 Actinomycetota bacterium
CGCCGGGCGGGGGTGGGGACCCCGCCTCGGCGAGGAGGACGGGGTTGGGGCCCCGTCCGGGTGAACAGCGCGACGGCGCCGGGCGGGGTGGGGACCCCGCCTCGGCGAGGAGGACGGGGTTGGGGCCCCGGCCGGGTGAACAGCGGCGTCAGCGGGTGTACCGGGCGGAGAGGCCGCGCACGCCGCCCCGGTACCCGGGGATGGCGCCGAGCACGTCGCCGAAGTACGGGGCGTCGCCG
Organism: Actinomycetota bacterium; assembly: GCA_002861595.1. Lineage (GTDB taxonomy): Bacteria > Actinomycetota > Acidimicrobiia > Acidimicrobiales. The sequence continues at coordinate 34,765 of PJQG01000050.1, forward strand.
AAGGGGATGACCTTGCCGGCCTCGGTGGCGATGAGGTACCCCTTGCCGCTGCCCGTGCCCTCGATGCCCCGAGCCGTCGCCGAGATCGACCGCCCGGGCAGGGAGCCGAAGAAGCCGGCGTCGCCGAAGGCGAAGATCCCGCCGTCGCTGGCCACCATCCAGTAGCCGTCGCCCGTCGGGGTGGCGGCCATGTCGATGACCGGCTTGTTGAGGCGGATGGCGCCGGTGGACCCCAGGAAGCGGGCGTCGCCGAAGGCGAAGATGCCGCCGTCCGCAGCCACCAGCCAGTACCCCCTGCCCGAAGGCGTCGGGGCCATGCCCACCACCGGCTGGTTCAGGCGAATGGCTCCGGTGGAGCCGAAGAACTGGGCGTCGCCGAAGGCGAAGATGCCGCCGTCCCGGGCGACCAGCCAGTACCCGTTGCCGCTCGGAGTGGCCGCCATCCCCACCACCGGTTGGTTCAGGCGCAGGTTGCCGGTGGAGCCGGCGAAGCGGGCGTCGCCGAAGCTGAAGATGCCGCCGTCGGCCGCGACCAGCCAGTAGCCGCCGCCGGCCGGGGTGGGGGCCATGCCCAGCACCGGGGAGTTGAGCCGAAGGTTCCCGGTGGAGCCGAAGAATCGCGCCTCGCCGAAGGCGAAGATCCCGCCGTCGGCAGCCACGACCCAGTACCCGGACGTGCCGCCGCTGGGGTTGTTGGTGACTCTGAACCAGTCGGACTTGAGCCCGAACCTCACCCGGAAGTCAGAGCCCCTCACCACCTGCTCGCCGTTGGTGCCGACCAGGACGAGCTCGAGGACCCTGCCCCCGAGGTCCCCGAGGCCGTTGCGCCGGGTGACGTTGACGGCCTGCAGCCCGCCGATGCCGGGATAGGCGGCCTCGATGGCGGGCACCGGCACCTGCGCGCTCCAGTTGTGGTTGGGGTTGAGGGGCGTGTCGTCGCCGGCGTCCACCACCGCGGGGAACGCGCCCCCCGCCGTGTGGCCGCCCGTGGAGGAGGAGTACTCGGTGGCCACGACCGCGCCCGAGCCCGACACCCTGACCTGGCCGGCGGTCTCGGCGATGGCGGTGTTGGTGGAAGCGGCCTCCAGGTCGCGGTAGCCCGCCTGGTCCTGGATGGCGAAGCCGCCGTAGACCTGGCACGCCTGGGTGTCGCAGGTCTTGGCGAAGGGGTAGCGGTTCTCCGACCGGCCATAGGAGCGAGCGGCGACGGCCTGGGCCCGCAGGGCGTTCATGCCCCTGCCCTCGCCGAGGCTGGCCCACGACGCCGGCGACTCGCGGGGCACGACGCCGCGGAGATAGGCCTGCATGGGAAGACGGTTGACGGTACGGGCCCCGCCGCTGTCGACCACGGCGAAGTCACCGCGGTACCAGCGGGTGACGGCGCCCTCGCACAGCTGCAGCATGGTGGTGCGGTCGTCGCTCTGGGGGGCGGCCGATGCCAGGATCACCGGCCCGGCCACTGCCGGGGACACCAGCGACCACGGCCCGCCGCAGCCTGGCCCGCTGGTGACCTCGAAGGTATTGGGACCGACCAGGCGCACCCGCAGTGCCGGGAAGCCTGGCCCGCCGTTGGCCGTGGCCTGGCCCCGCTCCTGGACCACGATCGTCTCCAGGTTGTCGAGGCGCTGGATGAGCACCGACATGGGCGGGTCGCCGATCGAGCCCATGGCCGTGCCGCCGTAGTAGTGGTCGAGGATCTGGGTGTACGGCCAGCCGGCCAGGGCGTACCCGAGCGCTCCGTACTGGCCCATGCCCCGGCCGTGACCGAAGCCGTGGCCGGCCAGGTCGACCGTGGCCGCCGGATAGGCCCCGGCCGGCGGGGCCACCGGGGCCACGACTACGAAGCCGGCAGCCAGCGACGCCGCCGCCGTCAGGGCCAGGAGCAGGCGCTGGAGTACCGAACGCGCATGGGGGCCGCCGGCCGGGGAGCTCATCGGGGGAGGCTACGCAGCCAGCGGCGCCGGCCGGCGCCGGCGCCGGTCATCGGGCCGG
>PJQG01000051.1:0-21240 GCA_002861595.1 Actinomycetota bacterium
CCCCGTGTTCGACCCTGCTCCCGCCCCGCCGCGAGACGGGGTGGCGACGGGTCCCCCGGAAGCGGGGGAGCCGAACGCCGGGCCTGAGGCACCGGCGACGCCTCCCCCGGCCACCGAGGCGAGCGAGACGGCCGAGGGCGGCCAGGTCGCCGAGGACGCAGCCGCGACCGCTCCCAGGTCCACCCTCTCGCGGCGGTGGCCGCTCGTGCTCCTGCCCCTCGTGGTCCTCGCGGTGGTGGTGGCCGCCTTCTCCGTCAAGCGCAACACCGACAAGGCCGTCGAGAAGGTCAAGGCGACCCCCGCCTTCGTCACCTTCCGAGACGAGAAGACCGGCTTCAGCATCAACTACCCCCGCGGCTGGACGCGCGAGACGGTCCCGGACCCTGAGATCCGCCTCCTGGTCAGGAACGGAGGTCTGGACTCGCTGCTCGTGCGGGTGGCACTTGCCCCCGCGCCCTTCCCCCCCGACCTGACGGGAGAGGAGGCCAAGGCCGTGGCCGACGCCGTGCTCAAGCGGGAGACCTTCGCCCCCGAGCGGATCCTGCGGGAACAGGCCGTGAACGTCAACGGGGCCCCCGGCTACTACTACCTGTACACCTTCGAGGAGGAAGTCAACACCGACGCCGGGCCCCGGAAGGTGCAGGGCGTGCACGCCCACTACTTCGTCTTCCAAGGACGGCGGGTGCTCGCCCTGGTGTTCCAAGCGCTGCCCACGGCCAACTTCGACCGGCTGGCGAGGACCTTCGACGCCATGGCCGAGAGCTTCAGGATCCTCCCCCTCGCGTCCGACGCCCCGGACCCGACCACGGCGCCTCCGGCACCCGCCGCTCCCCCGGAGACGGCGCCGCCGGCGTCCCCCCCGCAGACGCCCGCCCCTCCTCCCGGATAACCGGCGCGACCAGCGGCGTGGGGATGCCGCGCCTCGATCAGCGGCAGATGACCACGCCGCCGCACCTCGAACACAGATAGTTGGTGTCGTCGAGGCGGGCGTAGAAGTCGGGGGGCAGCCGTAAGATCAGGTCGCACCTGCGACAGTCGATCTCGTGGGTGAACATGGCCTTGGCGACCCCGGCCATGACCGAGCGTGTGCCGTTGGAAGAGGAGGCCTTGCGCTCGGGCCGGGCGTCGGCATAGTTCGACGTCTTCTGCACCTCGACCCTCTTGGCCTTGGAAACCCGTGCCTGCGCCTTGTGCTCCTGGGCGGCGCGGCTCGCTCTCCGGCGCGCCTCGCGGGCCATGGCCTCGACGACCTTGGGATCGACACCCTCGCCGACGACCTCCGCGGCCTGCATCCGGGCCCGGGCGCTCTTGCGGGCCAGCGTGTAGGCCTCGTTGAGCTCCTGCATCCGCCTCTCGGCCGCCCGCTGCACGGCAACCGGGCGACCGACGACTCGGTCGGGATGGTAGAGCTGAGCCAGCTTGCGGTAGGCCGCGGCGATCTCGGCCTTGGTCGCCGAGCGACGAATCCCGAGCACCTCGTACGGGTCCATTTGGGTGGCGATGCTACCCGTGGCCAATCCCGCCGCGGGGCCACGGGAAGCGACCCACAGACGGCGGGCTGACGACGCCTACCGCTCGCCCTACCGCCCTCCGCTACCGCTCGCAGTTGGGGCCGTTGATGGCCGTGGAGCAGTTGATGGAGTTGGCGTGGCCGTGGATGCTGAGGCCGCCGCCGGCCTGGCGATGACCGGCGGGGCCGGCGGGGAAGCCGACCTGGGTGACGATGGCGGCCAGGTCGTTCTGGATGCCCCGGGCCAGCTCGATGGCCCGGTCGACCCGGCCGTTGATGCCGGCCACACCGTCGTTGATGGAGCGCACCACCGGGGTGAGGGCGTTCACCGTGCCGCTGATGCTGCCCACGCTGCCGCCGATCGACTGGGCGTTGCCCAAGATGTTCGACACCGTCCCGTCGATGCTCCTGGCCGCGGCGATGATCTGGTCGGCCTGGGCCGACAACGGCCTGGCCGCGTCGTTGATGTCAGCGGCGATGCGCACCGTCTCGTCCAGCTTGGGCACGTTGACCAGGTCCTCGTTGATCGGGGTCGTCTCCCCCACGATCACCTCGACCCGGTCGTCGATCTGCTGGGCGGCCAGCGTGGTGCGGGACAGCTGGATGACCGCATAGAGGGCGAAGGCGAGGGTGATGGCCAGGTTGGCCCCCACGATCCCGGCCTCCCCCGCCATGCGCAGGCGGGTGCGCTCGGCCCGAGCCGGTCCTCTGGTCAGCACGGCGGGTTGCCGGCAGCCTGCACCGCCCCCGACTCGCAGATGCCGTTCAGGGCCCTGTTGGTATCGACCAGGCCGGCGAGGATGTTGCGGGCGTCCGCCTCGGCGACCGTGAGGCTGTCGGGGTTGGAGCCGAACCGACCCGTGCTCCCGACGCCATTGAGGAAGGCAACCCGCTGGTGGATGTTCTGCACGCCCCTGCCGTCCGGCGGGTCGTCGGCGTCGATGAGCAGGCCCCTGATGGTGTTGAGCCCACCGAGGATCGAGCCCTGCAGCGTGCCCGACGTCGTCCGCAGCGATGCGTCCGTGGTCCTGAGCTTCCCGTCGATCGAGCTGAGGGCGCCGATGATGGCGTCCACCTGGCCCGGGATCGGCCTGAGGGCCGGGTCGATCGTGCTCAGGCTGCCGTTGATCCGCTCCACCTGGGTCGGCAGGTTCCGCACGTTGCCGCCGGCCCCACCCACGTCGGTGTTGGCCGTCACCAGGTTGCTGTCGATGGACGACAGCGAGCTGGTGATGAAGAGGAGGAAGACGACCACCACCGCCACGACGACGGTGAGGAGGGCGACCCACACGGCCAGCCAGCGCTTGAGGAACTGCGCCTGGTCGGTCTCGGCCCTCCGGGCCATCCGGGACGAAGGTGTGATGGTTTCAGCCATGGTGGTGGGCTCCTTTATCCTTTTATCTGCAGTGGCCGTCGCGGGTGCCGCCAGGAACCGTCTGGTCGATACATGCGAGCTGCTCGTGGGCGATGCGGGTCTGGGTGGTGTTGCCGTCGGTGTCGGCCTTGATCTGGCGGGCGATGCCGATGGCCGTGTCCACGTTGCGGTTGATCTGGGCCACGCCGTCGTTGATGCGCTGGGCGGTGGCGAGGATGGTGGCCGCCGTGGCGTTGATGCCCCTGGCCGTGCCGTTGACCGTCACCGCGGTGTTGTTGATGGAGGTGGCCGTGCCGTCGATGGACCGGGCCAGCTCCACGATCCTGGCCAGCTGGCCGGTGAGGGGCTGCGAGGTGGCCAGGATGGACCGGCCCAGCTCGTTGGTCGTCTTGAGCTGGAGGATGGCGTCGGTGGCGGTGTTGATGCCCCGGCCCGTCTCGGCGATGGCGCCCGTCTTGGCGTGGATGTTCGACGCCAGCTGGTTGGTGCGGATCAGCATGGCCACCGCCGCCACCACCACGGCGATGACCACCACCAGCACGACGGCGCCCTGGCCCCGTTCGTCGGTCACCGGCTTCCACCGCTCGTGCATGCCCGTCTCCCTGGTCATTCCGTCGACTCCCTCGTCATTGGTCGCTGTGTCACTGGTTGCTGTGGTCATGTCCGTCATCGATCGCCCTCCGCTACCGCTCGCAGTTGGGGCCGTTGATGGCCGTGGAGCAGTTGATGGAGTTGGCGTGGCCGTGGATGCTGAGGCCGCCGCCGGCCTGGCGATGACCGGCGGGGCCGGCGGGGAAGCCGACCTGGGTGACGATGGCGGCCAGGTCGTTCTGGATGCCCCGGGCCAGCTCGATGGCCCGGTCGACCCGGCCGTTGATGCCGGCCACACCGTCGTTGATGGAGCGCACCACCGGGGTGAGGGCGTTCACCGTGCCGCTGATGCTGCCCACGCTGCCGCCGATCGACTGGGCGTTGCCCAAGATGTTCGACACCGTCCCGTCGATGCTCCTGGCCGCGGCGATGATCTGGTCGGCCTGGGCCGACAACGGCCTGGCCGCGTCGTTGATGTCAGCGGCGATGCGCACCGTCTCGTCCAGCTTGGGCACGTTGACCAGGTCCTCGTTGATCGGGGTCGTCTCCCCCACGATCACCTCGACCCGGTCGTCGATCTGCTGGGCGGCCAGCGTGGTGCGGGACAGCTGGATGACCGCATAGAGGGCGAAGGCGAGGGTGATGGCCAGGTTGGCCCCCACGATCCCGGCCTCCCCCGCCATGCGCAGGCGGGTGCGCTCGGCCCGAGCCGGTCCTCTGGTCAGCACGGCCGGGCCCCTCCGATCGTCCTGACGATGCCGTTCCTGCAGATGCTGTTGAGGTGCCTGTTGACGTCGACCAGGTTGGCGAGGATGTCGTCGGTGTCGCCCTGAGCGGCCCGGATGTTGTCGGGGTTGACCCCGAAGGGCCCGGTGTTGCCGGTGCCGTTGAGGAAGGCGACACGCTGGTGGATGTTCTGCACGCCGAGCCTGTCGCCAGGGTCGTCGGCGTCGATGAGGACGCTCTCGATGGACCCCGTCTGGCCCAGGACCGTCTTCAGCGTGGGGTTGGTGTCCTTGAGCGAGTTGTCGACGTTGGTGAGCTTGGACTCGATCGACCGCAGCGAGGCGATGATCTGGTCGGCCTGGCCCGGGATGGGCAAAAGGTTGGGGTCGATCCCCCCGAGGCTGGCGTTCACGGTGTCGACGGCCTCGGGGAGGCTGACCACGTCGCCGCCGGCGCCGGTGACCGCGTCGTCAGCCACGGCCAGGTCGGCGTTGATCGCCGCCAGGTTGTTGGTGATGAAGATGAGGAACATCACCGCCACCAGGGTGACGACGGTGAGGAGGACCACCCACACGCCCAGCCACCGCCTGAGGAACTGCGCCTCGTCGCTGCTGCCGCGGCGACCGGAACTCATTGCTCGTGCCATGTTCGTCTCGCTCCTTACCGGCAGTGGCCGTCGTTGGTGCCGCCCGGGACCTGCTGATCGATGCAGGCGGCTTGCCTGTGGGCGTTGTTCGCCTGGGCCAGGATGTTCCCGGCATCGCTCCTGATGTCGGTGACGATGGGAATGGTGTCGTCGAGGTTCCTGTTGATCTGGGCCACGCCGCGTTCGATCGCTCGGGCCGTGGCGATGATCGTGGTGGCATCGGCGTTGATGCCCCTGGCCGTGCCGTCGATGTCAGTGGCGCTGCCGTTGATCGAGATGGCCAGGCGGTCGACGCTCTGGGCCAGGCGCACGATCTCGGCCAGCTTGCCCTCGAGCGGCCTGGCGGTGTTGAGGATCGACCCGGCCAACTGGTTCGTCCGGTCCAGGTTGAGCACGGCGTCTGTGGCCACGTTGATGGGCGCCGCCGTCTTGGCGATGTTCCCCGCCTTGGTGTTGATGGCGTCGGCGGTCCACGCCACCCGGTTCACGAGCACTGCGGCCAGTGCAACGGCCACGATCACGACGACGACCGAGAAGGTCGCCTGGCCCCGCTCGTCCTGGACGAGCCTCCATCTTTGTGCCATCAACTCTCCCTTACGCAGTGGTTCGGCAGGCACCCGGCGGAGAGACCCTCCCCGGGTTCGTGCTCCTACAGACGGGGCGACCCCCGGAAATATTCGAGCTTTGTGAAATCGTCCGGAAGTTTTTCTGAGACGCCCCCCGCGCCGGTACCGCGGGGCGGACGCGAGAGAACCCCGGGCACAGCGCCCGGGGTTCTCTCGACGAATCAGCGTGTGATTCAGCGTGTGATCGTGTCGGTCAGTTGCGGATCTTCGTCTTGACGAAGTTGACGATCGTGTCGGTCGGGGTTTGGACCTTGTGCACCTTCCGCACGTGATCCGCCACCTTGCGCATCAATTCGTCCTCGCTGCCGGCTCTTCCCTGCCACCTGCAGGCGTGGTCGGCATCTCTTCACCTGAACTGCGGCATGTTCCTGGTCCTTTCGATTCGCGGTTGGTCGGTCTAGCGGCTGGAACGGATGCCCAGAGCCTTGCGCTTGTTGGCCGTCGGAAGCTCCCCGGCCATCACCAGCGAACCCATGGTCTGTTCGATGGCGGCCACATCGTTGACGATGTCGCGTACCACCGTGGTCATCGGCTCGCACTGGGCGGCGATGGCCCGCACGCCGATGAGGACGGTGCCCACGGTGAAGCTCACCTTGTTCAACGTGGCGGCCACGATGATGAGGTAGACGGCGACGGCGCCCACCCCGATGAACACGCCGATGAGCGTGACTACTGTTTCTGCACCCATTTCAGTTCCCTCTCTCGTTGGTATCCGGTGTTCTTGCCATTCCTCGGCCCGACTAAATGATGCGCTGGAGGGCGGCGCCGTAGCGGCTCACCGCACCCCGAGCCGCAGAGCTCAGCTGCCTCGTCCGCTCCAGCTTGGGCACGGCGTCGAGGGCACCGGTGAGGCCCACGCCGTGCTCGAGAATGTCGTTGGCGTAGGAGTTGATCTCCTGGATCGGCCGCAGCACCCGGTTCAGCAGGAGCACCACGACCGGCACCACGACGAAGAGGAGAACGACGTTCCCCACCCACCACAACCACATGGCAAACCTCCATGACTCGGCGCCGAATTAACGGCCTCGCTCAGTGTATGTCAAAAACCTATAGCGCGGCGCACGTCTTGGCAAGGGAATGTCGAGGATTCTTCGGCCGCTCGAGGATTGGTGACGTGACGCAGCTCAGTGTGCCACGTCAGCGCCGCCACGCAGGTGCAGCGGTGGTCAGCGCCGGCGCCGCGTGCGACGCTGGGAGGGATGGCCGAAGGCATCCTCCGCGAATGGGATGAGGGAGAGGGCCTGGCCCAGGCCCTGCTCACCCTGTCCGATCTCCAGCGCCAACTCGGTCGCGAGGAGCGGGCCCGCGCCGAGACCCAGGCGCTGTTCGACCTCGTTCTCAACGCGCTCCCCGACGCCGTCGTGCTGACCGATGTCCGCGGCCGCATCTCCAACGTCAACGAGGCCTCGGTCCGCCTCTCCGGCCGGGGCGCCGAAGACCTCGTGGGTTCGCCGCTCAGGGTCGTCTTCGCCGGGGACGTGCCCGCGACTCCCTGGCATGTCTTCGACCGCTCGCCGGCATCCCCCCTCGTGCTCGGCGCCGACGTCGTCGGGGTCGACGACCGCCTCATACCGGTGAGCGTGTCGTGCTCGCTCCTGCGGGACACCGGCGGACGGGTCTTCGGGGCCCTGTACGCAGCCCGCGACCTGCGCCAGACCCATGGCCTGGTCCGCCAGCTCGAGCAGGCCGAGGCCCGCTGGCGGCTGATCGCCGAGCTGGGCGATCTGCTGGGCCGCCAGCTCGATGCCCGCGAGTCGCTGGAGGAGACCTGCCGGTGGCTCGGCCGCTCGACCGACGCCGGCGTGGCCGTGATCCTGGCGACCGATCTGGTGGTGGAGCGGGTCGAGGCGTGGCCTCCCGATGGCCCCCTCGCCGCCCAGCTCGCCGGTCTGGTGCACCGCTCTCTCGGAGAAGGCTCCGCCCTGTACGCGGCGATCCGCTCTTCGCGCACGGTTCACGCCCCGACCGTGCAACCGGACTTCCCCCTGCTCCACGCCGGCGGTGTCCCGGCAGGAGTGGGCTCGGCGGTGGTGGTCCCCCTCGCGGCGCGGAACCTGCGCCTCGGCGCGTTGCTCGTGTACGCGGCCGACGCCGAGGGGGTGCGCCAGCGGGCGCTGGTCGAGCAGGCTGCGGCTCGCGTGGCCCTGGCCCTGGCCAACAGCCAGCTGCGGGAGGCTGTCTCGTGGTTCGAGGCGGCGGAGGAGTCGGCTCGGTTTCGCGAGGAGCTCATGGCCGGCGTGTCCCACGACATGCAGACACCCCTCGCCGTCCTCCTCGGCTCGATCCGCGCCCTCCAGAACGGGGGCGACCTCCGGGCCGAGGTGCGGGCCAAGCTGTACGACCGCATGGCCCGCCGAGGGGTCCAGCTCCGGCATCTGGTGCAGCAGTTCCTCGACTTCTCCCGCCTCGGCGCCGGCCAGCCGATCGTCGTGCGTCCCCTCCTCACCGACGTCGCCGAATTGCTGGGGCGCATCCAAGCCGACCTCGGAGGGCGGCGCCCCGTGAGCCTCGAGGTGTCTCCCGGCCTGCCGCCCGCCTTCGTCGACCCGGATCGCTTGGACCAGGTCCTGACGAACCTCGTCTCCAACGCCCTCAAGTTCTCACCTCCCGGCTCGCCCGTCCAGCTCGGCGCCCGCGTTCGCGGCGATGCCATGGAGATCATGGTCTGCGACCGCGGGCAGGGCATCACCCCCGACGACCTGCCGCACATCTTCGAGAAGTTCCGCCGAGGATCGGGAGCCTCGAACGTCCCCGGTACCGGGCTCGGGCTCTACGTCAGCAGGGCCATCGTCGAGGCACAGGGAGGCGAGTTGCTGGCGACGAGCCGGGTGGGCCAGGGCAGCCGGTTCACCGTGGTGCTGCCGCTGAAGCCGCGCCGGGCGTGAGCCTCAGGATTCGGGCGCGGTGGCGCGGGTGGCCCGGAAACGGCCGCGCCCCTCGTACTGCGAGAGGGCCTCGAACAGCTCGGCGAAGTTCGCCTTCTCGAGGGTCTGCACGTCGAGGGCCGCCGCCTTGGCCTGGAGCTCGGGCTGGAGGTACGCGGAGTACAGGAGAATGGGACCACCGAAGCCGTCCTTGCGCATCCGTCGAGCCACCTCCATGCCGGTCATCCCCGGCATGCGCTGGTCGAGCAGCACGATGCCGTCGGGGGCCTTCGACCACCGGGCAAGTGCTGCTTCGCCGTCAGCCGCCTCGTCCACGACCCACCCCCGCTGCTCGAGCAGGACCCAAAGGGTGTGGCGCATGTCGTCGTCGTCCTCGACCACGAGCACATGGCGGCGTTGGCGCTTGGTCTTGCGCTCCTGGTGCACCAGGCCCCGGTAGCGGTCGAGCAGCCCTCCGATGGCCCGGCGCTGTTGCACCAAGGCCGGAGCCGACTCGCGCAGCTGGTCCTCTCCCTCGGGGGTGAGGGCGTACACACGCCGGGCCGGCCCCCGCGCCGGCGTCCCCCAGGAAGAGCTGACCAGGCCCTCGTCCTCCATGGTGCGCAGGGCCCGGTAGAGCCCGCCGAAGTCAGGGACGTCGAGCCCCAGGTCCCCGAGGCGGCTCACGAGCTCGTACCCGTGGCTGGCCCGTTCCTTGAGGAGCAGGAGGATGGCCGGCCGGAGAAGGCTGCGAGCGCGAAGGTCCTCACTGCCTCCTCCACCCTCGGTGGTCGATTTCGCCTGCCGGGCCACGAGCGCTCCTCCCGCCGGCCAACCTTAGTCCTTCACAGGGTGACGCACACCTATATGTCGGCGCGCTCCAGAGGGTGAGACGGGAGCAGATGGGGTAGACAAAGCCCACGGCGGGTGACACCACACCCACGAGGAGGAGATGGAGCGATGACGGACGACACCCAGGCTCGAGAGGGGCTCGAGGGCGGGGCAGCCCCCCGACCCGACGAGCTCGAGGACCGGCTCGAGGAGATCGTCGAGAGCGGGCCGATGGACACCAGCGACACGCCCGGCCCGCCGCGTGTCGAGATGCATCCCGGCGGTCCCATAGACGAGATGCCGACCAAGGAAGCCCTTGCCCAGAACACGGCCAAGCCGGGCAAGGAGGCCGAGGGCGGTTCGCAGCACGGGGAGTGAGCGGGCCGGCGCCGACCCGCACAGCGCCCAGCCGGGCTACACGACCTCGTAGCTACGCAGGCGGTCGATCGAGAGCTGCTCGAGCATCCCGGTCCCGGACTCGATGTTGAGGTTGCCGGTGCGGTCGACGCCGCGGGCAACCCCTCGCGCCTCCCCCTTGGGAAGGAGGTTCACCTTGATCCGTCGACCGAGCAGCGTGCAGCGGCTCTCGTAGGCGGCAGCCACGCCGGCGGCACCGTCGGTGAGGCTCTCACTGTGGCGATCGAAGGCCGCCAGCACACCCTCGAACACACCTTCGCGGCCTTCGGCGCCGACACCGAGCTTCTCGAGGTCCAGGCGTAGGCTGAGAACGGCGCTGCGCACCTTGCCCGGCCCGAGCTGGACCTCGGCCTTGACCTGGCCAACTGGCTCGTCGGTGTCCCGTTCGAGGATCACGTCCGGCCACCAACTGGCCAGCGACCGGCCCGAGGCGACCTCGGCCCCCTCTGCGGCGGCCAGGCATGCCACCAGCCAGATCGCATCGGCTTCCTCGACGGGCAGCGGCGGGCGCGACACCAGGGCGAGGGCCAACGTGGCCTCAGGGGGCGACGTCCACAACTTGGTCAGGCGGCCCAGGGGGCTGACCTCGCGCTCGACGAGCACGCACGCACCGTGGGGCGCGTTCTCCTGGCGGGCCCACGCGAGGGCGAGAGCGCCGGCGGACACCGACATGCGGTACGACCGCACCACATGGCCGAAGCGCTCGCTCTCCTCTCCGGGGCCGAGCCCTCCGACGCCGGGGTTGAGGGGAGCGGTCATGCCGGCGTCACGTTGGGAACCAGGCGCTCGACTCTCCACGCTCCGGTGCCGTCGTCCACCAATTCGAGCGAGCCGATCGGAAGCCCTGAGCCGGATGCGGCCAGCCCAACCGGCAGAGGCGACTCCAGCACCACCCGGGCCCGACCGGGCTCGGGTGCGGGATCTGCGCTGTATTCCACGGTGTCGAGGTCGGCGCCCCGTAGGTCGGCCCGCAGACCGAGCACCAACTGCACCAGGAACTCCTCGCTCTCGGCCTTCCCCGCAGTGCCATCGCGAAGGCGCGCAGCCAAGGCCTCGTCCATTCCGTGGTTCACCCCGACCCGCAACACCGTCTTGCGCCCATCCGGGCTCAGCAGGTCCCACACCTTGCGGTGCTCACCCCAAGCCACGGCCGTCACGAAATCTCGTGCGATCTGCATCGCCCCCGTCTGGTCAAGCTCGGGATCAGGGGCCGAGCCCGTCACGGGCGCTCCCAGCCGATGGAGTAGAAGAAGTCGCGAACGAGGATGCGCTGTGGCCCCTGGAGCGCTTCGCCGATGGCCACGTCCAAGGCTCGATCGGCTTCCTCCCGCTCCTCGCCGTGCAGCTGCTGGTGGCCGTCGAACCGGCCCCGCATGCCCACATCCTGGAACTCGGTGGGTTGTTCGATGAGGAACCGCAGCTCGGCCTCGATGATCCGCTCCGCGGGCTCGCGACCCAGCTGGGCGACAGCCATGGCCGCCTCGGCAACCACCGAACGGCGGCGAGGTTCGGGGAGGACGAGGAGACCCAGCAGGCGCTCCCGCAGCAGACGGCCCATCTCCTTGTCGTCGACGCTGGCCAGGAGGGCGGCGAAGTGGGCCGCTCGGGTCTTTCCGGGGAACACCGCCTCCAGGTCCTGCTCGACGCGTGACAGGCTGGCGAAGGCTTGTTTCCAGGCGTCGGCGTGGACCCTGGTGTCCAGCAGGGCCACGCCATCCTCGAAGCTGGCCAGCGCCCGGCGGAGGTGGAGCAGGCCCTGCTCCGTGCCGGCTCCTCCATGAGCCGCGCCGAGAGCGGCGTGGGCCAGCCCCAGATTGTGCTTGGCCAGGGCATGCTGGAACGGGAAGCCGAGCCGGGTGAAGACCGTGAGTGACTCTTCGAAGGCGGCAACCGCCTCCTCGAGGAGCCGGGTGCGCTCCGCCGGGCGCAGGTTGGCCAGGGCGCTGCACGCCACGCCGACGCTGTGGTGCATGAGACCGTAGTGATAGGGCGCCTCGTCGGCGTCGAGGTCGGCCTGGGCGAACTCGTAGTCGGCCAGCGCCGCCTCCAGCCCGTCCTCGGTCCCGAGCGCGGCGTGGGCCTGCCCTCGGTTGTGCAGCGTGGCCACCCGCCCTCGCCGACCGTCGGGGGAGCTCGTGTCGAACAGGTCGGCGGCGGTGTCGAAGGCGGCCACGGCCGGCTCGATCTCGCCCAGCTCTGCCCGCACCAGGCCGAGGTTGTTGAGGGCGGCGGCCCGCTCGTCGTCCCGCTCGCGGCCCTCGAAGAGAGCGCCGGCCTTCTCGAACAGCTCCGCCGCCTTTCGTCGGTCGCCCAGCGCCCGGTGCACGGCGCCGGCGGCGTTGAGCACGCGGGCGTGCTCCACTGGATCGAAGCGCGGGTCGAAGATGCCGGCGGCGGTGTCGAAGCAGGCCAGCGCCTTTCGAAGGTTGCCCTCCCGGCTGTCCACCGGCGACTCCGCGTAGGCGAGGCCCAGGCGATAGCAGATGGCGGCGTGCTCGTACGGCCTCACCGACCGGGGAGCGTTCGCAAGTTGGTCCTCGAGGGCCTTGATGGCCCCACGCAGATCCGTGTGACTGGGGGGTGCTTCGCTGGCCACGTTCCCCATCTAAGCAGCCGTCGCCCTCAGCTGGCGGCGTGGAGGGCGCTCAGCTCCTCCACGTGGCGGAGAATCTCGGAGACGGCGACCTCGACAGCCGCCTCGACGGGTGGGGTGAGCCCCAACCCGAGCTCATGGGCATCGGTGGGCTGGCAGCCCACCATGAGGACGTGCTCGGGCAGGACCTTGAGAGCCCGCGCCAGCACGAGGACGCGCTCGGGCTTGGCCAGGTGGATGTCGGAGAGCTGGTCGTAGCGCTCGCCCCAGGAGAGCTCCTCGACGTCGATCACCTCGGGCTCGATGAGCATGACGGTCCCCGGTTCCCGGCCGTAGTCGACGGTGTCGATCATCACCAGGGCGTCCCACCCCTCCATCAGCTCCTGCACCAGGGCCATCCCTCCGATGCCGGTCTCCACCACGTGGACGCCGGCCGGCAGCTCCATCTTCTCGAGGCGATGGGCGACCTCCACGCCGAAGGCGTCGTCGGTGCGCAGCACGTTGCCCACGCCGGCGAGCAGGATCCTCACGCCAGGGCCCCCGTCGCCTTCTCCGCCACCCGCAGGGCATAGCCCTTCACCGCCCACCAGGTGATGTAGGCCTCCAGCTCGGCCCACGCCTCCTGGTCCACGTTCTCCTTCCAGTTCCCGATGCGCCGGTCGACCTCGGAGGCGATGATCCGGTCCAGGGCGGAGATGACGCTGTCCTCGTCCCCGATGATCTGCTGGGGTGCCCCCTCGGTGCGGAGGTCGGAGGCGATGCGCAGCGCCTCCTGGTCGAGCGCGTCGAGATCCACCTCCCCGGCGTCGGCGCCATCGGTGGCGGTCAGCTGCAAGCCCGCTTCGTCCTCCTCGACGCGGCGAAGACAGTAGCCCGTCACCATCGCGGCAGCCGCCCAGGTGCCGGTCTCCGGGAGCGGCTGGGACGCCCGCTCGGCTTCGGCGCAGCGGTCGACCAACGACTTGGCCAGGCGGGTGAGCGGGTGGCTCTGGGCAAGAGCGCGTGACTTGTACGCCAGCTCCTCGCCCGACATCCCCATGCCGAGTGGCCTATCGCCCCTCGTGACCCTTGATCTGGATCAGCGGCTGCTGGGGTTCGGGCACCGCCGACGCGCCGCCGGAGGGGCCGAAGCTCTTGAGGTCGATCGTGTCCGGGTTCACCTCCGTGGCCGCGTCCACCTCCTCGAGCCGACGGAAGTCGGGCCAGCGCTTCTTGAGCTCCGCCTCCAGCCCGAAGGTGAGTGTGGCCGACGAGCTGGCGCAGCCGTCGCAGGTGCCGTGCATGCGCACCTTGACCACGCCGTCGGCGACGTCGACGACCTCGATGGCGCCGCCGTGGGACTCGACCAGGGGGGCGATCTCGGCCAAGGCGGCATCGACGGCCTTTCTGGCCTCCTCGCCCAGCTCCTCGGGCGTGATGCCGAGACCGTAGGCAGCGAGAAGACGTCCGGGAACGGGCTCCTTGGCCACGTTCTCCAGGAAGACCTCGCCCCGCCAGGCCCGGATCATCTCCACCAGCTGCCCGAGACCCTCCTTGTGCACGGCGTCGACCCAGTCGAGCAGCTCCTCCACCCGCTGGGCCACGCTGACGTCGTGATGGTTCACCAGGTCCTCGGCCAGCTCCGCGATGCGGTCCCACGCGTCGTCGTAGGAGAGCTCTTCACCGTCACTACTCATGCCCATGCTCATCTCGTCACCCCTTGACCTGTTCGGTGATGCTGCCCACTTCCTCTCGCACCATGGCGAGTACGGTGTCCACGATCGCTTCGACCTCGTCCGAGAAGCCGAGGCCGAAGGAACGATCGCCCGGCTCCACCTCGATCACCACCGTGCCAGGGGGAAAGCCTCGCCAGTAGCGCACCACGGCCAGCGTGTGGTCGAGGTCGATGATACCGCCGATGGCCTCGCTGAGCCGGTCGACCACCTCCTCGCCCGCCGGCGGCTCGAGGTCCAGCTCATAGCGACGCACGGTGCCGGGCGGGTCCACCTCGCGGGGCATGGCGCCCACCAGGACCACCTTGCGCGGGCTCAGCGCGTTGAGCGTGTCCAGCACCCGGTGGGCGGCGTACGACAGGTCCTCGATGCGAACGTCCGCCGGCCACTCCAGGTCGCTGATCCGACGGATGAACTGGGTGCCGAAGTCGAGGTCTCGGAGCCAGGGAAGGCCGACGCCGCCCACCACGATCGGGTGGGCGGCGTCGGCGCCGGATGCCGTGCTGGTCGCCTGCGGGGGCGGGCCCTCAGGCTCGATCGAACTACTCCAGTGTGCAGCCGCAGGAGTTGACCTCACGCACGATGACACCCTTGCCGGTGTCCATGTGCGTCGTGCAGGGCATGCACGGGTCGAAGCTGCGGATGGCCCGGAGCACGTCGATGCCCTTCACCTGGTCGTCGGGCACGCTCTCCAGGATGGGGGTGTCGACGATGGCCTGCTCGTAGGGCCCGAGGCCGCCGAAGGGGTCCCTCGGTGCGGCGTTGAGGGTGGAGGGCGTGGTGATCTGGTAGTTCACGATCCGGCCCTTGTCCATGACCATGTGGTGGGCCAGCCAGCCCCGGCCGGCCTCCCAGAAGCCCACCGCGACCCGCTCGTCCTGGGGGATCTTGAAGGGCGTGTGCACCTTGGTCTCGCCCCGGCGCCAGTACTCCAGCGCCTTGAGCATGCAGTTCATGCCGATGGTGGAGGTGAAGGCCATGGAGTAGGCCCGGGCCCGGTTGCGCTCGAGGGCGTTGAGGGTGCGCGGCACCTTCCACTCGAGCTCGGTCTCGGGCAGCCCGTGGCGGGGGACCACCATCTGCAGGCTGTGGCCGGTGGCGTGGAAGAACGGGTTCTCCTGGCTGTCGCCGGTGAGCGCCGTGCCCCACAGCTGGCCGTAGGCGCCGGTCTCGACGGTGCGCCGGTCCCAGCGGGGAGCGGTGTCCCAGGTGTACTTGCCCCGGAAGTCGGTGGCCTGGGGCTTGGGGATGGTGGTCTTGTTCCACGGGTGGTGCGGCGAGATGGGGTTGCCGAGGGGGTCGGTGCGGTAGCGGGGGCCGCCGGCGCGGGTCCAGTCCTCGTAGAAGGAGTGCTCGATGAACTCCTCGAAGCCCATGTTGATGTCGGTGAGGTTGTTGGTCACCAGCTTGCCGTCGATGATCATCGACGGCTTGGACCAACGCCGCTTGCCCCAGTGGTTGATGTTGGCGTAGGTGGCGTCGTAGGCCGTCGAGTCGTCCCAGATGCCCACCTGGGCGATGTTCATCTCTCGGGCCCCGACCTGCTCGTAGGCCGGGTTGGCCTCGAGGAAGAAGTCGCAGATGTCGTCCCAGATGCGGCAGATCACCTTGGCGAAGTCGAAGATCTTGCCCAGCTGGGTGTAGTACTCGTTGAAGCTCGAGGTGGAGATGGTGGTCATGACCCCACCGGGCAGCAGGGTGGAGGGGTGCGGGTACTTGCCCAGCATCAACATGGCCATGATGCGACCGACCCGGGTCCACTCCAGGGCCTCCAGGTAGATCTGGCCCGTGAGCGGGTTGAGGGCGTCCATGATGTCCTTGATGGTGCGGTACCCGTGGACGTCGCCGTGCGGTGCCAGGGTCTTCTCGGCCCGGGTAACCAGCTCTGGGTTGGTGACCGACACCAGGGCCGTCGAGTAGTCGGGGCCGGCCAGCAGGCCCAGGTGCAGCGGGCGGTCGTAGAACATCTCGCCCACCTCGCCCAGGTTGCGCACCTCCACCCCGAGGGGCGGGGGGCAGACGCCGAAGGCCTGCTCGATGCAGAGCGAGCTCACGGTGGCGTGCACGCCACCGCACACCCCACAGGCCCGGGAGGAGATGTCGATGGCGTCCCGGGGGTCGCGGCCCTGCAGGATGATCTCATAGCCCCGGAACAACATGGCCCGGGCGTGGGCCTCGACGGCCTTGCGGTTCTCCAGGTCGAGCACCGTGTGCACGGCCAGGGCGCCGGCCACCCGGGTCATCGGGTCGATGTTCCAGTCCCGCAGGCGGGGCGGCGCCGCCAGCTGGGCGCCGGGTCCCTCGTTGCGCCGGACGTAGCCCTTGGGCTCGGCGACGGCGACCGCATACGGGTCACGCACGCCCTCCTTCAGGCTGGCCTTGCCGGTCTCGTCGAACTCGATGGGCAGATTCTTGAAACACATGGGTGCTGTTCCCCCGTCTCTTTCTTCGGTGTTCTGGACGTGTCTGGCGCTGGCGGGGCTCCGGATGGGCCGGGAGCCCCGCCCAGCAACGCTTCGTTAGTTGTGGCCCTCGTGGGTGTGCTGGTACTTCGAGTAGAACTTGTGGACGGTCTTCATGCTGCCCCGCGGGCCGGTCTTGGCCCGGGACCAGCCGGTGGGGATGTCCTTGTCCCAGCGAGGCGTCATGTTCTTGTCCACCCGGCTGATGCCGCGCATGCGACGGATGAAGCCGCCCACGGCCCGGCTGGTGGTGGACGAGATCAGCGAACCGGGGGCGATGGCGCCGATGGGCGAGAACTTGTCGGGGAAGCCGGGCATGGTGCAGCCGATGCAGATGCCACCCATCTGCATGCAACCACCGTGGCCGTCGACCTGGCCGCGCTCGGCGATGTTGCACTGCACCACCGGGCCCCAGCAGCCGAGCTCCACGAGGCACTCCTTGTCCCCGTACTCCTCGGCGAACACGCCCTCCTCGTAGTAGCCGGCCCTCGGGCAGTGGCGGTGCACGGTCTCCCCGAACAGCCACGCCGGGCGACCGAGCTCGTCGAACTCGGGCAGCGGCGCCAGGCCGTTGAGGAAGAGACAGACCGCAGCGGCGGTCTCCAGGTAGTTGTCACCGATGGGAGCGCAGCCGGGGATGTTGACCACGGGCACGCCGAACGAGGACCGGTAGTCCTTGCCCAGGTAGTCCATCATGCCCATGGCGTTGGTGACGTTGCCCTTGGAGGCGGGGATGCCGCCCCAGGTGGCGCAGGTGCCGATGGCGATGACGGCCGCGGCCCCCGGCGAGAGACGGTCGAGCCACTCCAGGCTGGTGATCTGGCGGCCGGTGGCGGGGTCCTCGCCCAGGCCCATCCAGTAGCCGTCGCCGGAGATCGACTCGTCCATGATCGAGCCTTCCCAGGTGATGACGTAAGGAGCATCGAGCTCGCCTCGCTCGGCCATGAACAGGTTGTGGGTCCACTCGGCGCCCGACTCGGTGGAGACGACGGTGTGGACGAGCTCGACCCGGGGCAGGCCCGGGATGATGCCGGCCAGCAGGTGCTCCACGCGGGGATGGGTGCCACCGGACACGGCCACGGTGCAGCCGTCACAGGAGGCGCCGACCATCCAGATCAGGTAGATCTTCTTCAGCGGACCGAGGGCCAGCGAGTCGGGCGGCTCCACGGTGGCGCGGCTGCGCACGCCGATCGGGGCGAAGGGATCGAGCGGGTCGTACCCGTCGATGAGCCCGATGGCCTGCTGCGGGCGCTTGAAGCTCTCCATCTCCGATCCTGTGGGGAACGGTCCGGCCTGGGTGCTTGCTACGGAGTCGCCCCGCGGCGATGCCGGGCGCATGTCCGGACCGGTGTTGCGCGCAGTGCGTGTCCTGCGGGTGCGACCATCACTTGCTGGCATTGAAAAACCCCCTCGTTTGGGTCTGGTATGTGTACACTACACCTACCGAAGTCGCCGGTGAGAAATCTTTCTGGCGAATTCCGGAAAAACTTGCTCCGGAGGCCTCGCGAGGCCGAAACCGGGCACGACTACGTACGTAGGGGAGGCCAATCGTGGACGAGATGGTGCATCCGCCCAAGTCGGAGGCGCTCGCAGCCATGTTCTACCGCAGCGAGATCCTGCAAGTGATGTACTGGCTGCGCGGGGAGGGCCTCGGCGACCAGATCGACGCCAAGGTCCTCGAGCGCTTCCTGGGGGTGGAGGCCTCGATCGGCGCCCAGTACCTCGACCTGCTCGTGACCGAGGGCTACGTGGAGCGTGCCGGCGACCGCTACGCCCTCTCCGAGACCGGCGTGCAGGAGGGGGGCCTCGAGTTCGCCTCGGCGTTCGCGGACCTCACCAGGCCGACTCACGGGGAGTGCAGCGCCGACTGCTGGTGCCACAACTCCCCCGACGAGGCGGCCGCCTGCCAGTCGGCCCGCGCCAGCGAGCACGCCGGCCACGACCACTGAGCTCGTCGGTGGCGACCAGCCCCGACGCCCACACCACGACGCGAGAGGCAAGAAGCTGACATGGCGGCCCGGTCCAAGGACGAGACGAAGAACAACAAGTCGGTGGAGGAGCCCCAGGGCGGCCTTCCCCGCAACTACCTGCGGGCCAGCCTGCTGCTGCTGATCGGAGAGGCTCCGGCCCACGGCTACGACCTGCTCGACCACATCGGCCAGCTCGGGCTTCGCAGTGTCGATCCGGGCGGGCTGTACCGCACCCTGCGGGTGATGGAGGACGACGGCCTGGTCTCCTCCTGGTGGGAGCACTCGGTGGCCGGCCCCGCCCGGCGCACCTACGCCCTCACCCCCGAGGGCGTCGACTGGCTGCACGCCTGGGCCGGTGCCCTGCGGGAGAGCCACCGCTACCTGTCCGCCTACCTCGGTCGCTACGACGGCATCGGCGAGCCCGTCACCGTGCCTTCGACCACCGTCGACCCTGCTGGAGCGCCGTCGAGGAGCGTTGACTCGTGAGCCCGGCCCTGCGCATCGCCGTCGCCGGCAAGGGGGGCGCCGGCAAGACCACGCTGTCGGCCACGCTGTCGCGCCTGGTCGCCCGGCAGGGTCGCTCCGTGCTGGTCATCGACGGCGACAGCAATCCCAACGTCGCCGTCGCCCTCGGGATCTCCAGGACGGCCGCGGCGGCCATCGACCCGCTGCCCATGGGCCTTGTCTCCCGCCGCCTCGACGGCGCCGCGCTGAACGACCCGGTGGCGACGGTGGTCGACCGCTTCGGTGCTCGCGGCCCCGACGGCGTCGCCGTCGTGCACATGGCCATGCCCGCCCACGCCGACGAGGGCTGCCTGTGCTCGTCACACGCCACAGTGAGCGCCATCCTGGCCGACGCCGAGCACCAGGGCGACTCGGTGACCCTGGTCGACTTCGAAGCTTCCCCGGAGCACTTCAGCAGGGGCACCACCCGTCACGTCGACGCTCTCCTGCTCGTGGCCGAGCCCTACTACCGTTCGTTGGAGACCGCTCGACGAATGGGAGAGCTGGCCGCCGAGCTGCCGATCAAGCAGGTCGTGGTGGTGGCCAACAAGCTGCGCTCCCCCGACGACCTGGCCGCCATGGAGGAGTTCTTCGCCAACCACAACATGGTCGTGGCGGGGCGGGTGCCGTGGAGCGACGCCGTGCTTGACGCCGACAAGGCCGGCACCCCCCTCATCGACTACGACCCCGACGGTCCCGTCGTTGCTGCGGTCGCCGCCCTCCTGGAGCGGCTCACCAGGCCCGACAGCGCCGCCGCCTGAGTCGACATGGAGACCGTCGACATCCTTCTGATCGCCGGGGCGTTGGTGATCGTGCTGTTCGTGGCCCTGCTGTTCGTCGTGCTCCGGGCCACGGCCCGAACGGCGGAGAACGCCAAGGAGATCCTCCTGGCTCTCGAGGACATCGCGGCCAAGGCCAAGGTCCTCGAGCAGCTCGACGGCGCCGCCCAGTCGACGCAGCGGGCCCGGTCGCAACTGCCCGGCTCCACGCCCACCGGGAACGGGTCCGGAAACAGTGCCGGAGAGGGAACAGAGGTCCCCTCATAGCGGTTCCCCAGGGGTACTCTGGAGGTATCCGAGGCCTCGTCCGAACGGGCCCTCAACCGCCGTCACCACCGGCCGCCGCTCGCCTCCCGGCAGGCGGAGTCAACCAACCTTTGACCTCAAGCACCAGGAGGTGCCCACGATGTGCCTAGGAATCCCCGGTCAGATCGTCGAGATCGTCGACGACGAGCAGCACAAGGCCATCGCCGAGGTTGACGGCGTGCGCCGCGAGGTCAACGTCGGTCTCGTTGCCGGCGACCCCGGTGGGATCTCCGTGGGCGAGTGGGTGCTGATCCACGTCGGCTTCGCCATGAGCAAGCTCGACGAGGAGGAGGCGGCCAAGACGCTCGAGTTCCTCAAGCTGCTCGGTGGCGGCGAGTACTTCGAGGAGCTGGATCAGTTCCGGGAGAGCACTCCGCTGTGACGGCCCAGCCCGAGGTGGTCTCGTTGCCGGTGCCGGAGGGCGCCGCCGGCCGAGCACCGATCGGCGGGCTGGCTGACGACCTCGCCCACGCCTCGTTGGCGCTGGCCCGCCGCTTCGCCGCCGGCGGCACCATGTGGTGCTGCTCGCCGGCCTGGCCGTTCCACGCCCACCACATCGCCGTCGAGTTCGTCCACCCCGTGGTCGTGGGCAAGCGGGCACTCCCGGCGGTCGCCATACCGGCGGGCGACGACCTGGTGGGCGCGCTGCGAGCGCCGGTGCGGGCGGGCGACATCATCGTGGCCGTCGCCGATGCCGAGGACACCGACGTGGCCGCGGCCATGCGCCGCGGTGACGCGTGGGGAGTGGAGACGGTGTGGATCGGTTCGGGCCCCCGGCCGCCGGCCGGCGCCGCCCGCCATGTCCTGTGGGTCGACGCCGACGACCCGCTCGAGGCGTCGGAGCAGTTCGAACGGCTCTACCACCTGCTCTGGGAGCTCACCCACGTCTGCTTCGAGCATCCCGGGCTACTGCGGCCCGAGGTGTGCACCGAGGAGGTGTGCATCACCTGCTCGGACGAGGGCCGCCCGGCCGAGGTGATCACCGTGGAGGGCGACGAGGCCATCGTGCGCACCCCGGAGGGCCGCGAGCGCATCGACACCACCATCATCGACACACCCCGCCCCGGCGACCTGGTGCTGGTCCACGCCGGCTCCGCCATCACGTCGCTCGAGACCGGGGGAACGGCACAGACGGCGCCGGGCGGGGATGGGGACCCCGCCTCGGCGAGGAGCCGGGGTTGGGGCCCCGGCGGGGGAACAACACAGACGGCGCCGGGCGGGGATGGGGACCTCGCCTCGGCGAGGAGCCGG
The DNA here is from genome assembly GCA_002861595.1 of Actinomycetota bacterium. Classification (GTDB taxonomy): domain Bacteria; phylum Actinomycetota; class Acidimicrobiia; order Acidimicrobiales. The sequence continues at coordinate 21,164 of PJQG01000051.1, forward strand.
GGTTGGGGCCCCGGCGGGGGAACGGCACAGACGGCGCCGGGCGGGGATGGGGACCCCGCCTCGGCGAGGAGCCGGGG
>PJQG01000051.1:21313-36808 GCA_002861595.1 Actinomycetota bacterium
CCGGCGGGGGAACAACACAGACGGCGCCGGGCGGGGATGGGGACCCCGCCTCGGCGAGGAGCCGGGGTTGGGGCCCCGACGGGGGAACGGCATGAGCCGCACGCGGGAGGCCACCGACTTCCTGTACCCCTTCATCGAGCGCGAGGAGCGCGACGCCGGCTCACTGCTCGCCGACCTGGCCCGCTCCGCCGAGGGCAAGTGGGCGCAGAGCACGGAGCTGCGGCGCCATACCCTCGAGCGCTGCGACCAGCAGCTGCGCACCGCGGCCGCGGCCATGGCTGAACGCTTCGCTGCCGGGGGTCAGGCCTTCACCTTCGGCAACGGCGGCAGCGCCACCGACGCCGATGCCTTCGCGCAGTTGTGCACCCGCCCTCCCCACGGCCAGCCCCTTCCCGCCCGCTCCCTGGCCTTCGACCAGGCCGTGCTCACGGCGCTGTCCAACGACATCGGCTTCGACGTGGTCTTCTCCCGCCAGCTCATCGCCTACGGCCGCCCCGGTGACATCGCCGTCGGGTTCTCCACCAGCGGCAACTCCGACAACCTCCTCATGGCCTTCGCCGAGGCTCGCAAGCGGGGCATGCTCACCGTTGGCCTGGCCGGCTACGACGGCGGGCGCATGGGCGCCACCGACGACGTCGAGCACTGCCTGGTCGTGAGCTCGGACAGCGTGCACCGCGTCCAGGAGTCACAAGCAGCCGTCGCCCACGCCCTGTGGGCCTACGTCCAGTCCGCCCTCGGCCCCGCCGAGCAGCGCAACCATCCCGAACAGAAGGTGGCCCGATGAAGTTCGTTGACGAGTACCGCGACCCGGCTGCCGCCCGCGTCGCCGTCGAGCAGATCACCGCCCTGGCCCGCGGCAGGCACCTCAAGTTCATGGAGGTGTGCGGCGGCCACACGCACACCATCTACAAGCACGGGATCGAGAACGTGCTGCCCGAGAGCGTGGAGCTGATCCACGGCCCCGGCTGCCCGGTGTGCGTGATCCCGATGGGCCGGGTCGACGACGGGATCGCCTTGGCCGAGACGCCCGGCGTCATCTTCACCTCCTTCGGCGACATGATGCGGGTGCCGGGGAGCAACGGGAACCTGCTCGAGGCCAAGGCCCGTGGCGCGGATGTCCGCATGGTGTACTCGCCCCTCGACGCCCTGCGCATCGCCCGGGACAACCCGGACCGCGAGGTGGTGTTCTTCGCCATCGGCTTCGAGACCACGGCCCCGTCCACCGCCGTCACGCTCCTCAAGGCCCGCGCCGCCAACATCACCAACTTCAGCGTGTTCTGCAACCACGTCACCATCGTCCCGCCGCTCAAGGCCATCCTCGAGTCCCCCGACCTGCGCCTCGACGGCTTCATCGGTCCCGGCCACGTGAGCACCGTGATCGGCAACCGCCCTTACCGCTTCGTGCCCGCGGAGTACAAGCTGCCGTTGGTGACCGCCGGCTTCGAGCCGCTCGACATCCTGCAGTCCATCGTCATGCTGCTGCAGCAGATCCGCGACGGCCGCTGCGAGGTCGAGAACCAGTACACCCGCGCCGTCAGGGACGAGGGCAACCTGAAGGCCCTGGAGATCATGGCCGAGGTCTACGAGGTGCGGCCCCACTTCGAGTGGCGCGGCCTGGGGTTCATCTCCCAGAGCGCCCTCAAGCTGTCCGACGCCTTCTCGCCGTGGGACGCCGAGCTTCGCTTCTCCGTGCCCGGCGTGCGGGTGGCCGATCCCAAGGCGTGCCAGTGCGGCGAGGTCCTCAAGGGCGTGATCAAGCCCTGGGAGTGCAAGGTGTTCGGCACCGCCTGCACGCCGGAGACGCCCATCGGCACGTGCATGGTGTCCTCCGAGGGCGCCTGCGCCGCTTACTACAACTACGGCCGGTTCACCAAGGGCGCCGCCATCCCCGTCCGCTCGGCATGAGCGAAGCCCTCCCCCTCCCTGTCGAGGAGCCCGAGCCCGAGCGCGGGCCCTCCCGGGAGGACATCGTCCTCGACCGCATCGAGGCCTACCGCCGGCGCCGGCCCCGCCTCCTGGAGGACGCCGTCAACTCTGCCCACGGCGCCGGCGGCAAGGCGTCCGCCGCGCTGGTGGACGCCGTGTTCCTCGACGCCTTCCGCAACGACACGTTGTCGCCCCTGGCCGACGGCGCCGTGCTCGGCCTCCCTTCCGGTGAGCGCCTCGCCTTCAGCACCGACTCCTTCGTGGTCAAGCCCCTCCAGTTCCCCGGTGGGTCCATCGGCCACCTGGCCGTGCACGGCACGGTGAACGACGTGGCCATGATGGGGGCACGACCCCTGTGGGTCTCGGCCGCCTTCGTGCTGGAAGAGGGCTTCCCCATCGCCGATCTCAAGGCCATCGTGGCCGACATGGCCGAGGCCGCCGCCGGCGCCGGCGTGCAGATCGTCACCGGCGACACCAAGGTGGTCAACAAGGGCGCGGCCGACGGGTGCTACATCACCACCGCCGGCGTGGGTGTCATCCCCGCTTCGGTCCAGCTCGGCGCCGGTTCCGTCCGCCCCGGCGACAAGGTGCTCGTCTCCGGCCACATCGGCGATCACGGCATCGCCGTCATGCTGGCCCGGGGCGAGCTCGGCATCAGCGCCGACGTGAAGTCTGACAGCGCCCCCCTCGGGGACCTGGTACAGGTGCTGCTGGCCGCGGCCCCGTCGACCCGCTGGCTGCGGGACCCCACGCGCGGCGGCGTGGCAACGGTCTGCAACGAGCTGGCGCGGGCCGCAGACGTCCACCTGGTGCTCGACGAGGCGTCCCTGCCCGTGCAGAACGCCGTGAACGGCGCATGCGAGATCCTCGGCATCGACCCCCTGTACGTGGCCAACGAGGGCAAGCTCGTCGCCGTCGTGCCCGCCGACGAGACCGAGGCGGCCCTGGCCGCCATGCGGGCCCATCCGCTCGGCGCCCACGCCGCCCAGATCGGCGAGATCCGACAGGAGCCGCCAGGGGTGGTCATCATCAACACGGTGTTCGGGGGCACGCGCATCGTCGACATGCTCGTCGGCGACCCCCTCCCCCGCATCTGCTGACGCCGGCGACCCGGCCATTGACCGAGCGGCGCCGGCTGCGGGTGACCGGCACGGTGCAGGGCGTGGGGTTCCGCCCCTTCGTCTACCGCACCGCGGTCGAGCTCGGACTGGTCGGCTCGGTGGCCAACGACAGCGAGGGGGTGGTCGTCGAGGCCGAGGGCGGCCCCGAGCAGCTGGACGAGCTGTGCCGGCGGCTCCGGGACGACGCTCCCCCACTGGCCCGCGTGGAGTCGGTGGAGGCCGCCGCCCTGCCGGCGCTGGGTCTCGCCGAGGGGTTCCGCATCGTGGACAGCCGGGCCGCCGGAGCCCCGGCGGTGGCGGTCAGCGTGGACGTGGCCTCCTGCCCCGACTGCCTGGCCGAGCTGGGTGACCCGGCCGACCGTCGCTTCGAGTACCCGTTCGTCAACTGCACCAACTGCGGGCCTCGTTACACGATCATCACCGCCATCCCCTACGACCGCGGCTCGACCACCATGTCCGGCTTCACCATGTGCACCGCCTGCCGCTCGGAGTACGAGGACCCGGCCGACCGGCGCTTCCACGCCGAGCCCAACGCCTGCCCTGCCTGCGGCCCCCATTTGCGCCTGCTCGACCCCACCGGCGCCGTGCTGGCCGAGCGGGGTGACGCACTCGACGCCGCCGGCGAACAGCTGCGGGCGGGACGGGTCCTCGCCGTCAAGGGCCTCGGGGGCTACCACCTCGCGGTGGACGCCACCTCCGTGGCCGGCGTGGCCGAACTGCGCCGGCGCAAGGCGCGTGACGACAAGCCGTTCGCCGTCATGGTGGCGGACCTCGATACCGCCCGCTCGCTGTGCCGCCTGTCCCCCGCGGCCGAGGAGGCGCTTTCCTCGCCTCGGCGCCCGATCGTGCTTGCCCCTCGCAGGCACGGCGCCGGCGTGAGCGAAGCAGTGGCGCCGGGCCTGCCCGAGCTCGGCCTGATGCTGCCCTACACGCCGCTGCACGACCTGCTCCTGGCCCGGGTGGCGCGGCCTTTGGTGATGACGAGCGGGAACCTGAGCGACGAGCCCATCGCCCATCAGGACACCGACGCGCTGGTTCGGCTCGGCCCCATGGTCGACGCCATGCTGACCCACGACCGGGACATCCACATCCGCTGCGACGACTCCGTGGCGCGGGCCCTCCCCGGCGGGCGGGTGCAGGTGCTGCGCCGTTCCCGGGGTTACTCGCCCGAGCCGCTGGCTCTCCCCCTGCCCGCCCGGCGCCAGTTGCTCGCCGTGGGTGCGGAGCTGAAGAGCACGGTCGCCGTGGCCAAGGGAGCGAGCGTGGTGGCCAGCCACCACATCGGCGACCTCGAGCACCTGCCTGCCTACCGGTCCTTCGTCCAGGCCATCGACCATCTCTGCCACATCGCCGGCGTCCACCCGGAGCTGGTCGTCCACGACCTGCACCCTGAGTACCTCTCCACCAAGTTCGCCCTCGATCTCGATCTCCCCGATGTGGCCGTGCAGCACCACCACGCCCACATCGCCTCGTGCCTGGCCGAGCACGCGCACGCTGGGCCGGTGCTGGGTGTCGCCTTCGACGGCCTGGGCATGGGCGCCGACGGCACCCTGTGGGGCGGTGAGTTCCTGGTGGCCGACCTGGCCGGTTTCCGGCGTGTGGGACATCTCCGCCCGGTCCCCCTCCCCGGGGGGAATCGGGCCATTCGGGAGCCGTGGCGCATGGGTCTGGCCTGGAGCCGGCTGGCCCTGGGGGCCGCGGAGGCGGAGCGGTACGGCGCCGCCGTGGACGAGCGGTGGGCAGCGGTGATGGCGCTGATGGACCGGCCGGAGACGCCCTCGACCACCAGCGCCGGGCGGCTGTTCGACGCCGTGGCCGCCCTGCTGGGCCTGAGGTCCCGCGTGACCTACGAGGCTCAGGCCGCCATCGAGCTCGAGGCGTGCGCCGCCGGCGTGCCCCTGGACGCCGTGGCCGGTTACCCGCTGGCGACGGCAACCAGCGGCGACCTCCTCGTGCTCGACCCCGGCCCCCTCGTCGCCCGCGTCGTCGCCGAGCGAGATGCCGGGACGCCGGTGCCCCTGGTGTCAGCCGGCTTCCATGCCGGCCTCGGCCGGGCGACCGCGGCCGCGGCGGCCGAGCTGGCCCGAGCGGAGGGGCTCGACACCGTCGCCCTCAGCGGCGGGGTGTTCCAGAACGCCCGCCTCACCGAGATCGTCGTCGCCCACCTGCGGGGCGAGGGCATGAGGGCCCTCGTCCACGAGCGGGTGCCTCCGAACGACGGCGGGATCAGCATCGGCCAGGCCGCCATCGCCGCCGCCCACCGCTGAGGACGGTCGAACGTGTCGCGGAAAGCGGCGCCCTGGCGCCGCTTTCCTCACCAAGTTCGGAGGGGCGCGAAGCGTCGTGGACGCCGTAGCGTGCGCCCATGACGCCGGAGCTTCCTGATCTCGGTCTCGAATATCGCTACCGCCCGGCCTCTGACGGTACCGAGGGCGCACCAAAGACCGTCCTGCTGCTGCACGGCGCCGGAGGCGACGAGAGCTCACTCTTGCCCGTGGGCGAGGCGGTCGGCACCCATGTGGCACTGCTCAGCCCCCGCGGCAACGTGGAGGAGAACGGTCCTCGATACTTCCGGCGCGTCGAGCCGGGCGTGCCCGACGTGGAGGACCTTCACGCTCGCGTCGATGAGCTGGCCCAGTTCGTGGCCCGTGCGTGCGACGCCTTCGACCTCGATGCGGCCGCCGTCTGGGTCTTCGGGTACTCCAACGGCGCCACCACGGCGGCCGCCCTGGCCCTTGACCACCCCGACGTGCTCGCCGGCGGCGTCCTGCTGGCCGCGAGGGCGCCGTTCCGCCACCATGGCCGGGTGCTCGACGGGAAGGCCTTCTTCTGCGGGCACGGCCGCAGCGACGACCAGGTCTCCGTGGCCGACTACGAGGACGTGGTGGAGCTGCTGGTGACCGCTGGCGCCGAGATCGAGCTGCACTGGTACGACGGCGGCCACGAGCTCACCGACGAGCAGGTGCAGGAAGCCACTGCCTGGCTGCAACGCCAGATGCAGAAGGCGTAGGTTCGCTCCCGTGTCGGTCGAGGTCACCGTCCAGCGGGCCCGCTGCATCGGCTCCAAGGTGTGCCTGAGCGCGGCGCCCGGCGTGTTCCATATCGACTACGACAACACCGCGCTGGTCATCGACGCCGAAGCAGCCTCGGAGCAGGAGCTGATCGATGCGGCCCGGACCTGCCCGACCCGAGCGATATCGGTGATCAAGGATGGGCAGAGACTGGCCTGAGGAATCGCCTCAGGCCGGCGCGGGTGCTGCCGACGCTCGTGCCGCCCCGTTGGTGAAGGCGATGTTGACCGCGTCCTGGGCCGGCGCCCGGCTGGCTGCGGCCAGCTGGCGGATGTCGTCGGGCGCGGCCTCGTAGCCGGCGCCACACCTCATCGGCCGGCGACGGTAGTGGCGGGCGTACCCGGTGCCGGCGGCGGCGAGGGCCAGGTTGAAACGCGGGTCGCGGCGCGGCAGCTCCCTGACCAGCCGGCGGGCCCGGCGGGGCCGCGTGTAGAACCAGCGGTAGGCTTGGCGCAGCCCCTCGTCCAGCTGTTGGGCTGTCATCCTTGCCGGGGTTATCACCGCGTTGTACAGGTTGTAGCGGGACCAGTCGAACGAGGTGATCCGATCGTCCTCCAGCATCCTGGCGTATGTATGGGTGCCGGGATAGGGCGTGAGGATGGAGAAGTGGGCGACGTCCACCTCGATCTGATCCACGAACTCGACGGTGTCCTGGAAGACGCCGGCGTCGTCGTGGTCGAACCCGAAGATGAAGCCTCCCTCCACCCCGACGCCCCGCCGGTGGAGATTGCCCACCAGCTCCCCGTACTCCCCGGGCCGGTTCTTCTTGTTGCACTCGATCAGCGCTTCTCTCGACACGCTCTCGAAGCCGGTGAACAGCACCCGGCAGCCGCTGCGCACGGCGAGGTCGAGCAGCGCGGTGTTGCGGGCCAGGCCGATCGAGGCCTGAGCGCCCCACGTCACCTTCACACCGGAGGCGAGGATCGTCTCGCACAGCTCCTGGGTGTAGGGAAGGTCGGCGGCCAGGTCGTCGTCGAGGAGGAACACATAGCTGAACTCCCCGAGGTGCTGACCGGCTCGTTTCAGCACCCGCAGCTCCTCGACCACTTGGTCAGGCTCGCGATGGCGCGAACCCCGCCCATTGATGCGGATCACCGAGCAGAAGTCGCAGTTGAAGCGGCACCCCCGCGTCGTCTGGAGGGTGTTCATCGGCGCATATCGGGTGATCGGCCACGACGAGACGATGTGGGCCCATTCGTCGGCGGTGGGGACGACCTCCATCCCCTGCCATTCGCCCTGGTACAGGGGCTTCAGCCGGGTGGCGGCGACGTCGGCCAGAACGGTGCGGAAAGCAGTCTCGGCCTCGCCGCACACCACCGCGTCGGCGTGACGCAGGGCCTCGGTCGGGAGCAGCGAGGGGTGCACGCCCCCCAGCACGACCGGGACTCCTCGGGCCCGGTAGTCGTCGGCTATGGCATAGGCCCGCGCCGCCAGCGGCGTCCAGACCGTGAGCACCGCCAGATCCGGCCGCTCGGCGGGGACCCGCTCGAAGTTCTCGTCGATGACACGGGTGTCCCACCCCTCGCGGCGGGCCAGCGCGGCCAGGACCAGCAGCGCCATCGGCGGCATGCGGTGACCAAACGTGAGGTGCAGGCCCGTGCCCTGCCAGCGGGGGAAAACCAGGTGGAGGAGCGGTCGGTCGCGCATGCCGGCTCCGAGGCGTGCTAAGCGCCGGGAGTGAAATCCGGAGGCGGGAGGAAAGCCACGCTCTCGACCATTTCGCGTATCTCCTCCGGCAGGCTGTCCAGAGGGAGCTCGAGGCCGCCCCCCTCGGTGGTCACAGAGCCGAGCAGCGTGTCGTCGACGACGATCTTCTCCCCGAAGACACTCTCGAAGCGAGAGGCTGGTCCTCCGACGGAGAAGCTGGTGGCGAAGGGAGCGTGAACCTCCAACCCGGCAGAGGTGAAGTGCGACTTGGCCTGAGCCACCATGCCGGCGTGGCTGTCCGGACGGAGGGTGACGACTGCAGAAACCATCGGTTCAGTGGACACCGGTGCAGACTAGACGGGCCGGGGCACTTTGGCGGCCTTCGCCTATGCCGGTTCCGAGGCGGTGGCCTCGTAGATCCAGACCCTGTCGGACGAGGTGACGTCGGATTCCAACGTGTGGACCTTCCGAAGGGCTCGGTCGACCTTCTTCTTCGCTGACGCTGCATCGAACGCCTCTACCGTCAGCTCGGCTTCAATGGGAACGACGAACGACCGCTTTTGTTTGGGCATGGCCTGACCTTATCGGCACGCCGCTCTCCTGTCACATTCCGGGCCGCTGCCGGTATTCGGTCAGGCCCCTCGCCGTAATGGCGGACCGCCGGGTGGCTCTCCAGCGCCGGTCTACCCTTGGCGGATGAGGGCCTGTATCGTGCTCGCCGGCGGGGCGGGACGCCGAATGGGCGGGGCGGACAAGGCGGCGCTGCGGGTTGGGAATGTGACGCTGCTCGACCGCGTCCTCGCCGCCGCCGAACCTCTTTGCTCGCGTCTGGTGGTCGTGGGCCCGGTCCGCGCCACGACGCTGAGCGAGGTCGTCTTTACCGTCGAGGACCGACCTGGGGGTGGGCCCGTGCCGGCCGTTCGTGCGGGCATGGCCGAGACGGCGGGAGCGGATGTCATCTTCGTGCTGGCCGTCGACCTGCCCCTGCTGTCCACAAAAGGCCTCGAGCAATTGGCCGGTGCCTTGCACGAAAACGGCGCCGGGGCGGCAGCCGCGGCCGACGACCGGGGACGCCCGAACCCCCTGCTGGCCGCCTATCGGGCCGAATCGCTCCGGGCCACGGCTGGGCCACTGCGAGGCGCTCAGGGCGGAGCAGCCGCATGCCGGCTCCTCCCCGAGGACACCGCCACCGTCGACCTCGGCCCCGGCCAGACGCTCAACGTGAACACACCGGCTGACCTGGCGGCGGCCGTCTCTGCGGCCGGGAGCCGTGGCGATGACGCGCCGCCGGGTCGGGCGGTGGGCCCGGCCCTGCGCCGTGGTCACCCTCCCAGCAACCGGGACAGAGGGCTGTCGTCGAGGTGATCGAGCAGGTCGGCCACGTTGAGGTACACCGCCGCCGCGCCAGCCTCTTCGAGGTCTCGGCGGGTGCTTCCGCCCGTGAGCACGGCCACGGTGTCGATCCCGAGCTTTGATGCCGCCTCCACATCCCAGCGGGTGTCGCCGACGACCATGGTGCTGGCCGACACCAGACCCAGCTTGTCAAGAGCGGTGGCGAAGATGTCGGGGGCCGGCTTGCTCGCCTCCACCTCGTCGCCGTGGACGATCTCGGTGATGGCGTCGTCGGCGTCGATGGCCGCCAGCAGCTCCGCGAGATCGGCCTCCTGGGAGGAGGTCGCCAGCACCACCTGCGCCCCTCTGCCGGCCACCCTCGTCAGCAGCTCTCGGGCGCCAGGAAAGGCACGCACCTCGGCCTTCAGCCGACTGAACTGCTCGGCGTGGGCGTCACGCAGCCCGTCGCGTTCCTCCCCGATGAGGTGCTCCAGCAACTTGTCGGAACCCATCCCGATGAGGGGGTGGATCTCTGACATGGAAACGTCCTCCCCTGCGTCACGAAGGGCCCGCCACCAGGCCACGGTGTGGAGGTAGTTGGTGTCGACAAGGGTGCCGTCGATGTCGAAGAGGACGGCGGGGCGGGCGTCGGGCATCTGGTTCGTGTACCCCGCCGGGAACCGCCGTACCGCCTCGCCGGTGCTCGTTGCGGGCCAGTGGCCCCGTAGCGTGGCCCGCCATGTCCCGGCGAACCAAGATCGTGGCGACCGTCGGCCCCGCCTGCGACTCACCGGAGGCGCTCGCCTCCCTGATGGAGGCCGGTGTGGACGTGGTGCGCCTCGGCTTCGCCCACAGCACGGCCGACCAGCACCTCCAGACGCTGGCGAGGGTGCGGGCCGCGGCCGCCGCCTGCGATCGGGTGGTGGGCATCCTGGCCGACCTTCCCGGGCCCAAGGTCCGCACGGGGCCGTTCCCGGACGGCACCGGCGCGCTCTTGGCCGTCGGGCACCGGGTCACCCTCGTGCCCGGCGAGGGTGCGAGCGACACCGAATCGGTCTCCGTGGACTACCCGAGCCTGCTGGAGGACCTGGGCCCCGGGGATCGTGTCGCTCTGGGTGACGGTTCGGTCGTGCTCGGGGTCGAGGAGGTGACCCGGGCCGGCGTCGTCGCAATGGTGCACAACGGGGGCTGGCTGAAGGGCCGTCCCGGCGTGCACCTGCCGGCCGAGCGGATGCGGGTGTCCAGCCCCACCACCGCCGACCTCGATCTGCTGGCTGCGATCACCGAGGCCGGCTTCGACATGGTGGCCATCTCGTTCGTCCAGACGGCCGGGGACATCGAGCGGGCGCGAGCCGCCGCCGGTCCCCACGGTCCGATGATCGTGGCCAAGATCGAGACTCGGGCCGCCGTGGAGAACCTCACCGGGATCATCGACGTGGCCGACGCGGTGATGATCGCCCGCGGCGACCTCGGCGTGGAGTGCGCCATCGAGGAGGTGCCGCACCTGCAGAAGCACATCATCCGCACCTGCGTCGCCTGGGGCCGCCCCGTCATCACCGCCACCCAGATGCTCGAGTCCATGGTGTACGCACCGACCCCCACCCGAGCGGAGGCCTCCGACATCGCCAACGCGGTCTTCGACGGGGCCGACGCCCTCATGCTGTCGGCGGAGACGGCCATCGGCCACGACCCGGTCGGGGCGGTGCGCACCATGGCCCGCATCGCCACCAGAGCGGAGAGGGAAGCCGACTACGTGCAGTGGGGCGGGCGGCTGGGCAAGCTGCAGCGGCTCGAACAGCTGCCGGGATCGCTGGCCATCAGCGCGGCCACGAGCATGGCGGCGTGGCAGCTGGCGCTGTCCGTCGAGGCCGCGGCCATCCTGTGCTGCACCCGTTCGGGGGCCACGGCGAGGGCCATCGCCCGCTTCCGGCCGACGGCACCGCTGATCGGGCTCTGCCCTGTACCCGCCACCGCCCGGCAGTTGACCCTCACCTGGGGACTCCTGCCGGTCATGGTTCCCGAGCACGGCAGCACCGACGACATCGTGTGGTTGGCAGTGGAACGTGTCGTCGAGATGGGCCTGGTGCACCAGGGAGAGACCGTGGTGGTCCTGGCCGGCAACCCTGCCGACCCCGATCCCGTCTCCGACGACGTCCGGGTGGTTCGGGTGCGGTGAGCCGGCGGCGGCGCAACGTCGTCAAGGGCGCTCCGCCGCCCGCGCCGCCCCCACCCACCACGCCGTGGCCACCGCCAGCCAGGCGCCGTTGACGATGGCTCCCCCGGGCTTGCCTTTGAGCGCCCACCCGGCCACGATGGCGGCCACGGCCGCCTGGTGGGCCACGAACCAGCGCACCCGCCGCTCCCGCACCACGGGGACGAACCGGGTGAGGACCACGATCGACGTCGGGTACCCCGCCACCAGCAGCGCCGTGCTCAGCACTTCCATGCCCCCCCTCGCCCATTCGCTGACGTGCCGCCGACGCGACCGGCCTCAGGAAGGCCGGTCAAGGTCGTCGCTACCTCGGGCCGGGGGCCAAAGTGGGCTCCAACTCCTGGATGGGCAGCACGCGGTGCAGGCCGGTGATCTCGAACACCTTGGTCGTGGAAGCCGACGGCCGCCTGAGCACGAGCTTTCCCCCGCGCTCGCGCAGATGGCGGAAGGCGGTCACGAACACCGACAGCCCGCTGGAGTCGACGAACGTCATGTCCGCCAGGTCGAGCACGACGGCGAGGTTCCCCTGGTCCTCCAGCAGGTCGTGGAGGCGTCGCCCGAGGACCGCGGCGGTGGAGTGGTCCAACTCGCCGATGATGCCCACGACGACGGCTCCGTCTTGGCGGGCGAAGGTGAGGGAGAAGTCGGCGAAGTTGCGGGCCGCTGCCACCGGGCGAAAAGACCGTTCCTGCAGTGAGATGGCTCCACCTCCGGTTCAGACCGCGGATGACCGAAACCCGCACGAGTGCTTCACAGGGTTGGCTGCTCAACCGGGATGGCTGCGGCTCGATGCGGTGATGTGATCGTACCAAGCGACGACAATGCCGGCAATAGCGTCTTTGCACACCTACCGGACAGGCTCCCCACGAGGCCCCCACACGTCCTACCCCGAGCGGACAACCGAGAAGATGGTGATGTAATGGCAGACGCTGGCCGCCGCCACCATCACGTGCCAGATCTCGTGGTAGCCGAAGACTCGGGGGGACGGATCGGGCCGTCGGGTGCCGAGGACGATGGCACCGGCGGTGTAGAGGAGCCCGCCGACGACGATCAGAAGCAGCTCCGTTGCGCTGAGACGGCGCAGGAGCTGTGGCAGCGCCACCACCATCACCCAACCGAGGCCGATGTAGCAGGCAAGCCCGACCACCGACTTCTCGGCAACGCCGGTGGCGGCGAAGGCCACGCCGACGACGGCGCCCACCCAGGCCACGGCAAGGATGGCGTTCCCCGTGGCGCCGCGCAACACGAGCAGGCAGAGGGGCGTGTAGGAGCCGGCGATCATCACGAAGATGGTGGCGTGGTCCAGGCGGCGCATGCGGCGCCGGGCCGGCGGCGACCAACGGAGGCGGTGATAGGTAGCGCTCACCCCGAACAGGGCGCAGAGCGCCACCCCGTAGACGGCGGCCGCGACCCGGGCGCGGGTGGAGCCGGCGCTGGACACGACCAAGGCCGCGGCCGGGAGTGCCAGGAAGAAGAACACGAGATGCACCCAGCCCCGTAGAAGTGGGGGCATCGGGTGGACGGCGGAGTGGGAAGCGCTCAACCCCGTCGGGCGGCACCAACGGCGTTGGTCGCCGGGGCGGAGGGCCCGGTGTCGGGCACCAGTTGCAGCATGCGCTCGTCGAAGGGCAGCAGCTTGCCCGAGGGCATCACGATGGCATGCTCGGGAGCCAGCTGGGACACGAACTCGAGGTCGTGGCTCACCAGCACCACCGTGCCCTGGTAGTGCTGAAGAGCACCGAGGACGGCCTCCCTGGAGGCGGGGTCGAGATTGTTGGTCGGCTCGTCGAGCAGCAGGCAGTTGGCCCGGCCCGCCACCAGCCGGGCCAGCGACAGCTTGGTCTTCTCGCCGCCCGAGAGCGTGACCGCTTCCTGCTCGGCGACGTCGCCGGTGAGCCCGAAGTGGGCGAGGATCGAGCGCAGGTCGGCGGTGGTGGACTGCGGCGAGGCGGCGGCCTGCATCAACTCGAGCACGCCCTTGCCGGGCGGGATGTCCTCGTGCTCCTGGGCGTAGAAGCCGATGGTGACGTTGGCGCCGATCGCCACTTGGCCGGCATCGGGGCGGTGGACGCCCGCGATGCAGCGCAGCAAGGTGGTCTTGCCGGCGCCGTTGGGACCGACGACGAGGAACACCTCGCCGCGCCCGACGCTGAAGCTCACGTCCTCGAGCACCGGGTCGCCCCCGAAGCCCTTGGCCAGCCGCTGCACGGCCAAGACGACGTCCCCGGCTCGCACCGGCTCCGGGAAGCGCACCTTGAGGGGGCGGCGGCGGACTGCGGGCAGGCGCAGGCTCTGATCCTCGGTGATGCGGCCGATGCGCTGCTCGAGGGCCTTGCGGCGCCTGGCTGACGTGGCGTTGCCCTGGCGGAACTTGTCGGCCGTCTGCTGGAGGCGCAGCACCTCCTTCTGGGCATTTGCCGTCGCCCGCTCCCTGGCCGTCTCCCGCTGCTCGCGCTTCTTCTGGAACTCGGCATAGGTGCCCCGGTATATCTCCATCTGTCCGTTCTCGAGGGCGAGCACGCGGTCGATCGACTCGTTCATCAGCTCGATGTCGTGGCTGACCACGAGGACCGCAGACGGGGACGTGCGCAGGAAGTCCATGACGAAGGACTTGGCCTCGGCGTCGAGGTGGTTGGTGGGTTCGTCGAGGATGAGCAGGTCACCGCCGGCCAGGAGCAGCCGGGCCAGCTCGAGGCGCCGGCGCTTTCCTCCCGAGAGCGAGCCCACCTCCACGAGCAGTGCCTCCTCGTCGAGGCCGAGCCCTTCGGCGATCCGCTCGGCGGTGGACTCGAGCTCGTAGCCCCCGCTCAGGCGGAACTGCTCCTCCAGCTCACCCCAGTGGGCCAGGGAGCGGTCGAGGGCCTCGCCGTCCCCGGCGAGGGACGCCTCCTGCATCTGCGCCTGCGCCAAGGCGAGGCGCCGGCTCACCCCGGTGAGGGGACTGGCGGCCAGGAGATGGTCGTAGGCCAGAACTCGCTCGACCTCGGGCGTCGCCGTCACGTCCTGGGGGAGCCAGCCGTACCGCGTGGGGAGCCGGATGGTGCCGCCGGCCGGGGGGATCTGGCCGGCGATGGTGCGCAGCAGCGTCGTCTTGCCCGCCCCGTTCGGTCCCACCAGGGCGACCTTCTGGCCCGCGCCGACGTGGAAGGTGGCGTCGTCGAGCAGGGCCCGCCCTGCCACCTCGACCTCCAGATGTGTGACGTGCAGTGTCATGGACCGACCTGTTGGAAAGGGCCGCGAACCGACGTGCGGCACCTCGAAGGGCGGGCGCGCTCGGCCCCGCTGGGGTGGTGAGTTACTTGGTGAGTTACTTTACGGGATGCAGATGCCCATCCGAGCCGTGCTGTTGGCCGGCGTCCTGGCGCTGTCGGCCGCCGCCTGCGGCGACAGCGACGACGGCACCACCGCGACCCCGCCCCCACTGGACACCGAGGCCGACGCGCCCGCCGGCGATACCGAGGGTGGGGGCGATCGGGCCGCGGACCGCACCAAGCCGGAGGTCGCCGTCCCCGATGGCCCGCCGCCGACGAAGCTGGAGGTGAAGGACCTGATCGAGGGAACCGGCCCGGAGGCGGCCGCCGGCCGGACGGTGACGGTGCACTACGTCGGCGTCTCCTACTCCACGAAGCAGCAGTTCGACGCCTCGTGGGACAGCGGCCGGCCTTTCCCCTTCGAGTTGGGCGGCGGACAGGTCATCGAGGGCTGGGACCAGGGGGTCCCCGGCATGAAGGTGGGCGGCCGGCGCCGGCTGATCATCCCCCCGGAGCTGGGCTACGGGGACCGCGGCGCCGGGAGCGACATCAAGCCGGGCGAGACCCTGGTCTTCGTGATCGACCTCCTCAGCGTGGGCTGAGCGGCTCAGCCGGGCTCGCGCATCCGGCGGACGTCGAGGAGCTGGTGGCGCAGCCACTTTCCGATGTCGTTCTCCCGGATCACCGTGGTGCACGCCTCCCTGCGCCCCTTGCGCTCGCCGGCCTCCATCGTGAGGGCCGTCCACAGGGCGTCGGCCTGCTGCTGGATGTCGAAGGGGTGCAGCGTCACGGAGAAGCGGCCGAGCTCCTCGTGGGCTCCGGTGTTCTCGGACAGGGCCAGCACGCCGTCGCGCTCGTTGACCAGGATCGCCTCCTTGGCGACCAGGTTCATGCCGTCGAAGATGGCGTTCACCACCAGCACGTCGAACAGCTTG
>PJQG01000061.1:0-2595 GCA_002861595.1 Actinomycetota bacterium
GGGTCCGGGGCCGCAGGGTCCCCGGCCTGCGGCTCGGGAGCTTGGGGGCCTGCCGTCGTAGCAGTTGCGGCTTGCGGGCTCGGGGGCGGCGACTCCGGAGCCTGCGGGCATGGAGCCTGCGGGTCCGCCGCCTGCCGCTCCGGAGCTTGCCGGCCTGGAGCCTGCGGACCTGGAGCCTGGCGGTCTGACGCCTTCGGGTGGGATGCCACAGAGCTTGCCGCCGGTGCGCCGGGACCGCCGGCCTCAGCAGCCGGTCCCGTGGTGGTTCGCCTCGGGGCTCCGGCCTTGGCCTTGGCCGCGCCTGCGCCCGCCTTGACCGCGGCCAGCAGGCCATCAGCCAGGTAGGCCTCCTCGGGCTCCCGGCGCCCCTCGGCCCGGGCTCGCTGGAAGAAGCCCTGGGCGAAGCCCTGGACCACAGCGAAGATCTGGGCCATCTCCTCGAGCGTGGAGCGGTAGTACAGCTCACCGGCCCCATCGGCGGCGCGCCGCCGGCGCAGGAACCGAGAGGCGTGGATGGCCCGGTGGCGAGCCTCCCCGTCGGGCTCGGCCGCGGCCCTGGTGCGGGCGCACTCATCCAACAGCTCCCCCAGCGACGACCGCTTGGCCTTCTCGACCAGTCGGGCCTCGGCGCTGGGGTTCTTGGTGGCGGCCTCGGCGATGGGCCCCGCCTGGGACAAAGACAGCTCTCCCCGGCGGGCGGCGCCATCCACCTCGGGCAACTCGGCCAGCTTGGCTGCGGTCTCCAGGGCCTCTTTGGCCTTTCCCACGCTGGTGCCGGCCTTGCGGGCCAGCTGATGGGCCGCGCTCAGGTCCCCCTCGCGCCGCCACCCCTCGGTGTCGGCCACCCGCCGGGCGGCCAGGGCCTTGATGGTGGCCAGCATGTTCTCGGCGGCGATGGCGTCCTCCACCACCTTCTCCGCATCGCCCACCGAGACCAGGCCAGGATCAAAGGACGCGGCGTAGGCCGCCACCGCCTCCCGGATGCCTCGCATGGTCGAGCCGTCGAACACATGTTCTTTCTACCAGAGGGGTGTGACAATGATCATGTGGGGTCCCCGGTCCTCGGGGTCGGGTCTGACCCTCGGTGTGACCTCGTGCCTTTGATGCTGATGTGTCGGACCGGCCGGCTCCTGGCCGGGGATTCGTCGACCGGTCGGACGGACGTGACCAGATAGGAGCTTTGTCCGCACCTTGAGTGTGCTGTCCGCCCGTTCCGGCCGGTGGTGCGATCCCCCAACTGGCGAGCGAAGGAAGGCAGACAATCATGACCGATCATCAGCCCGCTGTCGTCGGCGGTGTCGACACCACAAAGACATCCACATCGCAGCGATCCTCGAGGAGGTGGGCAGCTCTCGTTCCTGGAGCGGGTGGGCGCCGCCGGGGAGGAGTCCGGCAGTGCGGCGACGCTGCCCATGCGCCTGCTCGTCGTCGATGCCCGCATCGGGTTCACTCCCTTGCAGTTCGAGCGATGGGACGAGTGGCTGCTGGTGCGCTCCCCGCCGCTGCTCGGCGCCCTCACGACGGTGTTCGAGACGGTGTGGGACCAGGCGCTGCCCTTGCCCTTCGGTGGCGGTGAGGCGACGACGACGCAGACCACCGAGCTGTCCGAGGACGACCAGCGGGTGCTGGTGTTGCTGGCCGCCGGGTTGCGGGACAAGGGCATCGCCCGCCAGCTCGGTGTCGGCATCCGCACCGTCGAGCGGCGGGTCAACAAGATCATGGAGGTGTTGGGGGCACAGACCCGGTTCCAGGCGGCGTTGCTGGCCAGCCGCCGCGGTTGGCTGAGCGAGGACCAGGGCAAGCGCTCGCCGCGAGCCCAGACGACGTGGCCGCTTTCGTCGGAGCCTCCTTCGAGTGGCCAGCGCGGGCAGCGGGGCCGCCCGGGGGGAGCAGGCGGCCGGGCCATGGCGGCCAGCGTGTCGGACGCCCGCTCGAACAGGTGAGCAAAGAGCGGGGACAGCGGGCAGCAGTCCGGCCATTCGTCCACTGTCGCAGGCCCCTAGTCGAGGGCGACGGCGGCGGCGAGAGCCCACACCGGGCCCACCACCAGGAGCGAGTCCAGCCGGCGCAGGGCGGGCACCCGAGCTCCTCGATCCCCAAGGAGCTCGGAGGCAGCCAGCGGCCCCATCGGCGTGAGCGCGGCGGCGAGAAGCCCGAACAGCCATGGGCTGGCGCCGCGGAAGGGGGGCGACAGGACGGCGGCCACGGCCAGAGTCACCGCGGCGATGCTGGCCACGCCGGCGACCGATCCCTCCCACGCCGCGGCCGCCCCCGAGCCCACGATGTAGGCGCTGGCGTCGTAGACGTGGACGAAGCTCAACAGGACGAAGGCGGGGACGAGGCCCTCGCTGCGGAGCAGCACCGGAGCGGCGCCGGCCAGCCCGAAGCCGGCGGCGATGAGGGCGGTGAGAAGCGGGTCGGCGCGGCGCCGAGGGCGCTTCGCCGCCGACAGCAGCAGTGCCTCTGCCAGCACCAGAAGGTCGACGATGACGAGGACGGCGCCGATGACGCCGACGAGGCCGAAGGCCGAAGCGATCACGATCAGACCGGCCCCACCGGCGGAGACCGGCCATGCGGCCGGGCGCCGCCGCCGCC
>PJQG01000061.1:2625-30493 GCA_002861595.1 Actinomycetota bacterium
GTGCGGCGACGGGCGTGAGCACCAGGGCCAGCACGACCGGGCCGACGGCGGCCGCGACCACAGTTGTGGCCGCCCACGCCAGACCCAGGCGGATGTGGGGGCCTTCCCGCGTCACGGGCGGAGCTGAAGTCCTCGGGCGAAGCCGGCCGGCACGATCGGCCACTGTCAGGAGCAGCCACCGGAAACCGGGGGCAGGACGGCGACCTCGTCGCCGTCGACAACGGCGTCCTCCACCGCCGCCGGCTGGCCGTTGACCCACACCCGACTGGTGGCCAACACGGCAACGAAGTCGTCGCCGTAGCGGCGGCCGGCGGTCTCGAGCACCTCCCCCACGGTGGCTCCTCCGATGCGGTCGGTACCGGTGCCCGCGGCCTCCCGCGCCGCCGCGAACAACCGGAGGACCACCATCGACACCGTCCCGGCCGGGACTACGCCGCGACCTCGGCGCGGCCGTGGGTGATGCAGCGCCGCCCGTTGCTGTGGACCTCGAAGGCGTACACGTGGAGGGCGGCTGCGCCATCGCGGCCGGCGTCGTAGATGGTGGTGACGAGGTCCTCGCCGGGCAGGACGAACTCCGAGAACCGAACGGCCAGACGCTTGAGGCGGGCCGGGTCGCCGCCGGCGACGGTGTCGAGCACGGCCCGACCGGCCATGGCCATGGTGCACAGGCCATGGACGATGATCCCGGGCAGCCCCACGCTTCGAGCCACGGCGTCGTCGACGTGGATCGCCATGTTGTCGCCCGAGGCGTCGCGGTAGCGGAAGGTCTGGTCGTGGTCCACGTGCACCGACTGCTCGCCCACCTTGTGGTCACGCGCCCCGGGGGGAAAGCGATGGTCGGGCTTGTCCGGGCCGCCCCTCTCGCCGCCCGGCAGGTCCCGGACCACCATGGTGACGAACTGCTCGAGCACGGGATCGCCGGTGGCGGCGTCGGCGCTGGTGAGCTTCACCGTGTACCGGCAGGCCGAGCCGGCGGGGCGGACGCTGTAGGCCTCAGCCGCAGTGGCCAAGGTCGTCCCCGGCACGAGGGGCTGGTGGAACCGCATGTCCTGCTCGCCGTGCACGATCCGCACCATGGCCTCGGCGGGCACGACGTCGGCGAGGGCCAGGCCCAGCGCCGTCCAGGTGGGCACCACACCGAACACCGGGGGAGCGATGGCCGCCGAGCGGTACGCCTCGTTGTCGTCGTTGGTGGCCGCGGCGTACGCCTTCGCCCGCTCCGGGTCCACGACCTCCCTGTGCTCGCCGTAGCGGGTGCCGACCTTGTGCGTCGCAAGCGCCATCGGCGAACGGTAGTTGACTGACGCCCGTGGCCCGCCTGCTCCTCCTCCGCCACGGCCAGTCCGTCTGGAACGCCGAGCACCGGTGGCAGGGCAGGGCCGACCCCCCGCTGTCGGCGTTGGGGGAACGACAGGCGCGGTGGGCGGCCGCCTGGCTGGCCGACACGGGCCCACCGCTCTCCGGCGTGGTCGCCTCGGACCTCCAGCGTTCGCGGCGAACGGCGGAGATCATCGCCGAAGCCCTCGGTCTCGGGCGCGTCGAGCTGGACCCCGCGCTTCGCGAGCGCGACGTCGGTGCGTGGACCGGTTGCACGACCGACGAGATCGCGGCGCGCTGGCCGGGCGCGTTGCAGGCATGGCGGCAAGGCCGGCTGGCCAGCCCGCCTGGCGGCGAGGGCGACGAGTCGCTCGTGGCGCGGTTGCTGCCGGCTCTCGAGCGGCTCTGGGCGCGGGCCGGCGAGCCACTGCTCGTCATCACCCACGGCGGAGCGATCCGCGCCCTCGAGCGCCATCTCGGCGCGGTCTCGTGTACGCCGACGAACCTCTGCGGCCGCTGGTTCGGGCAGGCTGATGCAGGCGCCCAGCTCGTGGCCGGCGAACCGGTGTCGCTGCCCGAGCTGCCCGATCTGGACGACGACGCCATCGGCAGCGCCTCCCGCTGAAGACGGAGGCTCTGGCCCGTTTGGCCCCGGCGGCTCGGCTCGACTCGAGGAGCACCACATCGTCAAGTGGACGCTGTCCGAGCCGGACGGGATGCCGGCGGACCACGAGCGCTTCGAAGCCAAGGTCACCGTGCTGATCGAGAGCGTGCGCCATCACATCGAAGAGGAAGAGGGCGAGATGTTCCCCAAGGTGCGCCAGGCCCTCGGGAGCCCAAGGCCAAGGCCAAGGCCAAGGCCAAGGCCAAGGCCAAGGCCGACTGATCGCCGTGGCGACGATCGGAGTCAGCGCCAGGTCTCGACGAGGTCGATGAGCTCGGGCAGCGTGGCGATGACGGCATCGGGTTCCACGGGGTAGGGGGGCACGGCGGGGTTGGGACGAAGCACGGCGCGCATCCCGCAGGACTTGGCGCCGAACACGTCGTCGTAGGGCCGGTCGCCGACGAACACGGCCCGAGTCGCCTCGTCCACGCCGAGTTGGGACAGCACGGCGCCGAAGGCCTCCGGATGGGGCTTGGTGTAGGTGAGCTCGCTCGTGTAGCAGCGAACGTCGATGAACGGCGTCAGGCCGTCGCGATCCAAGAAGTGCTCGTGGAAGGCGCGGGGCCAGTGGGTGTTGGAGAGCAGGCCCACGCCCAGCCCCATCTCCTTGAGGGCGGCAAGGGTGGCCGGCGCCTGCGGGTCGTGGCGCATGTGGGGCGTCCAGGAGTCGAGGTGGTGGGTGGCGGCCTCCTCCAGGACGGCCTGAGCGACGTCGAGCCCGAGCTGGGCCGACGCCAGCGCCAGCAGCGCGCTCAAGGTGGTGCTGCGCTGGTCGAGCCCCACCCGTGCCCACGAGGCCTCCTCCACCGCCACCAGCTGGGCGCACACCTCCTCGGCCCGATCGGGAGCCAGGTGGCGGGCTGCGGCGTGCCACATGTCGGCCATGTCCAGATCGCCGTATTCGGCGAGCGTGCCGCCCCAGTCGAACACCACCGCCTCGACGGCCATCGTCGCTACCTGGCGCCGGCGCCGTCGGCCGGCGTCTGGCCACGGTCGAGCCACCGCCGCAGCCCGGCGGCGTTGGAGTGCACGCCGTTCAGCGTCTCCAGCTTGAGGCGCTGGGTGTCATCCAAACCGCTGGTGTCGGGGGCGAAGGCGCGCTCCAGGGCGGCGGCGATGTCGCCTCCCTCGCGCCACGCCTGCCCGGCGACCTGAGCCCAGCGCTGGAGCGTCTCTGCCGCCTCCTCGAGCACCGCTTCGGTGTCGCTGACCAAGCCGTAGTGGGCCAGCGCGATGCCGACAGGACGGCGTTCGGCGAACCGGCGCAGCGAAGCGAGGGCCTGGTCCAGGTCGAAGTCGGGCGGAGGGGTGGCGGGGCGCAACACGCCGGCATCGGGCAGGCGCACCCCCACGGCATCGCCGGCGAAGAGCAGGCCGCTCTCCGAGTCGTGCAGGGCCAGGTGGTGCTTGGCATGTCCGGGGGAGTCCACCGTGGTCAGGGCCCTCGTGGGGCCCACCCGCACCTGCTCGCCGTCGGCGAGCACGTGGATGCGGTCGGCCGCCGTGGGCGCGAGGCGCCCGTAGAGCCGGTCGAGCAGGTCCCCGTAGACGCGGGCTGCCGAATCGACCAGCCGCGTGGGGTCGGCGAGATGCCGCGCGCCCTTCTCGTGGACGTACACGGTCGCCGACGGGAACGCGGCAGCCACGTCACCCACGCCCCCGGCGTGGTCGAGATGGACATGGGTCACGGCGACGCCGGCCAGGTCGCCCGCGCCCAGGCCCAGGGCCTCGAGGGCAGCGATCACGGCGGGCACCGACGAGCGGCTTCCCGTCTCCACCAGCAGGGGCTCGGGCCCCTCGATGAGATAGCCGGCCGTGACCTGCTCCCAGCCCCCGAGCAGCGTGTCGATCTGGACCACACCGGGAGCGATGCGGGCCGGTGCGGCGGGCATGGCGGCGTACCGTAGCGCCGTGACCGGGCCCACGGAACGCTGCCCCACCTGCGGGTTCAACCCGGCGACGGTGAGCCCCGCCGACGCCGTCGCCGCCGCTCGTTCCTATCCACGCCGGTGGCGCGCCCTCCTCGTGCGTCCCGACGACGACGACCCTGCGATCGTGCGGCGGCGCCCCTCTTCGGGCGAACCGTCGGCCCTGGAGCTGGCGGCCCACGCTGCGGCCACCTTCACCACCGTGGCTGACAGCCTCCGTCGGGTGCAGGCCCAGGACGCACCGGACATCCAGATCGATCCTGCAGGCGTCGCTCCGACGGAGTCCCTCGCCGCCGTGCTGGAGAGACTGACCATGGGCGCCGAGACCCTGGCCGGCGCCATCGACGCCGTCCGGGGCAAGGAATGGGAACGAACGGGCGCCGTCACCGGCGCACCGCTGCGGGCCGTCGACGTCGCCCGCCACGGCGTGCACCGTGGCATCCACAACCTCCGCCGTGCGGAGCGGGTCATCGACGAGGTGCGCCCGGGCGGCGCGAGCCGTGGGTGAGGGCCGCCCTCTAGACGGCGGCCGGCGCCACGGCCCTTCCAAGCAGCTCGACGTAGACCGACGGATCATCGGCGTGGACGACGGGGAACCCCCGTCCCTTGTCACCCTCCCAGTGCAGCCCCACGCCTGGGTGGTGCACATCACTCCCGTCGGGGAGGAACAGGTGCGGGCTGCCCTGGATGGTGTCGGTGGAGGCCTCGGCCGCCTGCTCCATCATCATCCGGCGAGCCACGCCGCTGTCGAGGGCCTCGGCCAGTGCCCTCCCATCGACGCCGGCACACTCCTCGGCGACCTCCAGGATCACCCCCCGAAGCGAGATGCAGCGGCTCTGCCCGAAGAAGGCGGCTCGAAGGCCGTGGTCGAGTGCCTCGCTCGCCTCCAGCGACTGCCCCTTGGCCGCTTGCACCGCCTCCATGGCCGGCAAGGTCGTGACCGGGTAGGACCATTCCGGCGCCTGCCACATCTGCCAACCGGCTCCCGGCTCGAGGGCGCCGGCCACGGGGATCTCGGCGTCGAGGATCCGCTTCGGCGTCGGGCGCTGGTTGATGAGCTCGAGCGGGAACACGCGGTGGTCGAGGACGACCTTGCCGCGAAGGCCGAGCTCGTCTCGCACTCGTAGAAAGCGAGCAATCGCCGCGTGGGCCCAGGGGCAGCCGAGGTCGGACCATACGACGATCGTGCCTGGTGCCGGCGGTGAACCCATCTCGTCGTTCTGCCCCTGTCGGCCACGGTGCAACCCGAGTCTGCAGCCGGCCACGCCGCACGCGAGTATGGAAGAACCGTGGATATAGCGCTAACAAGACACAGTATGATCCATGAGCGGTGTAGCTCAGGCGATCCCGTAGCCTCAACCGACGCAGCCTGCCGTCGCCGGTTCACCATGGGCGGGAGGAGACAGACATGACGACCAGCACCGGCACTCCCCCCTCCTCTGGCGAAGCACTCGCGGTGCCCCGTCTCCTCGTGGTGGACGACATGGCCGACACCCGCCGCCTGGTGGCCAGCGCCCTTTCCCGACAGGGGTTTCTGGTCGAGGAGGCAGACAGTGGGGCAGCGGCGCTGGCCCGGGTGGCGGAGCAGCGTCCGGACCTCGTCCTGCTCGACATCAACATGCCGGGCATGAGCGGGTTGGAGGTGATGACCCAGCTCCGGCAAGGGTATGGCCTTCCCGTTATCCTCCTCACCGGGCGCGACGAGGAGAACGACCGCGTCCTGGGATTGGAGCTTGGTGCCGACGACTACGTCATCAAGCCCTTCTACGTTCGAGAGCTGGTGGCCCGGACCCGCTCCGTGCTCCGCCGGGGCCAGGCTCCGGCGGCACCGACCGCGCCCAGGCCCGTGCTCGAGTTCGGTCCCCTGAACGTCCGGCCGTTGGAGCGTGAAGTGGTGGTGAACGGTGAAGTCGTCGAGATGACGCCGAAGGAGTTCGACCTGCTGGTCTTCCTGGTGTCCTCGCCCCGAGCGGTGTTCACCCGCAAAGCCCTGCTCGACCACGTGTGGGGCTCGTCGGCCGAGTGGCAGGACCCAGCCACCGTCACCGAGCATGTGCGGAGGCTGCGCAAGAAGCTCGAGGCGGACCCGGAGAACCCGGTCTGGCTACGCACGGTACGCGGCGTCGGGTACCGCTTCGACCCGCCCGGCTGACGGCCAGTCGTTCACACCCACGCCCGTCGCCTCGACCCTTCCTGCCAGCATCGCCCGGACCTGTTCCCAGGCCGACTCCACCGCCTCCGCCGAGGCAGCCGCCTCCGCTGAAGAACCGCCTTCGGCACTGGACTGCAGGGCGGCACACATGGCCGCCAGGCGCGTGGCACCGAGGTTGCTGCTCGTTCCCTTGAGCGTGTGCGCCAGCTCCGCCACCGCCCGCAGATCGCCGCTGGCCAAGGCCCCCCGCAGCGCCTCGAGCCGCACGGGCAAGTCATCGACGAACAAGCCGATCACCTCGTCGGCGAACCCGGGAGACATGCGGTCGTACTGGGCGAGCACGCCGGCATCGAGGGCGTCGGCGTGCTGCGGCCCAGAAGACGGCGGAGACACCTCGAGGAGCGCAGCGTCGTTGCCCGCCCATTTGGCGAGCACCTCTGCGAGCGTTCCAGGGTTGACCGGCTTCGAGACGTAAGCGTCCATGCCGGCCGAGAGGCACCGCTCTCGGTCGGTGTCGAGCGCAGATGCGGTGATGGCGATGACCGGAGTGTGGCGTGCGGAGCCCTCGCGCCGGCGGATCTCCTGCGTGGCTGCGTACCCGTCCATCTCCGGCATCTGACAGTCCATCAACACTGCCGCGAAGGAGCCGCTGGTGGCCGCAGCCACCGCTTCGCGGCCGTTGGCGACCATCTGCACCTCGAAGCCGAGCTTGGCCAACAGGCCTGAGACGACCCGCTGGTTGACCGCGTTGTCCTCGGCCACGAGGACCGTCCCCCTCGGGGCGGGAGCGGTCTGGCGAGGCCCGGAAGGCTTTGCGCGCTCCCGCCGCGCCCCGCCCATGACCGACGCGATGGTTTCGTACAGCTGGGACTGGCGCACCGGCTTGGTGAGACTGGCCGCGATCCCGGCCTCTCTCCGCTGCGCGCTGTCGCCTCGACCGCCTGAGGAGGTCAACAGGACCACCCGCGTCCCGGACAGCAGCGGGTCGGTCGAGACGGCCCGAGCGAGGGCGATCCCGTCCATCTCCGCCATGTTGAAATCGAGGATGGCCAGGTCGAACGGGTCGCCGGAGGCGACAGCGGCACCGAGGAGGGCCAGCGCTGCGGTCGGCCTGTCGGTGGTCGTGCTCCTCATCCCCCAGGCCGTGAGGAACTGCTCGAGGACGGCCCTGTTGGTGGCGTTGTCGTCGACGACGAGCACGCGCAGGTGCGCCGGCGGGTGGGCGGCCACGTCACGTTTCGGCGTCGACCGCTTCTCCAGGGGGACGGTGAACCAGAAGGTGCTGCCCTCGCCCGGCTCACTCACGAGGCCGATGTCACCGCCCATCAGCTCGACGAGCTGGCGGGAGATGGCCAGGCCCAACCCGGTCCCGCCGTAGGTGCGCGTGGTCGAGGCGTCGGCCTGGACGAAGGCCGCGAACAGGCGCTCCTGCTGTTCGGGCGCCACCCCGATGCCGGTGTCGGTCACCTCGAACCGCACCACGACGCGTTCGTCGTCGCCCTCCAGGGCGGCGGCCCGCACGATCACCTCGCCGTGATCGGTGAACTTCACGGCGTTGGCCATGAGATTGATGAGCACCTGGCGGAGCCGGCCGGGATCACCACACACCCATCGTTGGGCCTCCGGGTTCACGACGGTGGCCAGCTCCAGGCCTTTGGCATGGGCCCGGGGGGCGAGCAGCTCGGCGACGTCCTCCATCAGCGCTCGGAGGTCGAAATCGACCTCTTCCAACTCGAGCTTGCCCGCCTCGATCTTCGAGAAGTCGAGGATGTCGTTGATCACGTCGAGCAGCGCGTCCGCCGAGCGGCGAACGATCTCGGCATACTCCCGCTGCTCGTCGTCGAGCGCGGTGTCGAGCAACAGTGAGGTCATCCCGATGACTCCGTTCATGGGCGTGCGGATCTCATGGCTCATGTTGGCGAGGAACTCCGACTTGAGCCGCGACGCCTCCAGCGCCTGGTCCCGGGCGGCGGCCAGCTCCTTCTCATGGCGCCGTCGGTCACTGATGTCGGCCACGAAGGAGTTGAAGCGGTAGCGACCCTGGATCAACACCGCCCAGAGCGCCAGCTCCACCGGGATCGTGCTGCCATCCCGGTGGAGGGCTTCCACCTCGACGCGCCGGTCAAGGTTGAGGACGTCGCCCTCGCCGGTCTCCAGGAACCGGGCCATGCCGTGCTCGTGCTCCGCTCGTCGCTCGACCGGGATGATCGTCTCGGACGCCTTCCTGCCGGCCACCTCGCCCGGGGACCACCCGAAGAGAACCTCGGCCCGGTCGTTCCATTCGATGATCCGCCCGTCCTCGTCGAAGGAGACGAAGGCATCGTGAGCGGCGTGGATGACGCTGCGGGCCATCTCCTCGCTCTCCCGGAGGTGCTGCTCGACCCTGCGCTGGGCGCGCAGGGCGCGAGCGACGAAGGCCATGCCGGCGAGAAGCACGGCCCCGAGGATGAGCGAGATGCTGACCACGGCCTTGCGCAGGGCCCGCACCGGCGCGAGGGCCTCGCTGGCCGGCACCTCGACTGTCACCGACCAGCCGGTATCGCGCACCGACGCACGCGCCGAGAGGGGGCTGGACCCGCTCCCACCGCCGCTCGAGGTCACCAGGCGCTCGTCGCGCCCGTCGGCGATGGCGATGCGCACGCCTTGGGCCGAGGCCAGGTCATCGGCCGACGTCTGCAGGGCGTCGAGCCCGTAGGCGGCACCGAGCACGGCCAGCGGTGGTGTCGAACGGTCGGCTCCCACGGCCCACACCGGAGTGGCGACAGCGACGACCATCGGGCTGCCTTCGACGGGGGCGCTGAATGGCTCCGAGACGTAGAAATCCCTGCTCCTGATGGCGCCGCTGTACCAGTCATGGTGGCTGAAGTCCCTCCCGATGATCGCCGGTGTGGCGGGCGCGACCTGGAGGAGGCGTCCGCTGGGATCGCTGACGAAGGCGGCCTCAACGCCGGGGCGACTGCGCTGGAGTTGGTCCATGTGAAGCCTGAGCTGAGCGGGGTCATGAGCACCGGCGGGGCCGTGGAGGGAGCTGATGAGGCTCGGCCGCCGGGAAAAGGACTCGACCAGCCCTCTCAGGCTCCTCAATTGCTCTTCGACCAGCGCCGCGCTCACCATGGCCGTGGCCCGGACCCGACGCTCCAGCTCCCGGTCCACAGCCCGTTCCCCGAGGTTGACGCTGGCGTACCCGAGCAGGATCAACGGGACGATGCTCAGGAGGCCGAACAGCGTGACCAGGCTCCAGACCGAGTTGCGCGGTTGGGAACCGGTGGCGGAGTCTTCGTTCACGGCGCGCGAAGATCGCCTGGCGCGAGGGGGAGCTCCAGAACGAACTCTGCGCCCCCGGTAGCTGCTCGGCGGCAGTTGAGCTCGCCGCCGTGGGCGCGGGCGATGGCACGGGAAACGTAGAGCCCGAGCCCGCGGCCCTGCTTTTCCCTGTCGGCACGCGCGAACTTTCGGAAGACGTCGCCGATGCGCTCAGGGGCCACTCCCGGCCCGCGGTCGACCACGGCAACCGTGGTGTGGTCGCCAGTGCGGCCGACGACGACGCTGATGCGCTCCCCCCGTGGGGAGAACTTGGCGGCGTTGGTGAGCAGGTTGGTCAGGACCTGTCGGATCCGCGAGCTGTCCACGGCGCAGAACGCCCGAGGGCCGGGTGTGACCTCGACCGGGTGCCCGGGCACGACGGGCCGAAGGTCGGTGACGACCTGGCCGATCAGCTCGTTGAGCTCGACCGGCTGCAAGCTGAGCGAGAGGCGACCGGCCTCGAGGGCGCCGACGTCGACCAGCGTCTTGATCAGCACCGCCATGTGGTCGGTTTGGCGGACTATGGCGTCAACCGCCTCGCTGCTCCCACTCAGCGTGCCGTCCTGCGCGTCCTGGGCGAGGAGCTGGGCGAAGCCACTGATGACCGTCAGTGGAGCCCGCAGCTCGTGGGCCAGGAACGCCATGGCGTCATCCGCATCACGGATCGCCGTCACCCTTCGATCGCTGTCGAGCCCGGCCGACGCGGCACCGGGGCGGGCAGGA
This sequence comes from Actinomycetota bacterium, assembly GCA_002861595.1. GTDB lineage: Bacteria > Actinomycetota > Acidimicrobiia > Acidimicrobiales. The sequence continues at coordinate 12,713 of PJQG01000061.1, forward strand.
CCGGCGGGCAGGACCGGCTCCCGCGCCGCCAGCAATCGCCCCACGTCCACCTCGGCCAGCGCCTTGCTCCAGTAATAGCCCTGGCCGAGGCAGCACTCCAGTCGGCACAGCTCTGCGAGTTGACGTTCGGTCTCCACACCTTCGGCGATCACGTCCACTCCCAGCGTGCGGGCCAGGGTGACGATGGCGGACACGACGGCGGTGTCCTCCGGATCGCGTCCGAGGCCGCGCACGAAGGAGCGGTCGATCTTCAGGTAGTCCACCGGGAAGCGCTTCAGGTAGCTCAGCGAGGAGTACCCGGTCCCGAAGTCGTCCACGGCCACGCGGACCCCGAGCGCCTTGAGCGCCCGAAGCACACGCACCGACGCCTCGGCATCCTTCATGAGAACGCTCTCGGTGATGTCGAGACAGAGCAGAGCCGGGTCGATCGAGGTCGAGTCGATGACGGCTCGGACCGTGTCCACCATGTCCGGGTCGGCGAACTGCCGGCCGGACACGTTGACCGAGACCATGGGAGGGTCCTCCGGGCTCGCCTCGGCCCATTCCACCGCTTTGCGGCACGCCCCGGCCAGGACCCACTGGCCGATGGCGAGGATCAGGCCCGTCTCCTCGGCCACGGGAATGAACTGAGACGGCATCAGCAATCCCCACTGGGGGTGGGACCAGCGCACAAGGGTCTCGACGGCGACGATGCGGCCGTCCGCAAGGCGAACCTGGGGCTGGTATTCCACCACGAGCTCGTCGCGCTCGAGAGCCCCCCGCAAAGCAGTCTCGGTGTCGAGGCGGACGATTGCCCGGGCCCGGAGGTCGTCGTCGAAGATCTCGATCCGGCCGCGGCCGTGTTCCTTGGCTCGGCGCATGGCCGTGCCCGCGTTGCCGAGAAGAGTCTCAGCCTCCTGGCCCCGGTCGCGCAGGAAGGCGACGCCGATGCTCACCGTCACCTGGAGCTCTCGTTCGTCCAGCTCGATCGGCTCGGCGATGGCGGCCATGAAGGCCTCGCACAGACGGAGCACGTCCGTGTCCTTCGGCAGTTGCTCCAAGAGCACGCCGAACTCGTCTCCGCCGAGGCGAGCGGCGGTGTCGCAGGGGCGCACGAGGCCGGCGATGCGATCGGCCACGGCCACGAGGAGCCGGTCCCCCAGGACCTGGTCGAGGCTGTCGTTGACCAGACTGAAGTTGTCGATGTCCATGACCAGAACGGCACCAGGGCAGCCTTCGGGGCCGACCGCAGCGATGCCGTGGGTGACCCGGTCCATGAACAGGGCCCGGTTGGCCAGGCCGGTGAGGGTGTCGCGAAAGGTCCGTCGCTTCAGCTCGGCCTCCACCCGCTGGCGCTCGGTGACGTCGTGCAGGGCCACGACGGCGCCGAGTCGGCGGCCCTTGTCGTCATGGATCGGCTGCCCGTTGGCCAACAGCGTTCGCCGGCGGCCTCCGGGCGGAGCCATGACCACCTCTGCGTCCCGGACGCGGGCGCCGGCCAGGGCCCGGTACAACGGGTTCTCCTCCATGGGCATCGACGTGACGCCGTCGGGCAGGTACAGGTGGTACTGCTTTGCCCACTGGTCCGGGCCCGCCGGCTCCTCCTCCCAGCCACCGAAGCGCCGGGTGGCCTCGTTGAGGACGGTGAGGTTCCCCGCCGGGTCGCAGGCGATGATGCCCTCCTGGAGGCTCTCCATCAGGCTGCGCAGGAACACCTGCTCGGCTTCCAAGGCCTCCGCGACACGCTGGCGCTCCACGGCGATGGCAATGGCGTCGACCGCCGCTTCGAGGGACGCGCGTTCAGAAGCCGACAACCCCGCACCCGAGTAGCTGGCCAGGACCCCCAAGAGCCGGCCGTCGACGCTGAGTGGACACCCGGCGAAGGTGGCGATCTGCTCCCGGTGTGGCCACTCCTGGTCGTCGCCGTCGGAGTCGGTGCCGAGATCGGTGCTGTACAGGCACTGTTGTCGGGCACCGACCAGGCCAACTCGGCCCTGGCCGAAGGGGATGCGGGCGTCGGGGCCGTCGAGATCGGTGTAGATGCCGGCGCTGGCCACGAGCTCGAGGACCGGCTCGCTGGGAGAGACCAGCCAAACGCCGGCGAAGCTGGCCCCGAGGTGGTCGACGACGGCCCGGGCGCACCGGTCCAGGCTGTCGGTCGTCGAGGCGCCCCCGCTGAACGCGCTGCGCACCTCGCTCAGGAGTTGGGTGGCGCGAAGCCTCTCACGCTCGACATCGAGCTCGGCTTCGACCGCGGCTCGGGTCACCGCCGCGAGCTCAGCCACACGCTGGGCGACGGTGGCTTCCAGGTTGGCGTTGTCCTCGGCCAGCCGGCGCGTGAGCAGGCGCACCTCCAGGAGGTTCTCCACCCGCAGGATCGTCTCCACCGGAGGGAAGGGTTTGTTGAGGAAGTCACGGACGCCGAGGGCCAGCGCCTGCTCCTTGACGCCACGGGACTCGTCGGCGGTCAGCATGAGAACGGCCGGCCACGCCTCCACCGGGAGCGTCTCGCACAGCTCAGTCATGAAGGCGAAGCCGTCGAGCGCGGGCATGTGAAGGTCCAACAGCAGCAGATCGGCGCCGTCGGCGATCACCCGGCGGAGGGCCTTCCGGGGATCGGTGAACGACGAGACCCGGGTGAAGCCGCTTCCGGCGAGGACGCCCTCGAGGATCCGCACGGACAACAGGTCGTCGTCGACGATGACGATGCGGCCGCGGCGCGCCCGCTGCGCCCGGGCTGTCACCGCCGCGCCTGAAGCGGCGTCCACGGAGCAGACGGTCGATGACCACCGCTCTACCAAGACTGCCTTCTTCCCAGGAGCGGCAATATGTTCAGGTTCTGTAAAGTGATGTCCTGGAATCGCCCGGCGCGCAGCTCACGACGGCGGAGCCGCTGGAAGGTCCGGAGCTCGAGGGGGCGGTCCATCTGAGGTGAGGCGCAGGTTGACGTAGCGGCCAAGCCTCCACGCCCACAGTCCGGCGACGCTCCAGCGCCGGCGCTTGCCGGCGGCGTCGAGCAGGTACATGGAGCGGGCCGCCTCGGCGTGGGACCACACCAGGGGAACGTTGCCGAGAGTGGTTCCACGTTCAGGGTCGATCTCCTCGGGCATCAAGCGGGGCAAACGAGCACAAAGTGCATCGGCGCGTTCCTCCGCCTCCTGAACCCGGCCGAGAGCGGCAAGGGCGTCGACAGCCCACCAGGCGACGGGCACGAAGGCTCCCTCCCGCCCGATGAAGCCGTCGTCGCCGCCCGGCTCGTAGCGGTACAGGTGGGGCCAGGCGTCGAGCTTGGCCAGCGTGGCCTCGACGAGCCGGGCCGCCCGCTGGTCACGACGAGGGTGCAGCATGCCGAACACCACGACCATCAGCGACGAGGCGTCAGCCTGCGGACGCTCCTCGCAGTAGCTCTGGGGGAGGCCGCCGTCGTCGTAGAGGGACGACAGCACACGGTGCCGTGCCGCCCGGCGGGCCTGCTTCCAGTGCCTCCGGCGGGCGGTCGGGCGCCATCCGCGGGCGATCCAGATGGCCCGGTCGAGCGCCAACCACCGACCGACGTCCGCGCCCACCAGCGGGCGCGGGTCGCGGAGCTCCCAGATGCCATTGGAGCTCGCCTCACCGTCTTCGGCCACCTTGTCGGCGATGGCAGCAACCATGTCCCAGGTCTCGGCGTGCAGGGAGCCGCCGGTCTGCAGGTACACCGAGACCGCTTCCACCAACAGACCGAGGGCGTCGTACTGCACCTGGTCGGCGGCAGCGTTGCCCACCCGGACCGGCTGTGAGCCACCCCAGCCGGCCACGCCCTGCACCTCTCGCTCGCCTGGAACGGCCTCACCCCGAACGTCTGTGAGGGGGCGCTCCGGAACCTTGCCCTCGAGGACGACCCGGCCGAGGAAGCCCAGGTAGCGCTCGGCGGCGTGGCGCTGGCCGAGCAGAGACGCCACCGAGACCGCCAGCGAGGCATCCCGCAGCCAGCTGAACCGGTAGTCGAACTGCCGGTCGCCCCCGGCGGCCTCCGGGAGCGAGGTCGTGACGGCGGCGACGACAGCTCCGGTCGGCGCGTAGGTGCAGGCGCGGAGCACGGCCAGAGCATCGGCTGCCCGCTCCGGGTGGTGCCGGGGCAGGCGGGCGTGTTCACCCTCGGCCTTGGCGAAGGCCTCCACGGCGCGGAGACGGTCGAGGATGAGGTCGGGATCGGCGACGACGGGTGGCCCATGAGCGATGACCAACGGCTCCCATCGGTCGCAGCGGCACACGAGGCGGGTTCGCAGCGTCGTCTCGTCGATGTCATGGACGATCCCGCCGGTCACGTGGATTCTCCCGCCCTCGATGTCGACGCTGGTCCCCCGCCAGTGCCCCCAGGGAGCGTCGAAGCCACCGAGGCTCAACTCGTGGACGACCTCTGCATCGCGGTCCAAGGCCCGGACCAGGCGCACGAGGGCGATGCCGTCCCCCTCCACCGCGAGCAGGCCGTCCCAGCACTCGAAGCGGCCGCCACCCGATGCCAGCACGGTGTGCGACGTCGGACCGGCCGGGGTCGTCGAACGCGAGGACATGCGGGCGCCGAGCCACCGGGCGGCCGCGCCGGCGGGGTCGAGCAGCGACCACAGCACCGGCGTGGAGTCCATCTCCGGCGCGCACCACCAGTCGATCTCCGCATCCGGCCGCACCAGCGCAGTGGAGCGGCCGTTGCTCAACAGGCGGTGCTCACCAATGGTGGGAGGCAGAGCGGGGACCCTCGATGGCGGGGCCCCCTCGCTCCTGGGCGCGTCGGTGTTCAGGGCACGCCCACCCCCGACGTGGCGCCCGCAATGGCGACGACCCGATCGCCCTCGGTATCCTTCACTTCGAACCCCGGAGGTTCTGCCACGCCAGCCTGGCCTCGGGGATCACAGCGGGCACCATCGCCGCGGTCGCACCCGCGGCGAGAAGGCACCACGAACAGAACTTCTTGTGCCGGCTGGCCTGCTCGGCGGTGAGCAGGGCCGATCCCAGCGCGTCGAAGCCGACCTTGGCGGCCAGCGCCAGAGGGAGCCAGGGGCTGCGCCTGGCCCGGTCAGCGCCGCCGGCGGCGGCCAGCACGGCGGTGCCGGCGTAGCTCAACAACCCGAGGGCGGCGTCGGGAGTGCGCAGTATGGCGTATGCCTCCCCGGACGCGTCCACCTTGTCGGCATCAAGACGCGGGAGCGACGGCTCCGGAAGGTGGTCGACGACGCCCATCTGGTACAGGGTGATGAGCCCCATCGAAGCGGCCGATGCCAGCGAGAGGGCCGCTACCCGGCGCCGTCTCAGCAGGGCATCGGTGGTGCTCTTCCGCAGCTCGGCGCTCAGGCGCTCGGCCTCGGGACTCGATTCGCGTCCGATCGTCATCGGCCGCTCGAGATCGTGCTCGGCCGGGCAAAGGCGGCAGTGGTTCGGGGGGGAAAGGAACGCATGGGCCACTGCCTACCCCTCATGGCGATCGGCCACGCCGGCGGCGCCCGATGCATCCACGAATGAGGCCATCACCGTCTCCGGATCAGCGTCAACCCGTCGCGCACGGTCGCGATCACGCACGTCACGCGGTCGTCATGACGGACGCGCTCGTTGAGGGCGCGTATGGCCTCGGTGGCGGCGTCCGAAACCGTCGGATCGAGGACGCGCCCGCTCCAGAGCACGTTGTCCACAGCGATGGCGCCCCGCTCGGACAGCTTCGGGACGAGAGCCTCGTAGTAGTTGAGGTAGTTCTCCTTGTCGGCGTCGACGAAGGCGAAGTCCACGGGCTGCGTCATCGAGGCAAGCGTCTCCAAAGCCGGGCCCTCCCGCAGCTCTATGCGGTCCGAGTAGGGCGATGCCGCGATGTGCGCCCGGGCCAGCGCAGCGTGTCGGGCGTCGAGCTCGCAGGTGATCACTCGTCCGCCATCGGGGAGTCCCGCCGCCATCGACATCGCCGCGTAGCCGGTGAACGTGCCCACCTCGACGACGAGACGGGGCTGCAGGGCCCAGACCACGAACTCGAGGAATCGCCCCGCGAGATGGCCGGTGAGCATCTGCGCGCTCGACGTCTCCACCGCGGTGGCCCGGGCCGCGGCCAGAAGCCAGCTCGGCTCCGGCGTAGTGTGCGCCGAGGCGTAGCTCTCGATCTCCTCGGGCAAGACGGGCATCACGCCCACCGTACGCTCACACCGGTCCGCTGACGAAGGGAGTGGGACCCTGTCCAGCTGGCAAGAGTTCTGTACCGCGGCCCCGGAGCTTGCCGCCTCGGTCGAGGCCCGCTTCACGGCAACCAAGCACCACGTGCTGGCCACGTTGCGTCGCGATGGCTCGCCACGGGTGAGCGGCACAGAGGTCGAACTGGCCGACGGCCACCTTCGCATCGGCTCGATGTGGGCGGCGGTGAAGGCGACGGACCTTCAGCGTGACGGCCGCTTCGCCCTGCACGCCAACCCCGGCGACGGCTCCATGACGGGCGGAGACGCGAAGCTGTCCGGCGTCGTCGTGGAGGTCCTGGACCATCCGGACGCGGGGAAGTCACACCTTTTCGATCTGGACATCCGCCAGGTGGTCCTCACGTCCGTGCACTCTGATGGAGACCGGCTGGTCATCTCGGTGTGGCGACCCGACCACGCGGTCCAGCACGTCGAGCGGCGATAGGGCACCCTCACATCCCGAGTGGCTCCGCACGGTGACCATGCGACCGCCTGCCAGAGTCGAGCAGCATCTGCCAGTTCCCGAGGAAGACAAGGAGCTTCGATGATCGACGGCTTTCCCGGCCAACCGACCGTCGTCCCCGGTGATGATGTGGCACTGCACGTCTCGACCGATGCGCGCCTCTTCTGCGTCGATTTCTACCGGTGCGGCGCCGGCATGGAACTCATGGGGAGGTCGCCGTGGATGGTCGGCCGCCACCTCCCGAACCACCTGCCCTACCAGGACTGGGCACAGAACAACCTCGGACTGCACGGAGAGGATCTCGAGGGCTGGCCGGCGTACCGATTCCCCATCCCCGAGCACTGGAAGTCGGGGCCGTACGTCGCCATCTTCGTCGAGGGCGACGAGAACGGGAACGAGCTCAGGCGACCCGATGCTCCCACCCCCGACGCCCGGCACTCGAAGGCTCTCTTCGTCGTCAAGAGCGCGACGCCCGGTGCGACGGCGTCCATGCTCTACAAGCTCCCTCTGCTCACGTACCACGCGTACAACCGGTGCTCGCGCCTCGGGTACGACCCGGCGACCCGGCAGGGGGGGTGGTCCCTCTACACGGTGCCGCGGCCCGACCACCTCCCGGCACCCGTCCCTCCTGCGGTCTCCGTGCACAGGCCTGGCGGTGGCACCGGTGGCACCCCTTCCGACATCGCCAACTTCGACCCCTTCGATCCCACGCCCCGCCAGACGTTCGCTCACTGGGATGCGCCCTTCATCTCGTGGTTGGAGCGGAACGGCCACAGCGTCGACTACTGCACCGACCTCGACGTTCACGACCATGCCGGCCGAGAGCTCCTCCGGCGCTACCGCCTGTTGATCAGCGTCGGGCACGACGAGTACTGGAGCGACGCCATGCGCGAGAACGTGGAACGCTTCGTCGGCGAGGGCGGCAACGTCGCCTTCTTCGGCGGCAACACCTGCTGGTGGCGGGTCACCTTCGACGACCAGCTCTCGTTCCGTCGGGTCGCCACGTGGTCGGAGGCCGGCTCACCCAACCACCCCGAGAACTCACTCACCGGCGTCAGCTTTCGCAACGGAGGTGAGCGTGACCTCGACGACCACCCGCTGCCCGTCGGGTACCAGGTGCAACACGCCGACCACTGGCTGTACGAGGGGACCGGTCTGCGAGACGGAGAAACGTTCGGCGACCGACCGGGGGAATACATCGTCGGCTACGAATGCGACGGAGCGGACTTCGACCGGAGCGCACTCGAACGAGGCCAACTCGTGCACCCGACTGGCAACGACGGCACTCCGGAGAGCTTCGTCATCCTGGGTATCGGCGATGTCGCTCCCAGCGGGTGGGGCACCGGCAACAGAGCCGCCACGATGGGGCTCCACTCGAACAACGGGACGGTGTTCACGGCGGCGACCACGGACTGGGCCCGGTTGCTTGCCGGTGAGCCTCATCCGGTCGTGGAGCAGATCACGGGCAACGTGCTCGACCACCTCGCCACGACGGGATCCAAGGGCGACAGGTCGCGACCGCCACCCAGACGAGGGGCGGGCGGCGACTGAACGGCGAACCGCTCGTGCGTCAGTCCCTGCTCGGAACCGGAGGCTCCACCCGCTTGCGGACGAGGTACGGCGGCATGGCGAGAGCGTGCATCGACGTCGTGGTCAGGCAGGCGAGAGCTTCCTCGGCCGTCTCGACGACCGGATCCCCCTTGCCGTTGAGCGAGGTGTTCAACAACACCGGGCAGCCGGTGCGCGACTCGAATCGCGTGAGGATGGCGTGGAGGAAGGGGGTGTTCTCGGCCTCCACGGTCTGAAGGCGGGCGGTCCCGTCGACGTGGGTGATGGCGGGCAGAGACGCCCGATGCTCGGGACGAACGTCGGCTGCCAACTGCATGAAGGGGGCCGGTCGGTCGATGTCGAAGATCTTGGCCGCCGCTTCGAGCAGCACGAGGGGCGCGAGGGGGCGGAACCATTCCCGGCCCTTCACATGGAAGTTGATGAAGTCCTGCATCCCGGCGTGACGGGCATCGGCGAGGATGCTCCTGTTCCCGAGGGCGCGAGGCCCGGACTCGCTGCGGCCATGCCGGAGGCCGACCACTCGCCCGCCGTCGAGGAGCTCGACGATGCGACCCACCAGGTCGTCGGGCTGCTCGACGATCAGGTCCGGGGAGGCGCCTCGTACCGTCTCCTCGAGCTCGTCGCGGTCCGGCTCAGGCCCGAGGAAGTCGTGGGCCCAACGAAACTCGCTGTCCACTCCCGAGCACTCGACCAATCCGTACAGCGCGCACCCCAGTGCGGTACCGCCGTCGTGGGGGCTCGGAGGTATGAACAGCTTGTCGAACGGGCCCTCGCGCAGCAACCGCCCGTTCGCCGAGCAGTTGAGGGCCGTCCCTCCCGCGAAGCAGAGGTTGCTGGCGCCGCTCTGCTCTTCGAGCCAGGTGGCGATGCGAAGCAGCGCCGACTCGAACGCGTACTGGCCCTCGGCGGCCAGGTTGGCGCACTCGTCGAACGACGCTCGTTGATCAGAGAACCTGAAGCGATCACGCTCCTCGAAGAGCTTCAGCCATTCATCCGGGATGAAGACCTTGTTGTCCTCGACGATGAGGCTCGGCATTCCCATCGAGCCGGGTCGACCGAAGGGGGCCAGGCCCATCACCTTGCCCTCGTTGCCCTCTCCGGTGGGGAAGATCATCCGCGTGAGGAGGTAGTAGAAGCACCCGAGACCGACGGGCCGGTCCCAGTCCCCGTCCCAGACCTGCTTGCCGACGCACTCCAGGCGGCCTCGGTCGCAGCGGTAGAACGAGGAGATCTCCAACAGGTCCGGCGCCAGCTCGGAAGAACCGTTGAAGGACTCGCTGAAGTCTTTGACCGCGCTGCCCTGCGCGTCGATGATCATCACCGCCGCCTCTGAGAACGGCGACGGGTAGAACGCGCTGTAGAGGTGGGCGAAGTGGTGAGAGATGCTGGTGACGCGGGGCTCGTCGCGAAACTGGAGCGCCGCCAACAGCTCGTCGTGGTAGGCACCGAGATTCTCGTACTCCGAGTCGGAGGAATAGCACTCGACGACGAGGTCGACGGGCTCGGCGAGACAGGGCAGACGCGGAAGGTAGAAGTTCGGCAGATCTCCGAGCCGCCCCCAATGATGCTTCCGGCGGGTGACCCGCTCCTTCTGGAGGCTGTAGACGGACGAGGGGCCTCTCGCCACGCAGATCGACGCGTCCTGCGTCCGGTTGATCCCCACGACTGTGACGTTGTTCATCGATCACACCTTCCAAGACACTCGAGCAGCCAGTCAACCCGAAGAGGCGCGGCTCAGTCTTGCCCAATCAACCCGGTTCGCTACGCGCCGCGCCCACCGCCTCAAACGACCGCTGTCGCTCCTCAGACTACGGCTCGCCAGTGCGCCCGTACTCTGAGTCGTCTTGCTGCTCGGCCGCTTCGTGCTGGGCGGCCACGGCGCCTTGGTGGGCATGGTCGCCGTCCGGCCCTTTCTGGCGCGTCGTGAGCTCGGCGAACCTGCCGTCGCGCCCGTAGAGGATGACCGTATCCCCCGCCTGAATCGAGGTCTCCTTGGTCGGGACACCGAGATAGGAACCGTCGCCACGCACGACTCCGAGGACGAGGACCCCCTCGTCCCGCAGTCGGAGCTCTCCGAGAGTGCGGCCGGTGATCCAGCTGTCCGGGACGGCAAGCATCTCCTTGACCTCGTACTCACCGGAGACGTGGAGGAGGGCGGCGTAGTCGCGGACGTCGAGGTCGGTGAAGCGGGCGAGGGCGCCGCCGATCACCGTCGAGAGGCGGCGGTCGACGCGCGGCGACGCCGAGGCCGCGTAGACGAGCGCGAGACCGCCGACGAGGACGCCGGCACGGGTCAGCCGTTGACCGGTACCCGCGGCACCGACGAGACCGGCCAGGATGCCGGCGATGCTCGTCGCCAGTCCGGCGCTGCCCGCCAACATCAGCCCCATGATGATGCGACGCCGGGCGGGATGGGCAACGACTGCCTCCGACTCGGTGGTGGTGAACCCGACGCCGGTCAGAGCCGACCGAGCCTGGAAGCGAGCAGACGGGCGCGACATGCCGGTGGCGGTGAGAGCGATGGTCGCGATGCGGGTGATGAGCAGCGACAGGATCGCCACGATCAGCAGCAGGATGACGCCGTACATGGTGAGGTTCTACCCACGATCGGCGAGAGTGCCGCGGAGAATTTAGGGAACGCCGGCCTCGTCGCCGAACGAAGCGGCAGCCACGGGCGAGGCGTCTTCTACCTCACCGCCTCTCCATGGGAAAGGTCAGTGCGCCTTCCTTGGGTATGACTGTCACGGTGCCGCTCCGCTCGAGAACGGCGTACTTGATCTGGTCGAATCGCTCGATGCCCCGCAGCTCCCTTGCACGCTCGAGAATGTCGTCGGCGGTCACCCTGACCTTCTTCATGCGGTCCTGGTGCATCGTGCCGTCCTCGATGAGGAGGAGCGGGGCGTCGTTGAGGAGCTTGTCGACGCGGTTCGACCGCACGGCCAGCACGGACATCAAGATGTCGGCTCCGAGAAGCGCCAAGACGAGAAGAAAGGCATTGGACATCGACTCGTCGCCGTCGATGAGACCCTGCTGAACCGCTTCGGAGATGATGAGTAGCAGCACCGCGTCGAACGTCGTGATCTGCGCAAGCGATCGCTTGCCAGTCAGTCTGAAGATCAGCAGCAGGAAGCCGTAGACGGCGAGACCGCGCACGATCGAGCTCATTCGCATACTCCTTCACGTTGTGAACTACGGGTAGATGAACTGCGAGAACGAGACGGCGGGATGTCCGTCAAGCCCCACGCGCGCCCGCTTCCGGCCGACGTCGTCGTACCTGACGCTGAAGATGACGGTCGCCGATGCGCCCTGGTCGCCGAGCTTGAAGAGGTAGACAACCTCGTCGCCGTCCACCTCCACGCTGTCGGGCTCGGGGAACACCGATTCGACTTCCACCCCGTCGAAGTACCCGCGACCGAAAGACACGCGTGCCTCGTCGCCCTCGACGGCCCCCTCCTCGATGAACACTCGGAGGGTATCGGGGGAGCGGTAGCGCGTGTACCGCGCATACTCGACCTCGTAGGCGCCGTCACCGCTGCGCGCCCGGGCGTCGCTGAGCGGCCCCTCGCCCAGGTAGCCGAGGACGGCGGCGGCGACGACCAGAGCCATGGCGAACCACCCGACGCGCTGGATCGCCCAGCTTCGGCGCTGGAACCGCAGATCCTGGGCGATCTCGAGATCGCCGATGCGGCGTACCCCCTGTTCATTCAGTTCGTTCACCAAACGCCACGTTGGTGAATCAGCGACAACACCTTGTCGTTGTCCTCCCTGCAGTCTCGCTCAGTCAGTCGACATGTCATGGCAGCCTCGCCGACGTGCTACCCAGGCACGAGGGTAGCGACCCCGACTTTTTCGTCTGCGGATGGCGAAATTCGTTCCCGGGCACCAGCGGCTGTCGGTGCCGTCACGACGTCGGGTTCCAGGCCGCGGGCAAGATCCGCTTCCTCGAGCAGTCGAGCGCTTTGACGGCACAATCCGTCGAATAGCGACGGTTCTTGCCGTCAAAGCGCGTCCACCGGGCACTCGGCCACCTCGGCCTTGGCCGAGCAGAGCGGCCAAAGCGCGTGGGCGTTCCGCGGTCCCCCCCGGTTGCACGCGTGATGCGCCAAGCTGGCGCGTCCCGCTCGACATCCGCTTCACATCACCCTTCTGGGGTACGTGCGCGAGGCCACCGCCACCGCCAGCACGGTTCCGCCGGCCAGGATGGCCACGTCCAGCAGCAGGCGCTGGGGCCCCAGGCCGAGCAGCAGCCTGCGCAGCACCTCCACCTCGTAGGTCAGCGGGTTGGCCCTGGCCACAACCTGGAGCCAGGCCGGCATGAGCGAGATCGAGTACAAGGCGTTGGAGGCGAAGAACAGCGGGAGGGTGATGAGCTGGCCCAGTCCCATGAACTGCTCCCGACTGCGCACCGCCGAGGCGATCACCATGGATATGGAGGAGAAGAGCATGGCTCCGCCGACGGCAGCGGCGAGGGCACCGAGGACCCCGCCAACGCTCCACCGCAACGGGATGCGGGCGGCCGCCACCACCGCCAGCACCAAGCAGACCTGGGCCACGGCCCGCACTCCCGCACCCAACGCCTTGCCCACGATGATGGCGCTGCGGGCCACCGGAGCGACCAGCAGTCGCTGGGTGATGCCCAGGTCGCGCTCCCAGATGATGGCCAGGCCCGAGAAGATGGCGATGAACAGCACCGACTGGGCGATGACCCCGGGCACGATGAAGGCCTGGTAGGGGACCGCCCGGGAGCCGAGGCCACGCACCCGCGACACGGCGGCCCCGAAGACCAGCAGCCACAGGACCGGCTGCGCCGCTCGGGTGAGGATGACCGACGGCTCGCGGCGTACGCGGTGGAACTCCACCTCGGCCATGGCCGCGATGGTGCGGCAGTAGGAGCGGACGGCGTCGGGGAGCGACGAGGCGGGGATGGCCTCAACCAAGGCGTCTGGCGGTGCGGCGGGTGCGGGCGACCTCACGCATACCTCCCTTGTCCTCGCCGAGGCCCGTGCCCGTGAGGGCGATGAAAACGTCCTCGAGGGTGGCGTCGGGCCGCAGCCGGGCCCGGAGGTCGGCCGGCGTGTCCTCGGCCAGCACCTGGCCGGCGCTCATCACCGCCACCCGGTCGCAGTGCTGCTGGGCCTCGTCCATGTAGTGGGTGGTGACCAGGATGGTCATCTCCGACTCGTCTCGCTGGCGGTGCAGGTGTTCCCACACCCCCCGGCGGGCTCCCGGGTCGAGGCCGAGGGTGGGTTCGTCGAGCAGCAGCACCCGGGGCGAGCTGATGAGGGCGCAGGCGATCTCCAGGCGGCGAACCATCCCGCCCGAATAGGTCTGGACCAGCGCGTCGGCCGCCGGGCCCAGCCCCATCAGCCCCAGCACCTCGTCGATGCGGGCCCGGCGTCGCCTGGGCTCGAGGCCGTAGAGCCTGGCGAACAGGAAGGCGTTCTCCCGCCCGGTGAGGGACCCGTCGGCCGACAGGGCCTGGGGCACGTACCCGATGACCCGGCGGACGGCCCGGGGATCGGCCGTCACCTCCCGGCCGAGGACCCAGGCCTGGCCGCCCTGTGGCCGGCGAAGGGCGACCAGCACCCGCAGGACCGACGTCTTGCCCGCCCCGTTGGGGCCGAGGAGGCCGAAGACCTCGCCGGCACCCACCGAGAAGGAGGTGCCCCGCACGGCCTCCACCTCGCCGTAGCTCACCACCAGGTCCTGCACCACGACCGACTTCATGGACGGCGTCATCATCCCCCCCGGACCCTAGAGGGTGGGAGCCGGCGGGCCTGCCCGTCGGCCGGCGACCGGACTCGGGTGATGGGGCTGAGAACCACGAGGGACGGGGCCCCCGGCGCGGCGCGCCCGGCGCCGCCACACGGCTGGCGACGCCCGGCGGCCTTACCCGGTCTTCAGGGACGCGAGATGCGGTTCAGCGGGCTTTCTCACAGAACTCCACGGTGTCGTCGCCCTGTCCGGCGATGCAGACGTCGACGACGTTGGGCTCGGGATCCTCCAGCGCCTCCCCCTGGCACCCGATGAGCAGGTCGCCCACCAGCCGGTCGTCTCCGCCGTCTCCGCGGAGGTGGTCGCTGCCGAAGGCACCCGACAGGGTGTCGTTGCCGTTGCCCCCGCTGACCGTGTCGTCTCCGGGCCCGGAGCAGAGGCTGTCGTCGCCGTTGCGGCCCTGGATGGCGTCGTCGCCGACCATGCCCACGATGAAGTCGTTGTCGTTGCCGCCGTCGAGCTGGTCGTCGCCGCCCACCTCGAGCCCGCCCTCGTCGCCGATGATGGCGTCGTCGTCATTGCCGCCGCTGACCCGGTCGTTGCCCAGGCCGGCCAGCACGAGGTCGTTGCCGTTCTGGCCGTGAATGACGTCGTCGCCCTCCAGCGCGCAGATGACGTCGTTGCCACCTTGGCCGTTGATCACGTCCCGGCCCTCGCTGCCCACGATGACGTCGTCACCCGATGTGCCGTTGATGGTCCCCGCCCCCATGATCGTCGGCGGCAGGGGTGGGTCGAACCCGCAAAGCACCGGGTCCTCCGCGCCCGCCGGAGCGCCGAACACCAGTGTCCCCAATGCGAGCGGCCCGCACAAAAGAATGGCCAGCTTCTTCTTCATCCTGTCCCTCCCGGTTGTTTCCACGCAGTCGAGTGCGCAGTGTAAGAGGCGGCACGCGCGGAGTCAATACTGCAAAAGCCCTATTCTGGCCACCTGATGCCGATGCCCGGTTCCGGCCGGGGAACGCCGGTACGAGCGGCGACGAAGGACGTACATTCCCTGCAATGGCCAGCTTCCGGATGGGGCAGGCGGCGGCGCGTCCCCCGGGAGCCCTGTAGAGGACAGAGGATGAAGCTTCGGACGCAGCTCAGCCTCGCCATCGCCGCGCTGCTCCTGGCCGCCGCCGGGTGCGGCGGCTCGGCGGCCACCGACGAACGGGCCCGAACCGGCGCCCTCGACGTGTTCGCGGCGTCCTCCTTGACGGGCTCGTTCACCGAGCTGGGCAAGCAGTTCGAGGCCAGGCACCCGAGGGCGAACGTCAAGTTCAACTTCGGGGCCTCCTCGGCCCTCGCCGGCCAGCTCGCTGCAGGGGCGCCGGCCGACGTCGTTGCCATGGCGGCCGAGACAGAGATGAAGCGCCTCAGCGACGCCAACCTCGTCGGGCCGGCCAAGGTGTTCGCCACCAACCGCCTGGCCATCCTGGTGGCGAAGGGCAACCCCGAGGCCATCCGCTCCCTGGCCGACCTGGCCCGGCCGGGCCTGACCGTGGTGCTGTGCGCCGGGGAAGTCCCCTGCGGGGCGCTGTCCGAACAGGCGCTGGACCGGGCCGGTGTGGCCGCGCAGCCGAAGTCCTACGAGGCCAACGTCAAGGCGGTGGTGTCCCGGGTCACCCTGGGCGAGGCCGACGCCGGCATGGTGTACGAGACCGACGTCCGGGCCGCGGGCGCCAAGGTCGAGGGCGTCGAGCTGGCCCCCGAGCAGAACCTGACCACGTCCTATCCGGTCGCGCCGGTCAAGCGCTCGCCCAACCCCCGCCGCGCCGACGCCTTCATCTCCTTCGTGCTCTCCGAAGCCGGACAGCGCATCCTGGCCGACGCCGGCTTCGGAACGCCGTGACCCGACACCGCCGGCGTCGGGCCCGACCGGCGCCGGAGCCCGACGCCCGGCGGCCGCCCCTGGCAGTCATGCTCCTCGCCGGCGTGGCCGCGCTGTTCTTCGTGGCGCCCCTCACCGGGCTGCTGTGGCGCACCCCGTGGGGTGAGGTGAGCCGCCAGCTCGCCGGCTCCGAGGTCCGCCAGGCGCTCGGCCTCTCCATCGCCTGCTCCCTCGCCGCCACCGCCGCCTCCGTGCTCTTCGGGGTCCCCCTGGCCTGGGTGCTGGCCCGGGCTCGCTTCCCGGGCCGGCGCCTGCTGCGTGCCCTCACCACCCTGCCCATGGTGCTGCCACCGGTGGTCGGGGGCGTCGCCCTGCTCCTCGCCTTCGGCCGCGCCGGGTTGGTGGGCCAGTGGATGGAACGCTGGTTCGGGCTGTCCCTGCCCTTCACCACCGCCGGGGTGGTGGTGGCCGAGACCTTCGTGGCCATGCCCTTCCTGGTCATCACCGCCGAAGCCGGCTTCCGAGGGGCCGATCCCCGCCTGGAGGAGGCGGCCCGGACGCTCGGGGCCCACCCGTGGACGGTCTTCCGGCGGGTCACCCTCCCCCTCGTGTGGCCCTCCCTGGCGGCGGGCTCGGTCCTGTGCTGGGCGCGGGCCATCGGCGAGTTCGGGGCCACGATCACCTTCGCCGGCAACTTCCCGGGGCGGACGCAGACCACGCCGCTCAAGGTGTACCTGCTCCTCGAGACCAGTCCCGAGGCGGCCATCGTGTTGAGCCTGGTGCTGCTGGTCGTCTCTCTCGCGGTGCTGGTCGGTTTGCGGTCGCGATGGCTCGGCTCGGCTTGACCACGGTGGCCGAACGGGTCACGTCGGGGCTCGCCGCGTCGGTGCGGCTCTCGCGGGGTTCGCTCGACCTCGACGTCCGCCTGTCGCTGGGCATGGGCGAGGTCGTCGCCCTGCTCGGGCCCAACGGCGCGGGAAAGACGACCCTGCTGCGGGCGCTGGCCGGCCTCGACCGCCTGGGGGCCGGCTCGGTGGTGCTCGACGGGCACGTGCTGGAGGACGTCGACGCCGGCGTCCGCGTGCCTCCCGAGGACCGCCCGGTGGGGGTCGTGTTCCAGGACTACCTCCTGTTCCCGCACCTGAGCGCGCTGGACAACGTGGCCTTCGGGCTGCGCAGCCGGGGCGTTGCCAAGGTCGAGGCCCGCCGGCGGGCACGGGGATGGCTGGAGCGCATGGGGCTGGCCGATCGAGCCGCGAGCCGTCCCAAGGACCTCTCCGGCGGCCAGGCCCAACGGGTGGCACTGGCCCGGGCGCTGGCCGTCGAGCCCCGGCTACTGCTGCTCGACGAGCCCCTGGCCGCCCTCGACGCCAGAACCCGGGTCGACGTCCGCCGAGAGCTTCGCCGTCACCTGTCCTCCTTCCCGGGGGTCCGCCTCCTCGTCACCCACGACCCGCTCGAGGCCGTCTCCCTGGCCGACGTGCTCGTGGTGCTCGAGGACGGCCGGGTGGTCCAGACCGGGTCGGTCGCCGAGATCAGCGCCCGGCCCCGCTCGCGCTACATCGCCGAGTTGGTCGGGGTGAACCTGTTCGCCGGTCGGGCCCGCGGCGACCGCGTCATGCTGGACAGCGGCTCGTTCCTGGCCGTGCCCCAGGCGGGGACCGGGGTCGTCTTCGTGGTGGTGCACCCCCGTGCTGTCTGCCTGTACCGCCGCCAGCCGGACGGCACGCGGGGCAACGTGTGGCCCGGGGTGGTGGAGGCCCTGGACCTGGAGGGCGAACGGGTACGGGTGCGGGTGGGCGGGGCCATCCCCATCGTGTCGGAGATCACGCCGGTGGCGGTGTCGGACCTCGGCCTTGCCGACGGCGGGGAGGTCTGGGTGTCGGTGAAGGCGTCGGAGGTGACGGTCTACCCGGCGTGACAGGCCGGGCAGCGCGAGGTATCATTGCGGTCAGGGGGAGCCGGGAGAGGGGGGGCCCAGCGGGGGGATGGCGGTGATG
>PJQG01000061.1:30618-36479 GCA_002861595.1 Actinomycetota bacterium
GGCCGCCGGGCTGCTCCAGGCCTTCGCCGTCGGGTGGGTGCTGCACGGCCTGCACGACGACCCGGCCGAGGCCCACGAGGCGGTGTACGTGCCGCCGGTGCTGCACTGGCTGAGGGACTCGGCGCTGTCGGTGCCGGGGGGCCTGCTGCTCCTCTTCGGGGCCACGCTGGTGGCCCGCCGCCTGGCCACCCGTGACGGCGGGGCCGGCGACGGCGCCGGCGCCTACCCGCTGTGGGCCGGCTTCGGGGCGGTGGCCTACGCGGTGGCCAGCGTTCCCGCCGCCCTGCTGCACGCCCGGCTGTTCGAGGCCGGCCACGAGGAGGTCTCCTTCGCGCTCCACTCGGCCGTCGAGGGGATCGTCACGCTGCGCTATTCGTTCGTCCTGCTCCTCGGGCTGGCCATGGCCATCGGCCTTCCCTGGATGAAGCCTCGTCGCTCGGTGGCGTCCCGCCTCCGCCTCCGCCTCCGCCTCCGCCTCCACCTGCACCGAAAGCCCACGACCACCTGGGAGGGTCGCTGATGCTAACCAGACGCCAGTTCCTTCAGCTCGGCGCGGCCGGCGGGGCCGCCCTCGTGCTGCCCCTCGAGCGGGCCGTCCAGGCCTTCGCCAGCGGGCCGTCGACGCCCCAGTTCGCCGCCGCCTTCAAGCGGCTCCCCGTGCTGCGGCCCACCTCCACCGACGCCACGACCGACTACTACAACCTCGCCCTGAGCCCGGCCAACGCCGTCATCCTGCCCGGCAAGAACACGCCGGTGTGGGCCTACAACGGCCTGTTCCCCGGCCCCACCATCAAGGCCAAGGCCAACCGCAGGGTCGTCGTGACCCAGACCAACAAGCTGGCGACGAACGCCAGCACGCACCTCCACGGTGCCCACGTGGCGCCCAGCAGCGACGGCCACCCCACCGACGTGTTCGGTCCGGGGCAGTCGAAGGTCTACACCTACCCCAACGACCAGCTCGCCTCCACCCTCTGGTACCACGACCACACCGCCCACGCCACGTCCCGCAACGTCTACATGGGGCTGGCCGGCGCCTACCTGATCCGCGACGCGGTGGAGGCGGCCCTCGGGCTGCCCGGCGGCGCCTACGACATCACCTGCATCATCCAGGACCGCACGTTCAACGCCGACGGGTCGCTGTCCTTCGTCGACAGCGCCAACGCGGTGCTGGGCAACACCGTCCTGGTCAACGGCAAGCCCTGGCCCTTCCTGGCGGTCAGCGGGCGCAAGTACCGGTTCCGCTTCGTCAACGGCTCCAACAGCCGCGAGTACGAGCTGGCCCTGAGCTCGAACAAGTCGCTGAACCAGATCGCCTCCGACGGGGGCCTCCTGGCCCAGACCTTCGTGACCCCCAGCATCCGCTTGTCACCGGGTGAGCGAGCCGAGGTGGTGATCGACTTCGCCCAGTACCCGGCCGGCACCAAGATCGTCCTCGAGAACCTCAAGGGCACGGCCACCGACGGGACCGACAGCATCATGCGCTTCGACGTGGGCAGCCCGGTGAGCGACACCAGCAAGCTGCCCACCACCCTGCGATCCATCACCAAGATGACGACCGCCGCGGTGACCCGGACCTTCGCGCTGAGCTTCGACAGCACGAGGCGGCTGTGGGTCATCAACGGGAAGCCCTTCGATCCAAACCGGATCGACGTGAAGCCGAAGCTCGACGCCCCCGAGATCTGGAAGATCACCAACTCCTCGGGCATGGCCCATCCCTTCCACATCCACCTCTCCATGTTCCAGATCCTCGACCGCACCAAGAGCGGGGTCGTGAGCAAGCCAGGTCCTGGTGAGTCGGGCTGGAAGGACACCGTGCGGATCGACCCCGGGGAGACCGTCCGGTTCATCACCAAGTTCACCGGCTTCAAGGGTCGCTACGTGTACCACTGCCATAACCTGGCCCACGAGGACCACGACATGATGGCCCAGATGGAGGTGGTGTAGCCGACCTGGCGTCGGGGCGGGAACGGGCCCCGAGCCGAGAGGGCTCACCACACGGGAGAGGGGCAGTTGCAGCGACGCCCAGAGCGGTTCGAGGTCCAGGCTCAGGCCTTCGACAGGCGCGCGGGAGTGGGCCCCGAGGTGGGCGGGGCGGTGGCCCGCGCCGTGGCCGAGCGGGTTCCGCCCGGCGGAGTCGTCCTCGAGATCGGGGCCGGGACGGGCGAGATCGGCCGCCATCTCGCGGACCTGCCCGTCCGCTATCTCGGCCTCGACGACGCCCGGGCCATGCTGGAGGTCTTCGCGTCCAAGCTGGGGCCGGCGCCGGGGCCGGCGGAGGGCTCGGTGCAGCTGGTCCAGGCCGACGCCGAGCGTCGGTGGCCGGTTCGGGACGGCTCGGTGGCGGTGGTGCTGGCCTCCCGGGTGGCGCACCTGCTGGAGCCAGGGCACCTGGTGCAGGAGCTGCACCGGGTGTGCCGGCCCGAAGCCAGCTTCCTGGTGGGGCGGGTGCGGAGGGACGCCGAGAGTGTCAAGAGCCGGCTGCGCCGCCAGCGCGAGAGAATCTTGAGGGCGCGGGGGGTCGCTCCGGAGGGAGGGGCCGAGGCCACCCGTCGCCTGCTCGAGGGGATGGTGGCAGCCGGCGCCACCGAGCTGGAGGGTCGGGAGGTGGCCGCCTGGACGGTGCGCTCGTCGGCCGAAGAGGTGCTGATCGGCTGGGAGGCGGTGACGGCCATGGGTGGGACGGAGCTGGCGGCACCCACCCGCGCCGAGGTTCTGGACGAGCTGCGGGAATGGGCCCTCCACCACATCGGCGACCTCGGCCAACCGTTCGACTCCACCGAGCACTACACCCTCGCCGGGGTCCGCCTCGGCGCCCACCACCGGCCCGCCGCCACCGGCGGAACACCGGAGCCGGTCGCCCTGCCCGCCGATGCTTACCTGGAGAGCCGATGGACAATTCCTTGCTGAGCGACCTCGGTGCCGCCCTCGTGGAGGGGTCGCTCACCGACGAGGCCCTCCTGGCCGAGACGGGCGTGCGCCCGACCATGCGGATACTGCCGGAGGCCAACGTGGTCAAGATCGGGGGCCAGAGCTTCATCGACCGGGGCCGAACGGCCGTCTTCCCGCTGCTCGACGAGCTGGTGGAGAACCTGCCCCACCACAAGATGATCGTGGGCACCGGGGCGGGCACCCGGGCCCGCCACGCCTACAGCGTGGGAATCGACCTCGGCATGCCCACCGGGGTCCTCAGCGTCCTCGGCACCTTCGTGAGCATGCAGAACGCCCGCATGATCCATTACCTGCTGGCCCGCCACGGCATCCCCTTCATCGAGCCGGTGCAGTTCCCCCAGCTGCCGCTCTACCTGTCCGAACGCCAGGCCGTCATCTTCTTCGGGATGCCGCCCTACACCTTCTGGCAGCCCAATCCGGAGGTTGGCCGCATCCCGCCCCACCGCACCGATACCGGCGCCTATCTGGTGAGCGAGGTCTTCGGCGCCCGATCCATGATCTACGTGAAGGACGAGGACGGCCTCTTCACCGCCGACCCCAAGAAGGAACCGACCGCGACGTTCATCCCCAGCATCACCGTGGAGGAGATCGAGGCCCTCGACCTCCAGGACGTCGTGGTGGAGCGCAGCGTTCTGCAGTTGATGAAGAATGCCGCCTCGCGGCGCTCCATCCAGGTCATCAACGGGCTCAAGGAGGGCAACCTGACCAGGGCCCTCAACGGCGAGCACGTCGGGACGATCATCAGTGCCTAGCCCCGACAGCGCACCTGCCAGCGGCGGGGACGGCCGCCAGCACGTCACATCGTTGCTCATGCGCGAGAGCCTGCTCGACCGCGGGGTGGAGGCGGCGACGGAAGCCCCGACGGTGGCCATGCTTCCCGACTGCCACGTCGTGAAGGTCGGTGGCCGGTCGATCCTCGACGGCGGAAAGCGCACCACGTACCCACTGGTCGAGGCGATCAAGGACGCCCTCGAGCACCACAAGCTCATCCTCGGCACGGGCGGAGGCGTGCGCACCCGCCATGTCTTCTCCATCGGGATCGACCTGGGCCTGCCTTCGGGCGTGCTGGCCCAGTTGTCCATCGCCGACGCCCTCGGCAACGCCCACATGCTCGGCACCCTGCTGTCGCCCTACGGCGTGGTGGCCATCCCGCCGGAGATCTTCGGGCACCTGCTGCCGCTGTTCATGACCGCCGTCCCCGGCGTCATCTTCAACGGCGATCCTCCCTTCTCCCTGTGGGAGCACCCGGCCAAGATCGGCAAGATCCCCCCTCACCGGACCGACGCCGGGTCCTACCTTCTGGCCGAGTGCTTCGGCTGCGCCACCCTCACCCTGGTCAAGGACGTGGACGGCCTCTACGACTGCGACCCGAAGACGAACGCCGGAGCGACGTTCATCGACGAGATCACGGTGGGAGAGCTCCGGGAGCGGGCGCTGCCCACCCTGCCCTTCGACCGCGTCGTGCTCGACCTCCTGGCCTCCGCCCGTCAGCTCACCCGCTTCCAGGTGATCAACGGGCTCAAACCCGAGCTGCTCGAACCGGCCCTGCGCGGCGAGCACGTCGGCACCATCGTTCGCAAGGACGACACCGCCTGATTGGATCACCGGTGTTCGGCCCTCCTACCGGGCGAACACGGCCGGCAACCCCGACGGAACCCCGTTCTTCGGGTTCATCTTCGACGCCTCCTCCGAAGCCAAGCCCGACCCCGACGACCTGGTCGGGGGTTGTCGCTCACCGCGCCGGTTCGTCGGCTGGCAGACGTTCTTCGACTTCGGGGACGGCGAGGTGAAGCCGAACAAGCTGATCGACACCAAGCTCTCCACACCGTTGTTCAACCTGCCACTGAGTGCCATCGCCAGCGGCGACCGACCGTCTTGGTCCAGCGGACGCTGCTGCGCCACATCACCTGGTCGCTGCCGTCGGGTCAAGAGATTGCCCGGAAGATGGGTGCGGTTCCCCTGGCAGCCGGCGACTTCCCGGAGCTGGCCGGCTACGGGCTGGGTCTCGATGCCAGCACGCCGCTCTTCTACTACGTGTTGAAGGAGGCTGAGCTCGTCGAGAGCGGCTGCATCTCGGGCCTGTCGGCGGGCGCATCGTCGCCGAAGTCTTCCTGGGCACGCGTCTGTGAAGGGCAGCGCACGCCGCTGAGCGTTCAGGCGATCGCGTTGAGCGGGTCCCTCGCCGGCGGAAGGAGCACTGAGCGATCTCGACCGGTACTCGTCGTGAGAAAAACCGTCCCACGCAGAGTGAAAGCTGGCCATGGTGGGAAAGAGCTGGGCGCACGGGCCGAGTGGACGGTACGTGCAGCACCAAAACCACCGGCTCCCCGGGAGCCACGAAGAAAGGCAAAAGCATGAAGAGAATCAAGCGCGCTTGCGCGGTCGGTGTCATGTCGCTGCTCGCCGTCGGTTCCGTTCCGGCACTGCAGGGCGTCGCCTCCGCTGGCGGGAGCAACCAGTGCAGCGCTATCAACAACAGCAACAACCTTTGCGTCATCAACTTCAAGGACGTGAAGGTGGTCGTGGTCGGTGACCGCAACCTCAGCGACAACGAGATCAACATCATTCGAGACGTCACGATCAAAAACATCAGCGTCCAGGGCTTTTGCAATGCCGACGACAAGTCCTCGGTCAGGGACTGCATCGACATCATCGTCAAGGACGTGACGGCGGTGGTACAGGCCTTCTCCAACTTCAACGAGAAGAAGGTCTGCGGCAAGCACAAGCAGACCGGCTACAAGCGCTGCAAGTACTTCTCGTAAATACCCCCTCCGCGTCCCTCCCCGGCCCTGGCCACCTGGCTGGCGCCGGGGAGGGCCGTCGGCCTAGGTGACGACCACGCCAACGGCGTCGTCCACGGAGAAGGGTCGGCGGCGGAGGCGATAGCGAGCTTCGACCAGCGGCGCGGGCTG
>PJQG01000037.1:0-13560 GCA_002861595.1 Actinomycetota bacterium
TCCCCCCTCCCCGACGCAACACTGCGGGCGTAGCTCAACGGCAGAGCACCAGCCTTCCAAGCTGGTGACGCGGGTTCGATTCCCGTCGCCCGCTCCATCCATCTGTGCCCGGAGCCCGCCGGCGCCGGCGGCGACCGCCGAGCCCGACGACGACGGCTGCCCCCACCGCTGAGGCGGCGGCAACGAACACGCGGGATGCAGGCGCCGTCAGGCCCACACTTGTCTCGGTCATCGCCGCGACCGGCGAAGGCGGGCCGGCGGCGCCGGCAGCGCCGGCAGCGCCTCCAGAACTGTAGTCGTCGGTAGCGACGAAGCTCTTGTCACGGGCATATGCTCCGTGTTACTCTCACGGTCACGGACTAGTGATGGAGGGAACGAGATGGGCGGCAGTCTTTCGGGTGCGAGGGGTGGCTGGAGGCGGGGTGGCGTCCTGTTCGTCGGGTCGGGCACGGCCATGCTGGCCGCGACGTCGGTGGCTTGGGCGTGCACCGCGCAGATGTCGCCGGTCAAGGTGTGCACGGCCGCCTCGTTCACAACCAACTGTGTCACCAGCGCCCGCCCGGGCACGAAGATCAGAGCCAGCAACAACGGCTCGACGCCCGCACTCAAGCCAGCCTCGTACTACAAGCTCGCCTTCAACAACGCCAATCGGGTGAGGAACAGCCAGTCGTGTCACAGCGCCCCCTACACGATGAAGAGCAACATCCTCACCAGCGCCACCGGGACCTTCGACATCACCGCCTACCTACCGTCGTCGTACACCAGCGCTCCGAAGGGTGTGAGCCAGGTCTGCGGGATCGAGACCTCACCGACGCCGGGGGCCACGGCCACCACCCACGCCTCGTTCACGATCGTCTAATTGTCCCCTTCGGCGCCGAGCGCCTCGAGTGGTCCGAAGGTAGCTCCCCGGGCCACCGGCAGAGCAGAGTCGCCCTCCCTCCGTCGGTCTACCTGAGCGCCTGAGGATCACCCCGCAGCGGGTGGGGGCGGCGCGGGCGAGGGCCGTCCGCGCCGCCTGCGGCGGGCCGCGTAGCCGCCGGCCCCGAGGGCGAGCAGGGCGCTCACAGCGGCGACTGCCAGCCAGGGCGGGCGGGAGCCGCCGAGACCGGGCAGCTCCTCGACACGGACGGACCGCACCTCCTGACGGGCGCCGTCAGGGTCGGAATGACGGGTGTCCGGCCACGAGGCGAGCGCCGCTGTGCGCTCGGAGAGCAGACCCAGCCGCGAGCCGAACTCCACCTGGCCTCTCGCCGAGGGAATCGGATAGCGGATGCCGACCTGCGAGTTGGAGCTCTCGGTGGTGAGCTTTGCGTTCGGAGTGAAGCTGCGCCCGCTGTCCCGGGATGACGTGAAGACGACGTCGTTGCGCACGTTGGCGCGGTCGTTGCGCCGGTCGTAGAACACAGCGTCGAGGCGCCCGCCAGGCGACACGGCCAGGCGCGGCAGGTACTGGTGACGCCCGTTACCCAGCCGGTCGTCGTTCACCCGCCGAGCCGCCTGCCAGGACCGGCCACGGTCGAGCGAACGACGCACGAACACGTCCCAGTCCCCGTTGCGGGCGTCGTGCCAGGCCGCGAACACCCGCCCCGCCCCGTCGGCCCCCAGGGAGGGCGGCGGCATGGTGTAGATGAGCATCACCCGCTCGGGGGGCACCACCTGGTCGTCGACCACCACGCCACGCCCGAAACGCCGGCCCCCGTCGGTGGAGGTCGACATCACCAACGACCACCGCCCCTCCCACCTCGGGCCCTCGAGGCCCTGGTAGTCCCGGACGTCGTCCTCCAGGTCGTAGTACAGGACGTGGACCCGGTGGTCGGGGCCGATGGCGAGCGCGGGCGCCACCACGCGCTGGCGCCGGGGGTCGCTCACCTGCACGGGCTCGGAGAACGTGCGGCCCCCGTCGTCGGAGTAGGCGGCCATGATGGGATTGGGTGGGGGCGGCAGGCCGCCGAGGGGCGGGTCGGAGCTGGCCTGCAGCCAGACCAGGTGCAGCCGGCCCCGTCGGCCGGCGCTGCGGTCGACGGCCATGCGCACCATGTAGCGCTCGGGGCCGAGCACCTGGCGGGGAGCGCTGAAGGTGACGGCCCGATCCGAGGAGGTGACCAGGTAAGCGCCGGCCGGGCTGTTGCCCTCGCCGGCCAGCCCGACGAACAGGTAGTACAGGGTCCCCTCGTCGTCGAAGGCCACTTCCGGCGCGTAGCACTTGTCCGCTCCCTCGGGCAGCTTGGCGATGGGCTGAGCCGGAACCCAGCTGCGGCCGCCGTCACCGGAGACGTGGAGGGCGCAGCCGAAGTCGGGGTTGTCGAGGCGGGTGGCGGCGACGACGAAGCGTTCCTCGGTGGGGTCGGCGAGAAGCATCGGGGAGTTGTGAGCAAGGTTGCGGCGTTGGTCGACGGGCGTGATGGGGACCTCAGCGCCGGGAGCTGCGCGGGAAGCGGCGGCGCCACCGTGCTCCAGCGGGAGCCCGGTGCCCAGGAGAAGGCCGAGAGACACGGCCGCGGTAGCCCTCCGGGAGGGCCGCCGCCCCCGCCGCCGGAGATCGTTCGCCGACACCGCGTCGCGGCCATGGCTCATGGCTCGAAGATCCGGAACTCCGCGGCCATCCCCTTCTGGGCGTGCTGCTGGCCATCGGGGTCGCGAACGAAGCACACGAGGCCGTAGCGACCGGGGGCAAGGTCGACGGCGACCGACGTGGTGGTGTCCGGGGACCGAGGCGGCAGGTCGGCGATGATAGGGGCGAAGGCGCGTTTGGTGCCCCTCAGCTGGACGTCGATGGGCGGCACGTCCTTCGGGATCAACAGCAGGACCAGGTCATGGACGAGCGTGTCTCCGTTGCTGATCTTGAAGACGACGCGCCCAGGCACGCGGGGCGGCGTGTAGGCGAAGCGGTACCGGCGCATCTCCAGCTCGACGGCGAGGGGCTGGGGAGGGAGCGGTGGGCCCGAGGAGCGGGCGCAGCCGGAAAGAACCCAAGCGGCAGCGACGACGGTCAAGGAGAGGCGGGCCGCCGACAGTCGCACCATTTTGCGTCGGCGTCCCCTGGCCTCTAGGACCGATCTGGCCGTCGCAGGGCGAGCGCGAGGGTGACCGCCGACGCGAGTGCAACCCCAACGGCGAGGACGAGTCCCCAGCGAGTGCCGCCCCGCCCTGTCCGTTGCGCCTGCTGGTCGCCTCCGGGAGGCCCGGGGGTGGGCGTGGGATCAGTGGTGCCCACCGTGTAGTAGGCGTTGTCGTACTCGGCCAGGGCCCGGTTTGGGTAGCAGGGATTGGCGATTCCCGTGTCGGCGTCGGTCCCCGAGTCGAGCGCCTCCCGGGCCGCCTGGGTGAGGCCGGCGTCGCTCGCCGGGCAGGTGGGGGACTCGGGCGCCACCCGTAGGAAGGGGTAGGGGGAGCCCGACTCCTGGCGCCCGAAGCGGTCGTGCAGGGTGAAGGCCGCGGGGTCGATCATTCGGGTCGAAGCGTTGGGGCGCAAGGCGAGCTTGGTGAAGGGCCCACCCAGGTCGATGCGGGGATCGTAGGTGGTGACGGCCTCGAGGAAAGGGCGGGCCACGGCCAGCTCCACCGAGGCGGCCCGGTCGGGGGCGACGCGGGCGACCACGGCCCGGTCCCCGCCGGGGTTGTCCTTCACGTGGTTGGCGCCCTGGTCGAATGCCAGCACCTCGTAGCCGTCGATGGTGCCCCCGGGTCCGTCGGGGAGGTGCGCGGTCGCCCCGAACACGTTGCTGTTGGCGTTCCAGAACGCCGCCACCCCGCCCACTCCGAAGCGGGTGCCGAGGTTCCCCGCCGGGTCCGTCACCCGCACCAGGAGGTCGCCGGCGTCCTCGTCGTCGTAGTCGAGCTCGAAGCCGTAGACGTAGGGCAACCCCCTCGTGCGCTCGTCCACGTCGGCCAGATTGATGCGGAAGTACAGCCGATCCTCGTCGGCGCCCACCTGGGCGGATGCGATGTCGACGGCGCTGATCACCCCGGTCGCCGCGGAACCGGGCGCGGTGGGCCGCTCGTAGGTGTCGGCGGTGTGGCTGTCCACCGGCAGGCCCTCGACGGGGGCGGGGTTGGGCTCGGGCAGGTAGCAGGGGTTGTCGGGACCACAGCTCGCCTGCGGATGGGAAAGGGCTCGGCCGCGGTTGTCGGCCGTCACGGGGTCCTCCCCGGTGATCCCGTAGACGGGACGCGGCGATGCTGGGCGCTGAGCGAACACCCGAGCGGGCGCGCTCACCGGGAACGCCAAGACGCCGAGCGCCAAGGACACCGACGCCATCAGGGGGAGGCGAAAGCCTGCGCGAGCGTGAAGGCCCCCTGAGCGCCACGACCGGCGGCCGAAGCTCTTAGACGTCGTGGCGCCCAGCTCCACTCCTTCTGGTGCCTAGTCGTCGTTGAGGATGGTGCCCTGTCCCTGGCCGTCGGCGATCGTCGCGTTGGTGGGGGCGGAGAGGTTGACGAAGAAGGTCTCGTGGGGCTCCTTGTTCCGGTCCCCCTTGACCGAGATGGCGATGGTCTTCGACGTCTGGCCGGGCGAGAAGGTGAGCGTGCCGCTGGTCACGGCGGCGTAGTCCCCGGGGGCCTTCGCCGTCCCGTCGGCAGTGGCGTAGCTCACTGTGACCGTCTTGGTGCTGGCCACCGACAGCGACACGGTGAAGCTGAAGGTCTTCGAGCCGCGGTGGCCTTCCTTCGCCTTGCGGTCCGAGATGCGCAGCGACGACGCGTCGACGCTGAAGGTGCGGCTGGCCGGGCTGGCGTCGGTGTTGCCGGCGGCGTCGGTGGCCTGCACTTGGAAGGTGTGGGTGCCACTCGAGAGGGCGGCGGTGGTGTGGGGCGAGGTGCAGGGGGTGAAGGCCGCGGTGTCGACCTTGCACTCGAAGCTGGAGTCCTCCTCGGAGGAGGAGAAGGCGAAGGTGGGGGTGGTGTCGGTGGTGGTCCCCGAGGGGCCCGAGGTGATCGTGGTGTCGGGGGCGACGGTGTCGACGGTGAACGAGGCGGTGGCCGGCGTGGGGTCGACGTCGCCGTAGGGGTTGGTGGCCCGCACCTCGAAGGTGTGGGCGCCGTCGGCCAACGCGCCCAAAGGCTCGCCCGACTTGCAGGTGGCCCAGCCCGTCCCGTCCACCTGGCACTGGAAACTGGCGGCGGCCTGGTCCGCAGAGAAGAAGAAGATGGGGGCGGGGTCGTTGGTGGGGCTGGCCGGGCCGGCGGTGATGGTGGTCTCCGGTGCCGTGGTGCCCTCAGCCAGGAAGCGCGCGACGAACACCGGGCCGGCGGGATTCGCCAGGTTCGCGCGGTTTCCACCGGTCAGCACCGGCACGCCGTCGGGCAGGAGGGCGAAGCCCATGGGGAAGTCGTTGGTGTTCGCCGAGATACTGAACGCGTGAGACGTGAGCGCTATGCCGTCTCCCCCGCCGAAGCCGGTGTCCATGCTGCCGTCGGTCAGGAAGCGGGCGAGGGAGAGCCAACGCGAATCGGTCCCGTCCCCGTTCAACCGCCTGGATCTCCCGCCCAGCACCAGGCGGCCCTGCCCGTCCACCACCACGTCGCCGACGATGTCGTCGGCAACCTCTCCCAGGTCGCGGGACACGCGCCCGTCACCGAGGTCGGGGAAGGCCGGGTCGCGCTCGCGGAAGGCGGGGTCGAGGAGGCCTTCGGGGGTCAGGCGGGCCAGGGCCAAGTCCCGGCCAAACGTGAACGAATTCGGCGGCGGGTTGATCGTTGAGTACCCGGCCACCAGGACGCGCCCCTGCCCGTCCACGGTCAGGCCCAGTACCCAGTCAGAGCTGCCGGTGGTGAAGGAGAACACCAGCTTGCCGTTGTGGTTGGGCCCGAAGTTGGAGTCCAGGTTGCCGTCGGGGAGGTAGGCGGCCACCGCCCAGTCGTCGCCGAAGGCCTCCCCGGCAACGACGAGGCGGTCGGGGTCACCGGGAAGTCCAGGCTGGACCTCGACGGCCCGGGCCCGGTCGATGACGGGCGTGAAGGCCTGGTCGCGCTCGCCGAAGTCGGTGAGCAGCCGCCCCGTGCCCGTGCCCGCCCCGTTGGCGCAGGTGACCACGAAGCTCATGTCCAACAAGGAATCAGGCGGGGGCCCGAAGCACGTGTCGGGGGTGGCGTCGAGGTGGTAGCGGGCGATGGCCCAGTCGGACTGCCGGGCGTCGGTGGAGGCGGCCAGGTACTCGGAGCGACCGACCACCACGATGCGGGTGTTGGCCGCGGCGCACCCGCCGGCCTCGTCGCGCTCGAGGCACTGCAGCGCCACCCCGTGGACATAGTCTGCGCCCGCGTTGAAGTCGGCGGGCAGGGCGTCGTGGAGCAGCCTCCCGTCCTCGTCGAAGATCGACAGGCGGAAGTCCACGCCCGTGGCGACCTCCTCTGCGCTGTTTGTCCCCGCACTGTAGCCCACCACCACGATGCGGTCGTCGCTGGGATCGGCCGGGGTGCCCCCGTCGTAGTAGGCGGCTGCCCTGTGCTGTTCGGTGTCGGCGCTGCCGTCGGCGCCGGCGTCGTCCCAGTCGAAGGTCACCACGCCGCCGTCGTCAGGCCCGAAGCTCTCGTCGAGGGTGCCGTCGGGCCGGTAGCGGAGCAGAAGCCCCTCTCTGTCTTCCGTGCCATCTAAGCGGCCGAGGATCAGCTGCCCGAACACCACCAGCTTTCCGTCAGGGCGCACCAGGACCGACCGGCCACCCTCCCACGCTCGGCTGAAGCCGGCAGGCGGGGGGACGTCGGTGAGGGCGATGCCGTCGCCCCCCCCGAAGGTGGGGTCGAGGTCGCCGGCGGCGAGGGCCGCGCTGGGATCGGCGGGCACCACGGCCAGCACGAGGGCGGCGAGAGCGGCAAACGCCACCCGTCGCGCACTCGGTCGCCTCACGTCAGCTCTTCCCACTTCTTTCGTTCCTCCCCACCGTAGGTCCCGCTTGTCGGGCCGCTTGGTCGTCTGCTTTCTTCACTGCGCATCGCGCCGACGAGCCAGCCGGCCCTCGGTGGACCGAGGGCCGGCTGGCGGCGCGGTTGCTGCTGGCAGTTTCAGCGTGAGCTAGATCACGCCTATGGTCAAGACGTTGCCGGTGACCACCAGGTTGTCAGTGGCGTCGCCGGTAGCGTTGAAGTCCTGAGCGCACATCCTGGCCGTGCCCGTGCCCGAGCTCGGCGTGGAGACGGTGACGCTGAAGCTGGGCCCGTTCAGGTTGCTGGCCAGCGTGGACGTCTGGCCGTCGGTGCTGGCGCGGTGGCAGTTGCCCGGCGCCCCCGGCTTGGCCCAGGTGATCGTGTACGACACGTTGGGGAGGAAGTCCTTGGCGGTGACGTCCAACGAATCACCGGTGGCGGACACGGTGATTGTCTCGGACTGCCCTCCGTTGCCGGTGATGCTCGTGCAGTCGTCCGTACCCGGGTCACACGCCTTTAGCGTCCCGGTGCGCAGCGTGCACGCCCAGGCGGTGGCGGCGAGGAGAAGCCCCGCGCTCCCCACGGCGCCGGCGGCGAGCAGCCTGCGCCGCCAGCGCCGGGTCAGCTTGGCGTTGTCCATGTCTGTCCTTTCCGCCCGGTCAGATGCCCGGGCTGCGTTCGTGAAGTTGTCCATATCGCTCCCCTCGCTCACAGTCCGACGATCTTCGACACGGCGACGTCGCGGTTGCCGTTGCCAGAAGGCTTGGTGGGCCTGAACGAGCCGGGAGTGGTCGGGTAGGCACCCGTGCCGTCGGCCCGGGCTCCCGAGGCCATCCGCCCGGTGACGTACATCTCCGGGATGATCGGGTTGCCCTGCTCGTCGCGGTCGCGGACGGCGAGGGCGAAGCCCCGGTCGAAGTCCCGGCCACCCAGGTAGGTGGAGAACAACAGGCTGTTGCCCCCTGGCGCCAGCTTGGTGACGAAGACGTCAGTGGGCGAGTTGTGCAGCTCGTGGCCGATGTAGCTGCCGTCCATGTCGGCCTGGATGGGGTTCTGGGTCGGGAAGCTGCCGTGGCAGGGCGGCGGTGGGGTGGCCCCCGCGGGCAGCTTGACCCCGCCGTTGTCGTTCTGGCAGGTGGTGTAGCCGGTGACGTAGACGGTGCCCGCGAGGTCGACGCTGATCGCCCCACCGGTGTCGCCGTCGCTGCCGCCGAGGAACGTCGAGTACACGAGCCCGGTGCCCTCGGGCAGGAGCCGGGTGACGAAGGCGTCGCCGTTCAAGAAGATGGTGCAGCCGTTCTGGACGGTGCACCCCTTACCCGCCTCGCTGGGCGTGGTGGTGGCCCGGCCGTTGAACGTGGTGTCGTAGGCCAGGGCCGTGGTGGGGAAGTACGGCGCGGGGCCGTCGGCGGCGGGGGTGGCCGGGTCGTCACCGGAGTCGGTGAAGCCGGTCACCAGCGCCTGGCTGTTGTGGACGGCAACCCCCCAGCCCTGGTCGGTGCCCCCTCCACCGAGGTAGGTGGAGTAGACGAGCGAGGAGGGACCGGAGGTGGTCGGGTCCAACCGGGCGACGAAGGCGTCGCTGACCCCGCCCTTGTACGTGGGCTGCAGGGCCGAGGCGGTGGTCGGGAAGTTGTTGGTCCGGCCGCCAGCGCCGTCGTCGTAACCCGTGGTGATGCCGGTGACGAAGGCGTCACCCCTTCTGTCGACGGCGATGGACTTGACGTCCTCGTTGCCGCTCCCGCCGAGATACGTGGAGTACACCAGCGATCCCGCGCCGCTCTGGGCCGTGTCGAGCACGGTGACCACCGCATCGAGATGATGGTTGTCGCAGCCTGCGATGGCGGCGGTGCCACAGGTGGACTGCGCCGCTCCGGCGGTCACGGGGTAGTCGCTCGAGCCGGTGTTGGCCCCGATGTAGGCGCGGGTACCGCTCACGGCCACGCCCAGGTGCCCGGGAAGGGCGGTGCCGGGGACGTTATGGTCCTCGCCGCTGCCTCCGAGGAACGTGGAGTACAGCAAGGAGTCGCCCGCTGCGTTGAGCTTGGCCAGGAAGATGTCCCACTGTGCCGTGGTGGGGCAGCCGCCGGTCACCGTGCAGTTGGCCGGGTCGTAGAGGAAGGCGTTGCAGTAGCCGTCGGTGCCACAGGTGCCGTCGAAGGCGTTCGCCGTGGTCGGAAAGCCGGCCTCGACCGCGGTAGTTCCGGGGTCGTCCGCCGAGTTGGTGCCACCAGCGAGGTAAGCGTTGCCGTCCGCGTCCAGGGCGAGGCGATGGGCAAGGTCCTCCTTGCTCCCACCGAGGTAAGTGGCGTAGACAAGGGCGCTCCCGGTCGGGTTGAGCTTGGCCACGAAGGCGTCGTTCCGGCCCTGGTCGCACTGGTACGAGGAGGTCGTGGTCCCGCAGCTCACCGACCCTTTAGTGGGAAAGTTGGTGGACGCCGTTTCGCCGGCCACGAAGGCGCTGCCGTCGGGGGCAACGGCCAAGCCGAAGCCCACGTCCGCCCCCCCGCCGCCCAGCCACGTGGAGTAGCTGAGGATGGGGTCGATGACGAGGGGCAGCGTCGGGTCGTAGTCCCCCACCGCGAAGCGCACCTCGGTGCCCTTGAGCACGAAGCGGCCGGTCACCGGTTCCTTCTTGTCGCCCACCCGCTGGTAGAGCACCGGCTTGTGGTGGCGCACCTCGCCGGCCACGGTCTGGACGACCAGGTCGCCCCGCTTGTCGATGCCCATGCCCTGGGCGCCGTCGAAGTCGAGGCGGATGACGCTGGGGTCAGCGCCGGGGGCGACGATGAAGTCGTACTCCAGGCTGCCCTGCTTGCCGTAGTACAGCAGGTCGACGCCGGGGTACACGCCGTTGTAGCGGACCTCGCGGTAGGTGGGGACGTTGGTCTGCCACTTGGCCGGGTCGGAGCCGATAAGGTGGTTGACCTTGCCGGGCAGCGCCCGGCCGCCGCTCACCTGGGGATCGGGGTTGGCGCCGACGACCTTCATGCGCACCACGGCGTCCTGCGCCGGTGCCTTCTCGCCGCTCGGCAGGTCCCTTCCCCGCTTGGTGAGCGACAGCACCGCCTGGTCGGCGGTGAGGAACAAGGTGCCGTTGGCCCCCCGGGTGAGGAACTTCACCTGGGGGTCGGTCTGGCCGTGGTTAGCCTCGAAGCTCAACGGCAGGTTGCCGTACGCCTCCTGGGGAGCGGGCTTCTGGGGCGGCGGGGCGCTGTTCCCGCTGCTCACCCCGAGCGACTGCACGGCGAAGAAGCCCGAGGCCACCAGGCCAAGGCTCGCGATCGTGGCAGCGCTTCTTCGGGCGCTCATGTCCGCCCTCCCCGCTTGGTGCGGCGTTGCTTCCGGCGATGCTCGGTCATGCCCTCTCCCTCCGTAGGATTGCGTCAGAGGCGCGTTGAACAGGGGATCACCCCCCGCACGCCCCCCTCCGGGTTCGCATCATGTCTGCGGGGCGGTGTCGTAGCCCAGCACGACTCATCCTCCCATAACCGGCGCGTCTTAGCAATAGGTTTCTCAAACTTTTTTTCCGTAGGGCGCCATTAGTACGTGACACCAAACACCTAGTCGGAGTATTGCGGAATTGGACGACGTCTGAAGGTGAGGCGGCGTCGGACCGACTGCCGGTGTGTTCACTCGTCCGCGCCTCTGTCCTCACCAGAGAGGCCCGCGGCCTTCGATGAGGGGAAAGAGACCGCGTTGTCGCAGTGCCCTTTCGTACGCAGCTCATCCGCCCCGTGCAAGAGCGAGCAGGGCGTGCTCCCGCTCGATCTCGAGATCCTCAAGGGGCTTGATGCCGCCGCGAAGCGGCGGGCAGGGTGTCAACCCAACCGCGCCTCCCACAGCAGCCGACGATTTCGACAGGGAAAGGTCAGACCCAGGAGCATCTGGCCCTCTCCTGGGACGCACAGTTACAGTCGGGGCACTGGACGAACAGGAGGACGACCGCTACGACTGCGGACCGGGCGCCGGGTGGGGCCCGCCGGCGAGGTGAACCGGCGACGGGCGGCGAGCCCGAGAAGCTGCTCGCGGGCCCGGTCGCCGAGGGGCTGCGGCGCGAGATCGAAGAGCTGGGGCTGAGCTCCTATGAGGCCGCCGTCCTGCTGGCACTGCTCCAGGTGGGCTCGGCCACCACCCTCCAGATCGCCCGGCTGTCGCGCGTGCCCCGCACCAGCACCTACCAGGTGCTCGAAGACCTGCACGCCAAGCAGCTGGCCGAGCGGGTGCCGGGCGAGGGGATCGCGGTGTGGGCCTCCCCGGGCCGCCAGATCGTCTTCGACCGCCTCGAGGCCGCCTTCGAGGAGCGCCTGCGCCAGCACCGGGCCCGCAGCGCCCGGGTCCAGGAGACGCTGGCTGAGGCCCTCCCCGAGGGCCCCTCGGTCACCCTGCCCTACGTCCATCTCCTCCACGGCGTGGCCCAGGTCAAGCGGGTCTACGAGCAGATGCTCCGGGAGGCCGAATCGGAGCTGATGATGTTCACCCGTGGGCCCTTCTCCTGGAAGCTGGGCACGCCCAATCCGGTCGTTCTCGAAACCCTGGCGCGGGGCATCCGGGCACGGGTGATCTACCGGAGCTTGGAGTGGCACGACCCTGCCGGCACCGGCTTCCGCACGGAGATGGAGGCGTACCACCAGGCCGGGGTGCAGGCCCGCCTGGCCGAGGACCTGCCCATGAAGCTCACCATCGTCGACCGGCGGGTCGTTCTCGTGGTCATCACCGCCGCCACCTCGATCGACGCCGTGTACCCGACCACACTCCACGTCGAGAACGCCGCCTTCGGCGCCGTGCAGTCAGACGCCTTCGAACACCGCTGGGAGGCGTCTCGGCCCTTCACCCCGGAGACGGCGGCCGCCGGCAAGGCGACTGGTCGGTCCCCGGCGCCCTCACCTGGAGACTAACCGCTCGAGCTCTTCGAGAAGTTCGTGCCCCGAGGGCGACGCCTGCGTTCACCTGCCGCCGGTAGCCGACCTCTCTGCCCCTCGCCCTCGGGCAGGGCTTCGACCTGGTCTCCCTCGGCGCGGACTTCACCCGCTCCCGAGGACTGCTATGGCGCCGGCCCGGTGGCACGAGCTGACGACAGCCGACCGAGCGAGCGCCGACAACAGCACCGATAGCACAACATCGTCGTCGAGGAGCGCCCACGCCAAGCAGTTGCATTCCCGTTTCCGGCGCGCCACGATGGCCCGTCGCCCCTATGTAGCAAGGACAGCTACGTCAGTTCCGGGAGCGGCGAGCGCTCTGACGAGGGAGTAGGGGTGGGAGAAGCGCCAGCATGACCGAAGGGTGGCCGGGGTGCGACCGGTGAGGGGGGCCAGGGCCGAGCGCGTCCCGGGGGCGGGACGGGGCCTGCTCGTGGGCGTGCTCACGTCCCTGACCATGGGACTGGCCCTGCCCACAGTCACCGCGTCCCCGGTGGCGGCCGCCGTTGGAGCGTGGACGGCGACGGGGGAGCTTCGAGCCGCCCGGTACGGCCACACCGCCACCGTGCTTCCCGACGGCCCACCGGAGATCTGCGGGGAGAGGTGCGGCAAGGTCCTGGTGGCCGGCGGCGTCGGTGCCGGCTTCGCCTCGCTCGGCTCCGCCGAGCTCTACGACCCCGCGACGGGCACCTGGAGCTTGACCGGATCGTTGGTCACGCCACGGTCCGGGCACACCGCCACCCTGCTCCCCGACGCCAAGGTGCTGGTGGCCGGGGGCACCAACGACGAGCCCGGGCCCCCGCTGGGCACCGCCGAGGCGTACGACCCCGCCGCAGGGTCCTGGGGCAACACGGCCGCAAGCATGGTCACCGGGCGCGAGCGCCACAGTGCGACCCTGCTTCCTGCCGGGCCCGCCTCGCTGTGCGGGGACAACTGCGGGAAGGTGCTGCTGGCGGGCGGCAGCACGGCAGACGGGCTTACCGCGTCCGTCGAGCTCTACGACCCCGCCACGGGGAAGTTCGCTTCGACCACGGCCATGGGGGCGGAGCGCCTGGGCCACACCGCCACCCTGCTCGACGACGGCCGGGTCCTCGTCACCGGCGGCGTCGGCCTCCTCGACGATGGCTCCGAGGGCCACCTGGACACCGCCGAGCTGTTCGACCCCGCCACCGGGATGTGGCGGGCGACGGCGACGAGGCTGGCCACGCCCCGCTTCGGCCACCAGGCCACCCT
This sequence comes from Actinomycetota bacterium, assembly GCA_002861595.1. Taxonomy (GTDB): domain Bacteria; phylum Actinomycetota; class Acidimicrobiia; order Acidimicrobiales. The sequence continues at coordinate 13,017 of PJQG01000037.1, forward strand.
GCTCGACGACAGCACCGTCGTGGTGTCGGGGGGCAACAGCAGCGGCGACCCGGAGCTCTCGGCCGAGGTCTACGACCCTGTCGCCGACACCTGGGCCACCACCGGACCGCTGCTCACCGACCGGGGAGACCACACCGCAAGCCGGCTCCCCGACGGCAAGGTGCTGGTGGCCGGGGGAACCGGCGGCCTCGCCTCGGCGGAGATCTACGACCCTTCGCCCACGGCGCGGACCTGGAGCCGGACCGGGGAGCTGGGAGGCGGGCGAGAGCTGCACGCCGCCGCGGTGCTCGCCGACGGCAAGGTCCTGGTCGCCGGCGGCCTGGGCACCGACGAGAAGGGCGCCCTCGTCTTCCTGAACAGCTCGGAGTTGTTCGAGCCCGCGCTCCCGGCGCCTCCCCCGCCGCCCCCTCCTCCCCCGCCGCCGCCGCCGGAGATCCTCGGCGTCGACCCCGACACCGCTCCTGTCGGCACGGCCACGCCCGTGACCCTCGAGGGCGAGGCATTCAGCGGAGCCACGGCCGTTCGCTTCGGCGCTCTGCCGGCG
>PJQG01000037.1:13704-80086 GCA_002861595.1 Actinomycetota bacterium
GGGGGGACGTGGGGGCCAGGCGCGGCCCTGGGCGAGGCCCGCTCGTCGCACACGGCGACGCTGCTGCGCGACGGGCGGGTGCTGGTGGCCGGGGGGCTGGGCGGCGAGGCTGGCCAGACAGTGCTGGGCTCCGTCGAGCTCTACGACCCCGCCGGCGGCACCTGGCTGGCGGCGCGCCCGCTCAACGTGGCCCGCTCGCACCACACCGCCACGCTGCTGCCCGACGACAGGGTGCTGGTGGTGGGCGGGTCCACCACGGGCGGGACCGCACTGGCCAGCGCCGAGATCTGGGAACCCGAACTCGATAGGTGGACGGCCACCGGGCCCCTCGCCGCCGCCCGCTCGGGGCACACCGCCACGCTCTTGGGCAACGGCACCGTGCTGGTGGCAGGCGGTGAGGACCAGGAATCCCTGAACACCACGGGGCGCTCGCTCGGCTCGGCCGAGCTGTACAGCGCCCAGGCGGGCACGTGGAGCCCGGCGGCGCCACTGAACACGGTGCGGGCCCACCACACCGCCACGGTGCTGGAAGACGGCAGGGTGCTCGTGGTAGGCGGGTACAAGGGCTTCTCCTTCGACGAGGGGCCCGAGCGCAACATCGCCCCCCCCGAGGTGTTCGATCCCCGGGCGGGGACGTGGGCCTTCACCGAGGCCTCCCCCATCCTCCGCCTGGCCCAGACAGCCACCCCGCTCCCCGACGGCCGGGTGCTGGTCGCCGGCGGGCACGCCTCCAACTGCCTGTGCCCCACCGCCTCGACCGAGCTCTTCGACCACCGCGGCGGTGCCTGGGAGCCGAAGGACTCCCTGGTGGCCGGGCACGCCGAGCACACCGCCACCCTGCTCCCCGACGGCAAGGTGGTCGTGGCCGGGGGAGCGGCGTTCGGAGGGGGATCCTCACTCGCCTCGGCCGAGCTGTACGAGCCCGACACGGAGACGTGGAGCTACACGGCTTCGCTGGCGACGCCGCGGCGGCGCCACACGGCGACGCTGCTGCAGGGCCCGTTGTCGACGTGCGGGGCGAACTGCGGCAAGGTCCTGGTGGTGGGCGGCAGCGCCGGCACCTCCGGCGCCGACCCGATCGCCTCCACCGAGCTGTTCACCCCGACCCCGACGCTGTTCACCCCGACCCCGACCCCGCCCGCACCCTTCCGAGGGCTCGGGGGCGGCTACCGGCTGGTGGGCGCCGACGGGGGGGTGTTCGCCTTCGGCGACGCCGTCTTCGCCGGCTCCACCGGGGCGCTGCGGCTCAACCAGCCCATCGTGGGCATGGCCGCCACCCCCAGCGGCAGGGGCTACTGGCTGGTGGGCGCCGACGGGGGGGTGTTCGCCTTCGGCGACGCGGTCTTCCGTGGCTCCACCGGCGGCATCCGCCTCAATCGGCCCGTCGTGGGGACGGCGGCCACCCCCAGCGGTAGGGGCTACTGGCTGGTCGCGGCGGACGGAGGAGTGTTCGCCTTCGGCGACGCCGTCTTCGCCGGCTCCACCGGGGCGCTGCGGCTCAACCAGCCCATCGTGGGCATGGCCGCCACCCCCAGCGGCAGGGGCTACTGGCTGGTGGGCGCCGACGGGGGGGTGTTCGCCTTCGGCGACGCCGTCTTCGCCGGCTCCACCGGGGCGCTGCGACTCAACCGTTCCGTGGTGGGCATCTCAGCGGTTGCCGCCGTGCGCCAGGCCAACGACACGGTCGAGCGGTTCCGCCGCACTTTGCTCGAGGAGTGAGGCCAAGTCCGGTCCTACACCTGCGAGCCCGCTCGCACCGCCGCCGCCATCCGAGGGCCCGCCGCGAAGTACGTCCGGCCCGGTGCATCGACATGGGCGTCACCGATCTCTTCGATCACAGCCCCGTACTGCTCCTCCGTCCCGCCTGGACAGAAGACCAACCGTCCCCACGCCATCTCCGCCTCCGTCCTCGTTGCCGACCTGGCGCGGGATGCCCGGTGATGCGGGTCCTTCGCCCTTGGACGCTCCTCGCCTGCCCGGCGTCAGTCGCCGAACTCGAACATCTCGCCCAGGAACGACCGCTTCCGCTTGTGCGGCCTCCGGTCGTGGCGGTCGTCGCGCTGGTAGCGGTCGTCGCGCTCGTCCCGGCGGTAACGGTCGTCGTCCGAATAGTCCTTGTCGTCGCGGCGCGCAGTAGCGCCGGCCAGCTCCTCGGAAGCGCGATCGATGACCTTGTCGAGCTCGCCCCTGTCGAGCCACACGCCACGGCAGCGCGGGCAGTAGTCGACCTCGACGCCCTGCCGCTCGCTCATCTGAAGAGTCTCGCCGTCAACCGGGCAGTTCACGCTCTCACACTACGCGGCTTTCGAGCGACCTGCGGGCGAGCGGGGTAGGTACTCCCCGACCAGCTCCCCCCGGCCCGCGACCACCCCTGCCGTCATGGCCGACGGCACCAGCGGGTACAAGCGAGAGACGAACCGACGAAAGGAACCGACCGTGGAAAAAGACACCGGCCCGGAAGCCGGCGCCAAGGGCGCCATCGAGGAGATCAAGGGAAGGGTGAAGGAAGCCGCCGGCGCGCTCGTCGGCGACCAGGACCTCGAGCGTGAAGGCGACGCGCAGCAGGCAAAGGCCGATGCGCAGCGCGAGGTGGCCGAGCAGGAGGCGAGAGCAGACGCAGCCCGAGGTGAGGCCGAGGCGCGAGAGGCCGAGCAGCGCAGTCACCAGTAAGAGGCGGCTTGCCCCAGAGGAGTTGTGCACCTCGCCACCGGCCACTGTCCGAACTGAAGCGGCCCGAAGCTCGTCGCCGCGTTGCTCATTGATCCTGCCAGCAGGCGCTCGTCGTAGAGAGCGCCGCGGGTGACGCTCCTCGACCATCTCCACATCTCGATCGAGAGCTTGTCCATCGCCGGCGGCCTGCTCCTCAGCGCCGTCGCCGTGCGGCTCGTGGACGGCCTGCGCTCCCTGGTCCGAAGGGGCGTGTAGCGAGATGCACGACGCCGGCGTCGACGTCGTGGTGGGAGCGGGGCACAACGGGCTCGTGGCCGCCTGTTACCTCGCCCAGGCGGGTCGCGAGGTGGTGGTCGTCGAGCAGCTCGACCGACCGGGCGGCGGCTCCCGGACCGAGGAGACGGTGCCGGGCTACCGGTTCGACCTGCACTCGGTCGCTCACAACATCATCAACATGACCGACATCCCGGCCGAGCTGGACCTGGCCGGCGCCGGCCTCGACTACATCGAGATGGACCCCTTCTCCATCGCCATCCACCAGGACGGCCGGCGCGTGCGGTTCTTCCGGTCGATCGAGGCGACGGTGGAGTCGATCGCCGAGGAGTCACCGCACGAGGCGCACGCCTACCGGCGGTTCGTGGACAAGAGCCTTCCCATGGTGCGCACGGTGCTGCCGGCCATCCGCGGCGACAGCTCGCTCAGCGTCCTTCCCCGCCAGGCCGTCAACCTGGCCCGGGCCTTTCGCCGCCAGCCCCTCACCACCGCCCGCGACACCATCAGCCCCTACGACGCGTTGTTGCGGAGGTGGCTGCCCTCGGACCTGACCCGAGGACCGGTGGCCGCCTTCGCCGCCCATGCCGGGGTCGGTCCTACCGTGCCCGGTGGAGCGCTCTTCGCCTTCTGGCAGGGCGCCTACCACCTGTTCGGCCAGTGGCACGGCCGGGGAGGGGCCCAGAACCTCACCGACGCTCTGGTGGCCCGGCTGGCTTCGCTCGGCGGCGAGTTGCGCTGCTCGTCCCCGGTCGCCCGCATCGAGGCGACGGCGGGACGGGTACGGGCGGTCGTGCTGGAGGGCGGGGAGCGGATCGCCGCGGCCAACGTGGTCACGGCCATCGACCCGAAGACGGCGCTGCTCGAGCTGCTCGACCCGGCGCTCGACGGGGAGCCCGGCGCCGACCTGGCCGCCGCCCGCCGCTCCAACGTGGTCCAAGCCGTGGTCCACGTCGCCACCAACCGCCTCCCCCCCTACGCCGGCAGCCGCTCCTCGGATTGGAACGGGCTGCAGAGCTACGTTGACCATCTCGGCGATCTCACCGACGCGTGGCACCAGTCCGAAGCGGGCCGGCTGCCGGATCCACTGCCCCTGTACGCCTTCACCCCCTCCGCCCTGGACGCAACCCTGGCCCCGGCCCATCATCACACCGTCTATCTGGCCTGCCCCGCTGCGCCCGCCCGCGTGGAGGGTGGCTGGGCCGCCCGCAAGGAGGAGTTCGTCGAGCGCAGCCTGGACATCCTCGAGGCCCGAGCACCTGGCTTCCGGGCGTCCATCACAGGGCTGGCCAGCTGGACGCCCGACGAGATGGAGCGCGTCGAGCGGTGGCCCGGGGGCCACCCGATGTACCTCGACATCGCCTTGGACCAGCTCGGCCCATTCCGCCCCACCAAGCGCCTCGGCGGTTGGCGCACCCCGGTGACGGGGCTGTACATCTCCGGGGCCGGAACCAACCCTTCTGGCGGCATTGCCGGCACCTCGGGGCGCCAGGCAGCCCGAGCGCTCCTCGCCGATCAGCGGTGAGAGCCCTGGTTGCGTCGCCCTTGGGCTTCCTGGTCGGCCTCAGCATGGGCGCCCTCGGAGGCGGCGGGTCGATCCTGGCCGTACCCATCCTCGTGTATGCCGCCGGACAGGGCGCGCGGGCGGCCACGACGACGTCGCTGATCGTCGTCGGCCTCGCCGCCCTCGCCGCCATGGTGCACCACTGGCGGGCGGGCCGGGTGCGGGCCGGCGTGGGTCTCAGGTTCGGGCTGGCCGGCATCGCCGCCTCGGTGGGCGGCTCGGCCCTCAACCGCCGCCTCGACCCAGACGTGCTGCTGCTCGCCTTCGCCGGTCTCACCGTCGTGGCCGCCTGGCGGATGCTCACCGGCTGTCCCAGTTGTACCCCGGCCGGCGAGAGCGACGCTGCGGTGTCCGCCGACGGCAGGTCGGCATCGGTTGCCGTCGTTCCCGGCCTCTACATCGACGCCACCACGTTCGCCAAGTTGGTCGCGGCAGGCAGCGCCGTCGGCTTCCTCACCGGGTTGTTCGGCGTGGGCGGCGGCTTCCTCATCGTGCCCGCCCTGACGCTGCTCCTCGGGATCGCCGTGCCCGAGGCCATCGGTACATCGCTGCTGATCATCGCCATCAACGCCGCCGTCGCCCTTGTCGCCCGACTGGGAACGGCCACGGTCGAGTGGCGGATCACCGTGCTCTTCACCATCGCCGCACTCTCCGGGGCCATCACCGGCAGCCGGGCGGCGGACCGGCTCCCGGCGCGCACCCTGCTGCGGTGCTTCGCCGCCCTCCTCCTCGCCGTGGCGGCCTACACCGCCACTCGCTCCGTGGTGGCCCTCAGGTGACCCCGCTTCGCGGCTGCCCCGATCGAGCGGGCCCTGGCTTTCGCCACCTCACTCCAGGTAGCCGGGGTCCTCGTCGTAGTTCATGCCCGGCGGCTCCTCCTCGATGCGCATCGCCGCCTCTTCGGCGGAAAAGCCGGCGCCGCCCTCGACGCTCGTCTCGCCCACCATCGTCGGCTCGTTGTCGGGCCCGAAGGGATCGTCGAGTTCATAGAGCTGGGGCGGGCGGGGACCGCCCAGCGGCTCCTCGTCGAGGTCCAAGGCGGACAGCACCTCCTCGTCCACGAGGTCGGGGGCCAGCTCTCCGGAAAAGTCGCCTGTCGCCATGGCGTTCCCCTACCCGGGCCCAGGCACCGCCATGCAATCGCGGCATCCGCGACCACGGCGAACCGCGCCACTACCCTCGCTGCTGTACCCGGGTGCAGCGATGCGCCCCCTGAAGAGGTGGTGCCCGTGACGGCCTCGATCCTCCAGCGCCTGCTGCTCGCCACTGCCGCTGCCCTGCTCGTGGCCGGCGTTGCCGGCGCCGCGGTGCACGACGACGACGGCGACGGCGACGTGGCCGCCGGGCGAGAGCAGGAGCGGGCGGCCGGCTCGACCGTCGCCCCCCCTGCCACCCCGGCGCCGGCGGCGCCCACCACTGCCCTTCCGGATGGGAGTGAGGGGGCTCAGCCGGCCCCGCCCCTGGCCGGGGCCCCGGCGGGGACCACCACGGAGGGCGCTTCGACTCCCTCGGCGGCGCGCCGTCAGGCCGGCGGTGCTGGCGGCGGCAGCGGGCTCACGACCAGCGGCAACGGGGAGGTCGCCTCGGGGGCGACGCCCCTCGCCGACACCGGTTCGCAACCACTGGCCGTCCCCGGCGCGCTCCTGTTGGCGCTCGGTGGTGCCGGCCGGGCCGTGCTCCGCGCCGCCACACGGCAAGCCCGCTGAACCAACCACCCACGGGCCGATCGTCGGGCCCGTCGACCATGCCCGTCACGCTCACCGGCGTCGAGCTGCGCCGGGTCACCCTGCCGCTGGTGACGCCGTTGCGCACCTCGCAGAGCGAAGACAGCGAGCGAGACGTCCTCGTGGTGCGCGTCTTCACCACTGACGCAGAGGGGTGGGGGGAATGCGCGGCGCCGGCGCAGCCCGTCTACAGCTCTGAGTACGTCGACGGCGCCCACGACGTCATGCGCCGCCACCTCGTGCCCCGGTTGCTGGCGGCGCGCAGCCTCAGGGCCGAGGACCTGGCCGCGGCGCTGGGCGGCGTACAGGGCCATCGCATGGCCAAGGCCGGCCTCGAGATGGCGCTGCTGGACGCCGAGCTCCGGGCCGGAGGGCTTGCGCTGGCCGCCTATCTGGGTGCCACGCGAACCGCCGTCGAGGCGGGGGTCGCGGTCGGGATCATGGGCTCGCTGCCCGAGCTGCTCGAGGCCGTCGGCCGGTACGTCGCGGACGGCTACCGCCGGGTCAAGCTGAAGATCGGGCCGGGTTGGGACGTGGAGCCCGTGGCCGAGGTGCGCCGCCGGTTCGGCGACGACCTGATCCTGCTCGTCGACGCCAACCGGTCCTACCGGCTGAGCGACGCCGAGCGCCTGGCCGCTCTCGACCCCTTCGACCTCGCCTGCATCGAGCAGCCGCTGGCCGCCGACGCGCTGCTGGCCCACGCCGAGCTGGCGCGACGGCTGCGCACGCCCATCTGCCTCGACGAGTCGATCACCTCCGCCGCCGTGGCCGCCGACGCCATCGCCGTGGGCGCCACCGCCGTCGTGAACGTGAAGGCGCCACGGGTGGGCGGTCTCGTCGAGGCCCGGCGGGTCCACGACGTGTGCCAGGACGCCGGCGTGCCCGTCTGCTGCGGCGGCATGCTCGACACCGGCATCGGCCGGGCCGCCAACGTGGCCCTCGCCGCGCTACCCAACTTCACGTTGCCGGGCGACCTGTCGGCGTCCGACCGGTACTTCGCCACCGACCTCACCCAGCCCTTCAGCCTGGTGGACGGTCGCCTCCGCGTCCCCACGGCACCGGGCCTCGGCGTGACCTTGCAGCTCGACGTCCTCGCCCGTCACACCACCTCGGTGGAGCGGTTCACGCTGTAGACCTTCGGCGGCCCTTCTCAGTGATGTGAGGGTTGCCAAATATCTATTCTTAGTCTAGCCTAACCTCGTCAAGCCGGCCGAGAACGGCCCTGTACGAGGAGAGACATGGTGAGGCTCGTCAAGATGGTACGGAGGGCGGCACGGACGGCGGCGGTGGTGTCGGTGGCCTCGGCGCTGGCCGGGGCGGCCTGCTCGCCCAGCCCGTCGAGCGACGACCAGCGCCCGGCGAGCGCACCGAGATCCGTCGAGCGCCTCACCATCGCCGTCGACCAGGACCGGGGGCCGCTGAACGTCTTCGTCGACGCCGACCCCCGACTGCTGGAGCTGGTCTACGACACGCTGCTCTCCCCCAGCCCGTACGTGGGCAAGGGCAAGCCCTGGCTGGCCGAGGAGGTCCGCCAGGTGGACGCCCGCACGTGGGAGGCCCGCGTCCGCCAGGGCGTCGCCTGGCAGGACGGCCGTCCCTTCACCGCCGGCGACGTCGCCTTCACCTTCCAGTACTTCAAGACGGCGCCGCCCGTCGGCAGCTGGACGCATCACGTCAACGACGTGCCCACCATCGAGCGGGCGGAGACGCTCGACGCCGGCACCGTGCGCCTGACGTGTGCCTTCGCCTGCCCCGATCTCGGCCCCATCACCCTGTCCTACCTCCCCATCCTCCCCCGCCACCTCTTCGAGGGCGTGGCCAAGCCCGCCGAGCTCACCGGCCTGCCCATCGGCACCGGCCCCTACCGCCTCACCTCCTACAGCCCGACCTCGGGCTACCGCTTCACCGCCAACCGCGCCTACTTCGCCGGCGCGCCGCTCGTGGGCGAGATCGTCATGCCCATCATCCCCGACGTCAACGCCACCTTCACCGCGCTGCGGACCGGCGAGGTCGACGCCACCACCCGCTCGGTGCCCCCCGAGCTGGTCCAGCAGTTCCGCCGCCAGCCGGGCCTGCAGGAGGTCACCACCACGCCGCTCAAGTTCCCCGAGCTGCGGATGAACTTCCTCCGGGCCCCCTTCGACGTTCCCGACTTCCGCCGGGCCGTCTCCCGCGCCGTCGACCGAGCCGACCTCCTGCGCACCGTGGGCCTCGGCCAGGGCCGACCCGCCGACAAGGGCTACCCGCATCCCGGTTCACCGTGGACCAACCCGCGGCTCTCGACGCCCACCGACGGGCGCGAGGCGCGCCGCATCCTCGACGGCCTCGACTTCACCGATCGCGACGGCGACGGCGTGCGGGAGCGGCCGTCGGGCGAGCCGTTGGCCCTGAGCATCAAGGCCAACGGCGACGAGCCGACCCACGTGCGGGCAGCCGAGCTGGTGGCCGGGCACCTGAAGGAGGTGGGCATCGCCGCCACCGTGCAGGTCATCGACGCCGCCGCCCTGAAGGCCCTCGCCACGTCCCGCGACTTCGACCTGACCGTCAGCGAGATCGGCGCCCACGGCGTGGCCGACCCCACGCAGTTCGTCATGTCCCACCGCTCGGGGTACCTCTGGCAGGCCCCGAAGGTCGCCTACCCCGAGTGGGACGTGCTGTTCGAGCGGTGGAAGGCCACCACGACGGTCCCCGAGCGCACCGCAGTGATGTTCGAGATGCAGGAGCTGTTCAACCGCCAGCCCACGTCCGTCCCGCTCTACTACCCCGAGGAGCACTACGCGTTCCGGCCCGCGTCCTTCTCGGGCTGGGCCGAGTCGCCCGGCTTCGGCATCGTCCACAAGTGGTCGTTCCTTCCCCGCGAGGTGGCCCGAAGGGTCGACGCCCTGAGCCAGGAGTTCGGGCCGCGCCGGTGAAGCGATGGCGACGGGCGGCGAGGGTGGCGCAGTACGCGCTGGTCCTGTGGGCCGCCATCAGCCTCAACTTCCTCCTGCCTCACCTCGCGCCCGGCGATCCCGTCGACGTCTTCACCGGCGACGCCAACGCCCTCAACGCCGAGGAGCGGGCCCGGCTCCGGGCCGACTACGACCTCGACGGCTCGCTGGCCGAGCAGTACGGTCGCTCCTGGGCCCGGCTGGCCCGGGGGGACCTCGGGACCTCGGTGCGCTACAGCCGCCCGGTCGCCAGCGTGCTCGCCGACCGGCTGCCGTGGACGCTGGCCCTGGTAGGGCTGGCCACCGTGATCGCCTTCGCCATCGGCGTGGCGGCCGGGGCCTCCGCCGCCCGCCGGCGGGGTCGACGAAGCGACGTCGTCGCCGTGAGCGGCCTCATGGCCCTCGACGCCATGCCGGGCTTCTGGATCGGCATGGTGCTCCTGGCCGTGTTCGCCGTCCAGCTCGGCTGGCTGCCGTCGTTCGGCGCCGTCCCCCTCGATGCCGCGCCGCCCAGCCTGGCCTGGCTCTCCGAGGTGGGGCGCCGGCTCGTCCTGCCCGTGGCCACCCTCGTCCTGGCCACCGTGGGCAGCACGTTCCTCCTGGCCCGGGCGGCCATGGTGTCAGCCCTGGAGGCGCCCTATGTCGGGCTGGCCGAGGCCGCCGGCCTGTCGCCCCGTCGCATCGTCTACCGCCACGCCCTCCGCAACGCCCTGCTCCCGCTGTTCACCCACCTCACCTTGACCCTCGGGACGCTGCTGTCCGGCGCCGTCGTGGTGGAGACGGTGTTCTCCTACCCAGGCCTCGGGCGAGTGGCCTTCGAGGCCGTCCAGGCCCGGGACTACGCACTGCTCCAGGGCGCCTTCCTGCTGGTGACGGTGACGGTCATCGCCGCCAACGTGGTCGCCGACCTGGCCTACCCCTGGCTCGACCCCCGGGTCCGCCGGGCTCCGATGGTGAAGCCGGCATGAAGGCGGGAGCTCGTGGCGCACACCGGCGCCTCCACCTCGGCCGGACCGGGGCCACCGGCGTCGCCGTGCTCGGCGTCCTGGCCGCCATCGCCGCCGCCGCGCCCGTCCTCGCTCCCTTCGACCCCGGAGCACGGGTCGGCGCACCGTTCTCGCCGCCGAGCACGACCCACCTCCTCGGCACCAACGACGTCGGGCAGGACCTGCTCAGCGAGCTCGTCTTCGGTGCCCGGGCGTCGCTCGCCGTCGGCCTCGCCGCCGCCGCTGCGTCCACGGCGATCGGCACCGCCATCGGGCTGACGGCGGGGTACGCCCGAGGCTGGGTGGACACCGTGCTGATGCGCATCGTGGACGTGGTGCTGTCGCTGCCCTTCCTGCCCTTGGCCATCGTCATCGGCGTCGTCCTCGGGCCCGGCCTGGCCACCCTGGTCCTGCTCATCGCCGCGGTGACGTGGGCGGGGACGGCACGTTCCCTGCGGTCCCAGGTGCTGGCCGTGCGGGAGCTCGACCACGTGTCGGCGGCGCGGGCCATGGGGGCGACGACCTCCCATGTGCTCTGGCGCCACGTGCTGGTCGACGTGACGCCCCTCGTGGTGCCCCAGTTCGTCCTGGCCGCCAAGGTGGCCATCCTCCTCGAGGCCAGCCTCAGCTTCCTCGGCCTCGGAGACCGCACCACCAGGAGCTGGGGCACGACGTTGTCGTTCGCCTTCGAGCGCAGCGCCTTCCTCACCGACGCGTGGCTGTGGTGGGTGGTACCGCCCGGCGCATGCATCGCCCTCGCCGTGCTCGGCTTCTCCCTGGTCGGGTACGGCATCGAGGAGATGTCGCGCCCTCGGCTGCGGCGCCGGCCGGCGCCGGTGTGGCAGCGCCAGAGCGTGCCCGCCGGCTCCGCGGCCGCGGGCGAAAGCGCGCCCGTGCCCGTGCTCGAGATCGTCGACCTCGGCGTCCGCTACGACACGCCCTCCGGAGCGGTGCTGGCCCTCGACGGTGTCTCGCTCACCGTCGCCGCCGGCGAGGTGGTCGGGCTCATCGGCGAGTCGGGGAGCGGCAAGAGCACGGTGGTGACCGCTGCCGCCGGCCTGCTGCGGGCACCGGCCGTGGTGACCCACGGGGGCGTCTTCCTCGACGGTGAGGAGTTGGGAGCCCTGTCCCCCGACGAGCTGCGCCGGCGGCGGGGGACGAGGGTCGCCCTGGTGCCCCAGGAGGCCATGGCCGCCCTCAACCCGGTCCTGTCCGTCGGCGACCAGGTGGTCGAGGCCATCCGGGCCCACCAACCGCTCAGCCGGGCGCAGGGAAGGGCCCGGGCGGCGCAGCTGCTGGCCATGGTCGGGATCGACCCCGCCCGGGCGGGTGACCACCCCCACCAGTTCTCCGGGGGCATGCGCCAGCGCATCGTCATCGCCATGGCCCTGGCCAACGAACCGGCCGTGCTCATCGCCGACGAACCCACCACCGGGCTCGACCTCGTCACCGCCGCCGACGTGCTGCGCCTCCTGGCCTCACTCCAGGCCCGCCTCGGCATGGCCATGCTCGTCGTCTCCCACGATCTGCCGGCGGTGCTGGGCCTGGCGACCCGCGTCATCGTCCTCGAGGACGGCCGCGTCGTCGAGGAGGGCACGGGCGAGCGGGTCTCGTCGCTGCCCTCCCACCCTCACACCAAGGCGCTGATCGACGCCATCCCCCGGCTGCGGCCCCCGTCCCCGGCGGTCCCCGAGCGGGTCCCATGACCTCTGCTGCCCTGCTCGAGCTGCGATCGGTCACCAAGTCGTTCCGCGGGGGCGGGCTGATCGCCGTCGACGACGTGAGCCTGGAGGTGGGCAGCAGCGAGACCGTCGGGGTCGTCGGCCCCAGCGGCGCCGGCAAGAGCACCGTCGCCCGGCTCGTGGCCGGCCTGCTCACCCCCGACGCCGGCGCTATCGTCTTCGAGGGCACCGACCTGGCCACACTGGGCGACGCCGAGCGGCGCGCCGTCCGCCGCCGCCTCCACCTCGTGTTCCAGGACCCCTACACCTCCCTGGCCGGGCACCTCCGGGTGGCCGATCTGGTGGCCGAGCCGCTGGTGATCCACGGCGCCTGCGACCGTGCCACCCGGACCGACCTGGTGGCCGAGGCCCTCGCCGCCGTCCAGCTCGCGCCGGCCCGGTACCTCACCCGGTGGCCCCACGAGCTGTCGGGCGGCGAGCGCCAGCGCGTCGCCCTGGCCCGGGCCCTCGTCCTGCGACCGCGGCTGGTCATCGCCGACGAGCCCACCGCCATGCTCGACCCACGGGCCCGGGCCGAGCTCCTCGAGCTCATGGCCGAGCTGCAGGCCCGCCTCGCCACGGCCTACCTCTTCATCACCCATGACCTGGCCGTGGCCGACCATTTCTGCGATCGGCTGGTCGTCATGTCGCGGGGCGCCGTGGTCGAGGAGGGCCCGACGGAGTCGGTGGTCACCCGTCCCCGCCATCCGGCCACAGCCGCCCTCGTCGACGCCGCGCGCCGGTTGCAGGCGGCGGTGCCGGCATGAGACCCCTCCTGCTCCTCGATGCCCGCACGAGCGTCCGGCCCATCCACGAGGACCAGGCGGTGCGGGACCGGGTCGACGTGATCGACCTGTACGACCTGGCCTCCGCCGACCTCACGCCCTACGTCGGCCTGGTCGTCGCCGGCATGGCCGACCAGGAGCTGCTGTGGGCCCGACGTGAGGTGATCGCCTCCTTTCTCGACCAGCGCAAGGTCGTGATCTTCTGCGGCCACCTCCTGCGTCACTGGCTGCCGGGCTGCGAGACCTTCGTCCCCGCGCCGATCACGTCGTTTCGCGACTACGCCATCCACATCGTCGAGCCCGGAACCATCTTCGCCGGCCTCGACGCCCACGACCTCACCTTCCGGCGGGGTGTGGCCGGCTTCTTCGCCCGGGGCCACCATCCCCCACCTGCCGGCGCAGAGGTCCTGGCCACCCTGGCCGGGGGGCAGCCGACGACGTGGATCGACCGGCGCACCACGGCGGGGACGGTGTTCACCCACGCCGGCGACCTGTTCGGCTTCGCCGACGCCGATTCCACCGCAGCGCGCCTCGTTCCCCAGCTCCTCGACTGGGCCGCCGCCGAAGGGAGCCGGTCGTGCGGAGCCTGAAGAGGCTCGTTGCCGTCTACGGCGGGTCCTCCGCCCACCACCGGGCATTGCACGAGCCCAAGTACGCCCGGTGGCTGGCCGGCTCCGTCTACCTCCCGGACCTGCCCAGGGCCGATCTCTCCCGGTACGACGGCGTCATCGTCCCCGAGCGGCTCCACGCCGGGCTGCAGGAGGCGATCCGTCCCCGCCTGCGCGAGGTCCTCGACCGGGGCGGCACCGTCGTGCTGTTCGGCGACCAGACCCCCTACGCCCACCGGCCCCGGGGCTGGCTCCCCGGCGTCGACTGGGAGCACCGGCCCACGAACTACTGGTGGTGGCTGGAACCGCGCGCCACCAGCGGCCTGCGGGCCCATCACCCCGGCCACGAGCTGTGGAGCCACCTCAGCCTCGACGACGCCACCTGGCACCAGCACGGCGTCTTCCACCCGCCTCCCGGTGCCGAGGTCCTCATCTCCGCCGACGACGGAGCGGCCGTGCTCTACGTCGACGAGGTGAGCACGCCTGGCACCCTGGTCGTGACGTCCCTCGACCCGATGTCCCACTACGGCTCGTACTTCATGCCGGCGACGGAGCGCTTCCTCGACGGGTTCCTCCCGTGGCTCGCCGGCGCCGCCCACCCCCCCCGTTCCTGGGTGCGAAGTGGTCGTCAGGGCGACCACTTCGGGTGCAAGAACGACGGGATCGTGACGTCGGCGGCACCCGCGACAACCGGGCCCCCCGAAGAGGAGCGCCGGCTCGCCGTCCTCGAGCAAGAGATGGCGGACCGGCTGATGGCCCGGCCGGCCTCGGAGGTCTACGACCTCGACGGCGATCGCTGAGGCTCGACCCCCTCACGCCTACGCTCCCGGCGTGGGCGAGCTGCGCTTCGACGGACGGGTGGCGGTTGTCACCGGCGCCGGCGGCGGCCTCGGCCGCGAGCACGCTCTGCTGCTGGCGTCGAGGGGCGCCCGCGTGGTCGTCAACGACGTGGACATGGTGGCGGCCCGGTCCACGGCCGAGGCGATCCACGACGCCGGCGGCACGGCGGAAGCTGACGGCGAGTCGGTGTCGACCCCCGAGGGCGGGGAGCGGCTGGTGGCCCACGCCGTGGATGCCTTCGGGCGGGTGGACATCGTGGTCAACAACGCCGGCATCCTGCGGGACAAGGCGTTCCACAACCTCACCCCGGAGCTGGTCACCCCGGTGCTCGACGTCCACCTGGGCGGCGCCTTCTGGGTGACCCGCCCGGCCTGGGCCGCCATGCGCGCGCAGGGCTACGGGAGGGTCGTCAACACCACCTCCAGCGCCGGCCTCCTCGGCAACTTCGGCCAGGCCAACTACGCGGCGGCAAAGATGGGCCTGGTCGGGCTCACCCGAACGCTGGCCGCCGAGGGCGCCCGGCACGGGATCAAGGTCAACGCCGTGGCGCCCCTGGCCCGCACGACGATGACCGAGGCGCTGCTCGGGCCGCTGGGCGAGCGCCTCGCTCCCGGCCTCGTCGCTCCCGTCGTCGCCTGGTTGTGCCACGAGGAGTGCGGTGTGAGCGGCGAGACCTACTCCGTCGGCGGCGGACGCGTCGCCCGTTTCTTCATCGGCCTCACCCCCGGCTGGTACGACGCCGATCTCACGCCGGAGACGGTGAGGGACAACCTGGAGGCCATCGGGGCCGAAGCGGGCTACAGCGTGCCGGCGTCCCCGGCCGAGGAGTTGGGGGCGATCTTCTCCCGCTTGCCCTGAACCCGGGAGGACGCCGGCCGGGCCTCTCGCCACGCCCACCAAACCAGGGGGAGCTGGAGGGGAAGCCTGGCCCACCAGATCCCGCCGGCGTCGAAGGCCATCTTCACGTTCGCGGGGAACACGGCGACGAGCACGCCGGCGGTGAGGGCGCCGCCAATGCGCCGCGTGCGGGGGTGGGCGAGCAGCAGGCCCGCCGTGACCTCGGCGATCCCGCTGGCGTACACCCATGGACGGGGCTCACCCAGGGCCTCGGGCACGATACGGGCGTACAGGCTGGGAGCGGCGAAGTGTGCGCTCCCGCCCGCCACCATGATCCCGGCCAGCCAGAGCGGGGATGGGAACCTCAGGGGCACGCGGGAAGGCTCATCACGTCGTCGCACATCCGGGCCAGCTGGGCCCGGTCATGGGACACGATCAGGACCGTGCGTCGTGCCTTCAGGCCGGCGAGAGCCGCCTCGACGGTGGCGGTGGCGCCGGCGTCCAGGGCGCTGGTGGGCTCGTCCAGGAGGAGCACGGAGGGGTCGAGGGCAAGAGCGCGGGCCAGGCACAGGCGCTGGCGCTGGCCGACGCTGAGCTGCTCGGCGGGCGCGTCGAGCCGGTCGGCCACCTCGTCCCACAGGCCGGCCTCCCGGAGGGCGCCCTCGGCCCGCCGCCGCAGCTCGGCGCGGGGTGCCCGCACCAGGTGGCGGAGGCCGAAGCCGGCGTTGGCCAGGATCGAGGCCGGGAAGACGACCGGCGTCTGGCCGACCAGGACGGCCCTGGAGCGCAGGGCGGCAAGGTCGACGCCGGCGCCTCCCACCGTGACGTCGAGCACCGTGATGTCACCCGTCCTGGTGAGCCCTGCAGGAAGCAGGCCGACCAGGGCCCGCAGGATCGTCGACTTGCCGCTCCCCGAAGGCCCCCGCAATCCGAGGGTCGTGCCGGCGGGGAGCTCGAAGCTCACCGGGCCCACCAGCACCGTGTCCCCCTTCCGGACCACGAGGTGGCGGACGCTGGCCGCGGTCGACGTGTCGATGGTCGTCGTGGGCGTCGCTGTCACGCGGCGCGGGCCTCGAGGCGGCGGCGGACGGGCAGGGCGACCAGGACGAGCAGGCCGGCGACGGCCATCAGGGCCAGCGCCGCTCCCCACGCCGTGCGCAGGGCGGCAGGGTCGGCGGCGTCCTGGGCCAGGGTGAAGATGTGGGTGGGGAGGGCGGTCACCTCGGCGTTGCGGATGCCCTGGGGAAGAGGCTGTGCTCCGGAGAACACCGCCGCGGTGAACAGCAGCGGCGCCGTCTCGCCGGCGGCGCGGGCCAGGCCGAGCAGCAAGCCGGTGACGAGGCCGGGCAGGGCGTGGGGGACCAGCACCGAGCGCACCAGCTGGTCGCGCCGGAGCCCGACGGCCAGCGCCGCCTCCCGCCGCTCGCCGGGAAGGGCCGAGATGGTGGCAGCCACAGCCAGGGCCACGGGCGGCAGGGCCACCACGGCGAGGACGACGGCACCGGCCAGCCAGCTCTTCCCCCAACCGAGGCGGCTGCTGAACAGCCAGTAGCCCCACAGGCCGAGCAGGATCGACGGGACGCCGCCCAGGGTCAGCGTGAGCGTGCGCAGCCAGCGGGCGGCGCCGGGCCCGGCGTATTCCGAGAGCAGGAGGCCGAGGGCCAGTCCCACCGGTGCCGTCAGCACGCCGGCCACGACCACGAGGAGCAGGGTGCCGGCGACCTGCCCGCTGATGCCGCCCCCGCTGGCGCCCAGGGCGGGCGTGGACCAGAAGCTCGGATCGAGCGCGGCGCTCCCCCTCGTGAGGGCGACGGCGGCGATGCCGGCGACCAGAGCCAGCGGCACGGCCAGGATGGCGACCAGCCACGTCCTCGCCAGCCGGTCCCTCCCCTTCCGCCAGCGGTGCGCCGCCCGCGGCACCGGTTGCCAACGTTTCGAGGACGTAGCCCCCGGTTTCCGGGGGTCATGTCCTCGAAAGCGGAGGGACCCGGCGATGGTGACGGCGGCCACCACGGCCAGGAGCAGGAGCCCGAGGCCGCAGAGGGCGGCCCAGTGGGGGCCGGCGGTGCCGGCGAGCACGGTCTCGGGACCGTTGAGCTTGGTGGTGAGGGTCTGGCCCGGACGCACGGCGCGGGTGACGGCGTCCCCCAGGCTCTGGGGGACGAGGCTGTCGGCTCGGCCGACGACCAGGTACACGGCGATGGTCTCGCCCAGGGCCCGGGCCAGCCCGAGCAGGGCGGCTGCTCCCATCCCTCGCCGGGCCTCCGGCACGACGGCCGAGCGGATGACCTCGGTGCGGGTGAGCCCGCAGGCGGCGGCCGCCTCGCGGGTGCGCGCCGGCACGCCGGCCAGGGCGTCCACCGACACGGCGACGACGGTGGGCAGCACCATGACGGCGAGCACCAGGCCGGCGGCCAGCAGGCTGTCGCCCCCCGGGACGCCGGCCAGCTCCGACACCAGGGGCCGCACGAAGGCCACGCCCACGAGGCCGTAGACGATGGACGGGACGACGGCCAGCAGCTCGCAGCCGGTCCGCAGCGCTCGCCGCCACCGGGCCGGCGCCACCTCGTGGAGGGCGATGGCCGCGCCCCAGCCCAGGGGAGCGGCCAGGGCCAGGGCCAACGCAGCCACCACCGCCGTGCCCCAGATCATGGCGGTGGCGCCGTACTTTCCTCGGGATGGGTCCCAGACCGCCGACGTGAGCAGCTCGACCCAGGACATGGGCCCCGAGCGCACGCCGACGACCAGGAACGCGGCCACGCCGAGCAGGGCGGCGCCGGCCACGCCGGCGCCCAGACCCACCGACCAAGGCGTCCATGCCCGTCCGTGGCGCCGCTCGAGCGCTCCCGTGCGCACGTTCTGTGCATTTTGCGCCGTGACTGGCCCCGAAATCCTCGAAATCACGGCGCGAAGTGCACAGAACGTGGACGGGACCCACTCGACGATTCGGCCGCTTCGCGTGTCACCCGAGCTCGGCCAGCGTGAGGTAGCCGTGCCTGGTGAGGAGCTGCTGGCCGGGAGCCGACACCACGAAGTCGACGAAGCGCTCGGCCGGGCCCGCCGGCTTGCCGTCGGTGACGAGGAACAGCGGCCGCGACATCGGGTAGCTCCCGTCCCTGATGTGCTCGCTCGTCGGCGTCACGCCCTCGATGGCCACCGCCACCAGCTCCGGACGGTCGGCGACGAAGGCCGACGACAGCGGGCCCACCGATCCCGGCGTCGACAGCAGCTTGGCCCGGGCCTCCTCGTTGCCACCGACGATGGCATAGTTGTCCGACCGCGGTGGAGGGGGAGCCTTGCCGCCCTTGCCGTAAAGGTACTTGTCGAGGACCTCCCGCGTTCCCCGCCCCGGCTCCTTGTCGTAGACGAACACCGGGAGGTCAGGGCCACCCAGCTCCGACCAGTTGGCCACGCGACCTTCGAACACCGCCTTCAGCTGGTCCCTGGTGAGGCTGCGCACCCCTCCGTCGAACACCTCCTTGCGCACCACGACGCCCACCGCGTCGGCGCCGATCTCGGTGGCCACGAAGTCGACCGACGGGTGGGCCTTGCGGTCGTCCTCGGACACCTCCTTGGAGCTCATGGCGATCTCGATCTGGCCCGCCGCCAGCTGGACGATGCCGCCGGCCGACCCACCCTGGGTGTCCACGGTCACCCGCAGCCCCTCCCTGCGCAGTACATCGGCAGCGTCGGCGGCCACGGGGTTGACGGTGGTGGAGCCGCTGACCCGCAGTGCCCCCCCACCACCGCCGGGGGCGGAGCTGGCACCGCCACCGCAGGCGGCGAGGAGCACGGCCAGGGCAACGGGCGCGAGACGGCCCACGATCACCGGCCGGCGCCCTGGCTCGGGCGGCAGCACGCCGGATTGCCGCCGGGCAGGGCGACGGGGGTGAGGTCGTCGGGATCGAGCACGCCGAACACCGTGCGGGCGGCGGCGGCCAGGCCGGCCGGGTCGACGGCGTACATGGTGAACCCGTCGGACCGGCGGGAGCGGAGCAGGCCGGCCCCGACCAGCACGCCGAGGTGGTGGCTCACCAGGGGCTGGGGCAGCCCCTCGGTCTCGACCAGCTCCCGCACGCAGCGCTCGCGCTGGCGCAGCGCCGTGAACAGCCGGAAGCGGGTCGGGTCGGCCAGCGCCCGCAGGATCGTGAGGGCGTCGGCCCTATCAATCTGAATTGATGAAGCCTGCCAGGGCGTTCACCTGCCGTCAAGCGGGCTTCTCGGCGACCAGAAGGGCGTAGCCGGCGATGCCGTCCCGCACGGCCTCGGCGGCGAGGGCCGTGCGCTGGCGGGCGACGTCGAAGTCGACGCCGGCCAGCGCCGGCGCCGCGGCCATGCGGAAGGCCACGAGGCGGGCGTCGATCTGGTCGATCATCTTGGCCAGGGCGGTGTCGTGGGACTCGGTCATGGTCACCCGCAGGCCGGCGGCGGCCAGGAGCTCGGCGTACTCGTCCAGGGGGCGGGCGTCGGCCAGGCACGCCACCCAACCGGCGAGCGTCTGCAGCTCGGCGTGGAGGCGGCTGGGGTCGAGGACCACGTCGGTGATGCCGAGGCGCCCGCCGGGGCGCAGCACCCGGGCCATCTCCGCCGCGGCCGTGGGCTTGTCCGGGAAGGTGCAGAAGGCGCACTCGCAGACGATGGCGTCCACCGAGGAGTCCTCGAGCGGCAGGCGCTCGGCGTCGCCCACCGAGAACCGGACCTGCTCGGCCAAGCCCTCGGCGGCGGCGCGGGCGTTGGCCTTGGCCACCGCCTCCTCGCCGAGGTCGACGCCCTCCACGTTGACGCCGAACTCGGCGGCCAGCAGGAACGCCGTCGTCCCCGGCCCGCTGGCCACGTCGAGCACCCGTTGGCCGGTGCGCAGTTCGAGCGAGCGACCGAGGCGACGGGTGAGGTCGAGCCCGCCCGGGTGGTAGCTGTCGCCGAGGATGAGGGCGACGGCGTCCCGCTGGTAGGTCCTGGCGCAGCACAACTTGACCTGATCGGGCGACGGCTCCGTGGCCACGGCCCCGGGCGGGGGTGGGGACCCCGCCTCGGGGAGGAGGCCGGGGTTGGGGCCCCCGGCCGGGCTGGACAGCGCACTCACCGGAGGGTCTTGCCGATGTTGGTGGCGTCGGCCGGGACGTGGGCCGCGCCGTTCGGCTCGGCATGGCCGTTGCCATCGCCGTTGCTCGCGCCATTGCCGGCGGCTCCGTTGCCGTAGGTCTTGGAGCCGTACTTGGTCGTGAGCAGGACGGGCTGGAGCTCGGTGGCGTTGGGGACGATGGTGGGCACGAAGGCGCCGCTCAGCTGCTCGCGGATCTCCTCGCGGTAGCCCACGGAGTTGTATGCGCAGAACGGGATGAGCCGGCCGTCGGGAGTGATCTCCTCCACGCAGCACTTCATGAGGGCCTTCACGTTCAACGTGTACGGGTCCTGGAAGTCCTGGATCACGACCATGAACGACTTGTCGGCGATGGACTTGAGGGCCTCGGGCAGGTCGATCCCGCAGGTGGCGCACTCCAGCTGGCTGCCGGTGTTGCCGTCGGTGCCGGGCACGGCCGACGCGCTCCAGAGCTTCTCCAAGGCGCCGCGAACGCTCATGTCCGGCATGACGCGGTTGCTCACGTAGTCGAGGTAGTCGTCCACGTCCACCAGGCGGGGGATGGGAACGACGTTCTCGCCCTCGACCAGCAGGTAGGTGATGGAGCGGCAGGTGGGGAAGCAGCAGGGCACCGGCACGAAGTCGGAGAGCTTGAACCAGTCCCCGCACTGGTCGACCAGGCCGTGGATGATGTCGGCGTTGGTGAGCCGCTGCATGGGGTCGAACTCCACGTGGCGGCCGGAGTGGGTGACCGGCTGGTAGGCCACCGACTTGACCGCAGGGTGCTTCACGCCGAAGCGGATGATGTCGCCCAGCTCGTGGTCGTTGAGGCCCTTCTCCACTGCGGCCACCAGCGACACGCCGAGGCCGAACTCGGCGCAGTTGTCGAGGGCCTTCTGCTTGGCCGCCCGCAGGTCCCGGCCGCGGATCTTGATGTGGGTCTCGGGGTCGAAGCCGTCGAACTGCATGTATATCGTGGGCTTCAGCTCGGCCAGGTCCTTCACGAACTTGCGGTCGTGGGCCAGGCGGATGCCGTTGGTGTTGAGCGTGACCATGTGGACGCCCTTGTCCTGGGCCATCTTGATGAAGTCCAGGATCTGGGGGTGGATCGTGGGCTCGCCGCCCGAGAACATGACCACCTCGGGGTCGCCCTCGGAGCGGACGAAGGCGTCGAGGCCGGCCTCCACCTGGTCCATGGTGAGGGAGAAGCCGTCGGGCTGGTGGCCGGAGTCGGCGAAGCAGATGGGGCAGTCGAGGTTGCAGTTGGAGTTGACCTCGATGATGCCCAGGCAGGCGTGCTGCTTGTGCTCGGGGCACAGCCCGCAGTCGAGCGGGCAGCCGTCCTTGACCTCGGTCTGGGTCTCCAGCGGGTAGGTGCCGGGCTTGTTGTAGCGCAGCGAGTTGAAGTACATCTCGGCGTCGGAGTACAGCAGCGCCTCGAACTTGCCGTGCTCGGTGCAGCGCTTGCGCAGGAAGACCTTGTTGTCCTTGACGTTGACCTCGGCGTCGATGACCGTCTTGCACACCGGGCAGATGCTCTTGGTGTACTCGAGGAACACCTCGTCGCGGTCGACCTTCTGGCGGGGCGGGGTCATCGTCACGGGCGCGTGGCTCCTTTGGTCAGCCGGATCAGGATCCGGGCAAGCTAGCGCGGGGTCACCGGGACCGCAGATCGGCGCCGAACACCTGGGCAGGGCCTCGGGCACGGCCACCTCGAGTTGGGCGTAGGTGCACGACTCGGGCCGGCGGTCGGGGCGCCAGCGGCGGAAGGCGGCGACGTGGCGGAAGCGGTCGCCCTGGAGGTGGTCGTAGGCGATCTCGCACACCAACTCCGGGCGGAGGAGCTCGAAGGAGCGATCCTTGCCGGCGTTCCACCGGCTGGGCGCCCCCGGCCGGCGACCCTCCGGCTCTCCACCCAGCCAGGGATGCGCCTCCCCCACCGTGGGGTCGACGCGGTAGCGCTCGAGCTCGGCGACCAGCTCCTGGCGGCGTGCCGCGGTGAAAGCGGCGGCGGCGCCGGCGTTGTGCAGCACTCCCGCCTCGTCATAGAGGCCGAGCAGGAGCGAGCCCACCACGCCGCCCGACTTGTGCCATCGGAACCCGGCCACCACGCAGTCGGCCGTGCGCTCGTGCTTGACCTTCACCATCACCCGCTGGTCCTCGAGGTACGGGAGATCGACCGGCTTGGCCACCACCCCGTCGAGGCCGGCTCCCTCGAAGCGCTCGAACCACTCCTGGGCCGTCTCCCGGTCTTCGGTGGCCGGCGTCAGGTGCACCGGCGGGCGAGCTGACGACAGGGCGTCCACCAGCAGCGACCGGCGCTGGGCGAAGGGCAGGGGCCGCAGGTCGCGGTCGTCCAAGGCGAGCAGGTCGAAGGCCACGAAGGACGCCGGCGTCTCCGCCGCCAGTCGCCGGACGCGGGACGCGGCGGGGTGGATGCGCTGGAGCAGGGCGTCGAAGTCGAGGCCCGCGGCGCCGGCGATGACGATCTCGCCGTCGACCACGCAGCGCGCCGGCAACTGCGCCAGCGCGGCGGCGGCCACGTCCGGGAAGTACCGCGTCAGGGGCTTCTCCTTGCGGCTGCCCAGCTCGACCTCGTCCCCGTCACGGAACACGATGCAGCGAAAGCCGTCCCACTTGGGCTCGAAGACCATGGCGCCGGCGGCGGGGAGGGCGCCGGACAGCCGGGCCAGCATCGGGGCCACCGGGGGCATGACGGGCAGGTTCACGGCGTCGAGTGGGGAGCCGGCGACGCGCCCCCCGCCCGGCCTCCGGCCAGCGCCTCGGCCACCGCCCCTGCCAACGGCTCGGTCTCCAGCTCCTCGAGGGGGCGGGGCAGGGCCAGCGACCAGTTGGGTCGCTCCTCGGTGGTCCCGGGCACGTTGGGCCGCTCCTCGACGGCGAGGGCGTCCTCCAGGGTGGCGGTGACGATCGCGCTCGGGGCCGTGGCCAACAGCCGGTACACGGCCGCCACCACCTCGCCCGCGGGCGCGTCGGCGGGAACGCCGGTCCAACTCCTGACCCGCTCGTGGATCTCGACGGTCGCCTCCACGTTGGGCTCCAAACCGAGCCGTTCCTGCTCGGCCAGGTCCTCGCCCGACCAGAGCCCGGCGACGGTGGGCAGGTCGTGGGTCGTCACCGCGGCGAGAGCGTGGGCGGGGAACTGCGTGGGCGGGCGGTCCTCGAACCAGACCAGCCGGTAGGAGAGCACGCGGCGTGCCGTCAGCTCCTCGCGCACGGAGTCCTCCACGTTGCCCAGGTCCTCGCCCACCACGTAGGCGCCGGCCCGCTGGCTCTCCAGAGCCAGGATGCCGAGCATCTCCTCGGCCGGGTACCGGACATATGTTCCTTCTCGTGCACCCGCACCGGCGGGGATCCAGAACAGCCGGAAGAGGCCCATCACGTGGTCCACGCGCATGCCGCCCGCGTGGCGGAACGCGGCCCGCAAGGTGCGGACGAAGGGCTCGTAGGCCGCGGCCCGCAGCCGCCACGGATCGAACGGCGGCAGGCCCCAGTCCTGACCCTGGGTGTTGAACTCGTCGGGGGGAGCGCCGACCCGCACACCTCGGGCGAAGCAGTCCTGCCACAGCCAGGCATCGGCCCCCTCGGGGTCGACGCCGATGGCCAGGTCGTGCACGAGGCCGATCTCCGCACCGGCGGCGGCCAGCTGGCCGTCGAGCAGCCACTGCAGCCACTGGTGGAAGCGGATGCGGTCGCGGTGGGCGTCGACGAAGCCGAGCACGCCGGCCCCCTCGGGATCCTGGAGACGCGCAGGCCACGTCGACCAGGGGCCGCCGTGCTCCTCGGCGAGGGCGCAGAACGTGGCGTAGCCGGCCAGCGCTCCGCCTTCGGCCTCGCAGTAGTCGTCGAACTCGGGGGCACCGTGCTCGCGGAAGGCGCCCCACAACGTCTCCAGCGCAGCGAGCTTCAACCGCCACACCTCGTCGCGGTCGATCCGCCGATCCTGGTTGAGGGCGCGACCGGCGGCGGCGAGGGGAGCCAGGTCCGGCGTCATCTCCCGGGCGCCGGGAACGTCCTCGACGCGCAGGTACAGCGGGCTTCGAAAGCACCGGCTGGACGGGAAGTAGGGGCTGGGCTGCTGGTGAGCGGTGGGGAGGGGGGCATGGAGCGGGCTCACCAGCGACATGGCGGCCCCCTGGGTGGCCGACCACCTCCCGAGGCGGCGAAGGTCGCCGAGGTCGCCGATGCCCCAGCTGGCGCTCGAGCGGGCGGCGGGGAGCTGCACGGCCCATCCCCACGTGCGCAGCCCATCGGGGAGGAAGCACGAGGCGGGGGTGACGACCAGGCGCACGGCATGCCCGTCGTCCTCCCGGCGGAGCAGGTGGTAGCCGGTGGGGAGATCAGGCGGGACTTCCTGCTCCACGGCCACCTCGGTGCCGTCCTCGGTGCGCAGGTGCCAACGACCGGTGAGCGGAACGGGCTCGCCGGCCGTCACCACACGGACACGGCTGCGCTCGCCCGTCGCCGGCGGCGCCGGCCCGTCGCCAGCCCCCATGGCCGCCAGCAGCGCGTCGATGGTGGACTGCGGTGCGTCCCGCCACTCCCTCCGGTGGTCCTGGTAGCGGGACGAGATCCCCCATGTGGCCGGGTCGGTCATCGCTGTAGTTGTAGCCGTCCTACGCTCCGCAGGTGCCCGACGCCGTGGTCATCGGATCCGGACCGAACGGGCTGGTGGCCGCCAACCTGCTGGCCGACGAAGGCTGGGACGTGATGGTGCTCGAGGCCCAGCCCGACCCCGGAGGGGCGGTCAAGTCGGCCGAGCTCATCGAACCCGGCTACGTCAACGACCTTTTCAGCACCTTCTACCCGCTCGCCGCGGCCTCGCCGGTGATGGCCTCGCTCGACCTTCCCTCCCACGGCTTGCGCTGGCGCCAGGCCCCGTTGGTGCTGGCCCATCCGGCGGCGGACGGCACCTGCCCCGTCATCTCCACCGACCTCGACGAGACAGCCTCGTCGCTCGACGAGCTGGCGCCCGGCGACGGCGACTCCTGGAGGCGGCTGTTCGAGCAGTGGCAGCGGGTCGGGCCGGCGCTGGTCGAGGCCCTGTTCACCCCGTTCCCGCCGGTACGGGCCGGCCTTCGCCTGGTGGGCTCCCAGCGCCCGTCGGAGCTGCTGCGCTTCGCCCGTTTCCTCATCCTGCCCGTGCGCCGCCTCGGCGAGGAGGAGTTCACCAGCGACGGCGCACGGCGACTGCTGGCCGGCAACGCCCTGCACACCGACCTCGCGCCCGAGTCGACCCTCGGTGCCACCTTCGGCTGGTTGCTGGCCTCTCTCGGTCAGGACGTCGGGTGGCCCGTTCCCGAGGGCGGCGCCGGTCAGCTGACGGCCGCCCTGGTGAACCGGTTGGAGAAGGCGGGGGGGACGGTGGTCTGCGGCACGCCGGTGACCGACGTGGTGGTCCGAGGGGGCCGGGCGGTGGCCGTCCGCACCGCCGGCGGCGAGGAGGTCGCCGCCCGGCGCGCCGTGGTCGCCGACGTCTCCGCGCCGGCGCTGTTCCTCCAGCTGGTGGCGGCCGAGCACCTTCCCGGCCCCCTGCTCGATCAGGTCGGACGCTTCCACTGGGACAACGCCACGGCCAAGGTGGACTGGAACCTGGACGGTCCCATCCCCTGGCTGGCCGAGCCGGCGCGGCGGGCGGGAACCGTGCACGTCGGCGACAGCCTGGACGCCCTGTCGGTGCAGGCGGCCCAGCTGGCCGTGGGTCTCGTGCCCGATCCGCCGTTCGTCCTCCTCGGCCAGCAGGCGGTGGCCGACGCCAGCCGCCAACCGGCCGGCAAGGCCGCAGCGTGGGGCTACACCCACGTCCCCCGCCGCATCCGCGGCGACGCCGGCGACGACGCCATCACCGGGAGCTGGGACGACCGGGAAGCAGCGGCCATCGCCGATCGGATCGAGGGCGAGATCGAGCGGCTGGCACCGGGCTTCCGGTCGCTGATCCGGGGCCGCCACGTCTTCACGCCTCCGGGCCTGGAGGCGGCCAACGCCAACCTGGTGGGCGGCGCCATCAACGGCGGCACGGCGCAGCTCCACCAGCAGCTCGTGTTCCGCCCATCGCCGGGGCTGGGCCGCCCGGAGACGCCGGTGGCCGGGCTGTTCCTCGGATCCTCCTCGGCCCACCCGGGAGGCGGCGTGCACGGCGCCTGCGGAGCCAACGCGGCCAGGGCCGCCATCTGGGCCGAACGGCGCCGCCAGGGACGACAACGGCGGGAGCGTTGGCTCTGAGAGTCCGGCGAGCCCTACTGAGCGCTCGTCTGCGGCTCGGCGCACCGGGGGCGCGCCGGGGCGCCGGCTCGGAGCACCCGCTGCATGCGCAGCCGCGTCCCCCCCGACTCGGTGGGCGACTGGAGCCGCACCGACGTCATCAGGGCACGGATGATGTGCAGACCCCGCCCGGACACGTCGTGGGGATGGGACTGGCGCAGGTCCACCTCCAGCGGATCGAAGCCGCTGCCGCGGTCCTCCACCTCGAGGGTGACGGCGGCGTCGTCCAGCTCCACCCGCACCCGGAGGAAGCCGTCAGCGCCGGGTGGGAAGGCATGGCGGATGACGTTGACGCACGCCTCGTCCAGGGCCAACACGACGTCGGCCCGTTCATCGGCATCGGCGCCGATGTCAGCGAGATAGCCGCCGAGCGTCCGCCTCGTCGTGGCCAGGAGCCGGGCATCCGCAGGCAACTCGAGCTCGAGGGCCAGATACATGGGGAAGGGAAACGCTCCTGGGCCGGCGATTCTTCATGGGGTACCCGCGGGCCGAGGAGACGAAACGGACCGGGCTGACATGGGAGACATCCTGGTCGGCACCTCCTCGTGGTCGGAGCGGACCCTGGTTCACGAGAGCGGGTGGTACCCGCGCCGCACCATGAAGGCGGCCGAGCGGATCGCCTATTACGCAGAGCGCTTTCCGTTGGTCGAGATCGACGCCACATCGCGCTTTCCCCCCACTCCCGAGTTGGCCCGCCAGTGGGTCGAGCGCACCCCGCCCGGTTTCACCATCGACATCGACGCCTGGACGCTGTTCACCGGAGCGGCCACGCTCCCCGACTCGCTCTGGGAGGACCTGCGCACCGAGGTGCGGCCCGAGCTGCGGGACCGGCGCCGCCTGTACGCCGGCCACCTCAGCCGGGCCGGCATGAAGGAAGCCTGGGCCCGCTTCCGCCACGCCATCGAGCCGCTGCGAGAGTCCGGCCGGCTCGGTGTGGTGATCCTGCGCTACCCCCACTGGCTCAAGCCGGGTGACACCGGGCGAGGCCTGCTCCTGCAGGCCCGGCGGGGGCTCGGCGACCTGGAGCTGGTCGTGGAGCTCGCCAACCCGGGGTGGCTGGACGGGTCGAACTGCGAGGCCACGCTCAGCTTCTTGGAGAACCACGGCCTCGGGCTCGTATGCACGGACTCGGCCGGCGATCCCCCGGTGGTCGCGGCCACGTCCGACGTCGCCGTCGTGCGCTTCGCCGGGCGCAGGGGCGACGAGGTCGAGTGGCCCGGCTGCTACCGCTACTCGCCTGAGGAGCTGGAGGCGTGGGTGCCGAAGCTGCGGGACCTGGCCGGCGGCGACGGTTGGGTTCACGTGCTGTTCGCCAACACCTACCGCGACTGGGCCGTCTCGAATGCCGAGGAGCTCTCGGCCCTGCTGGCCGGGTGCCGCGCATGACGCGGGTGGCCGTGGCCGGCGAAGCGGGGATCGAGATCGCGGTGCACGAGCTCGGGGCGGCGCGGAGCTCCTCGAGCCGCACCGACCTCCTGCTCGTCCACGCCGCCGGATTGCACGGCCACGTCTGGCTCCCTTTCGTCGAACGCCTGCCGGAGCGGTTCCGGGCCCTGGCCGTCGACGTGCGCGGCCACGGTGAGTCAGGGCCGTTGCCCGAGGGTGGGCTGGGGTGGGAGGAGCTGGCCGCAGACCTGCTGGCCGTGGTTGACGGGCTCGACCTGCACCGGCCGCTCGCCGTCGGCCATTCGAGCGGCGCCAGCCTGCTCCTGCTGGGCGAGGAGCAGCGATCGGGCACCTTCGCCGGCCTCTGCTGCATCGAGCCCATCGGGTCGGCTGTCCACAACCCTCCGCCACCGAACCCCGCCCACCCCCTGGCCGAAGGGGCGCGCCGGCGCCGCGACGTGTTTCCCTCGCTCCAGGCCGCGTTCGACACCTACGCGGCCAAGCCGCCGTTCTCCTCCGTCGCCCCCCAGGCGCTGTGGGCCTATCTGGAGCACGGGTTCTCCGAGCTCGCCGAGGGCGAGGGTGGCGTGCGCCTGCGTTGCCGGCCCGAAGACGAGGCCGGTATGTACACCCACGGGCTGTCCCACCACGCGTACCGGGACCTCGACCGCGTCCGTTGCCCGGTGGTGCTGATGCGCGGCGATCGCTCCACCGTGGTGTCGGCCGACGTGCTCAGGGCCTGGGCCGCCCGCCTGCCGGATGCGAGGATCGAGGTCCTCCCCGGCCTCGGGCACTTCGCCCCCCTCGAAGACCCCGCCGCCGTCGCCCACACGGTGGCGGCCGCCTTCGCCGGCGAGTAGCGCGTCGCCCCGACGTTGCGAGTACATAGCGGGCCGTTTCGGCCCGCTATGTACTCGAAACGGGAGGTCCACCGGCTTGTCGCACCGCCGCTCTACCCTTGGCCTGGATGGCCCTGCCGCTGCCGAGCTCGCTATCGCCGTCGAAGGTGTCGTCGTTCACGGACTGCGCCCTGGCCTTCCGCTTCTCGACGATCGAGCGGCTGCCCGAGGCGCCGTCGTCGGCGGCATCCAAGGGGACGCTGGTGCACCGGGCGCTGGAGCGCCTCTTCTGGCACGTTCCTCCGGCCGCCCGCACGGAGTCGGCGGGGCTGGCCCAGTTGGACATGGCCTGGGCCGAGCTGGCCTCGCACCGCGAGTTCACCGGCCTGGAGCTCGACGCCCAAGCGGAGGCAGAACTGCTGCAAGACGCGGCAACCTTGGTCCGCAACTACTTCGCCCTCGAGGACCCGACCACGGTGCGAGCCATCGGCATGGAGCTGCGCCTCGAAGCCCGCCTCGGCACCCTCCGGCTCCGGGGCATCATCGACCGCCTCGAGCTCGACGCCGACGGCGAGCTGGTCGTCACCGATTTCAAGACGGGCAAGGCGCCGGGGGAGACCTACGAGAGCCGGCGCCTGGGTGGCGTGCAGTTCTACGCGTGGCTGTGCGAGCAGGCGCTGGGCCGCCGCCCGGCACGCGTCCAGCTGCTCCACCTCCGGGAGCCGCTCGCCATCGTCAGCATCCCCACCGCCCAGTCGCTGCGGGGCATGGAGGGGCGCACCTCGGCCATCTGGGCCGCGGTCGAACGAGCGTGCGCCGACGAGGATTTCCGCCCCCGTCCCTCCAAGCTGTGCGACCACTGCTCGTTCAAGGCCTACTGCCCCGCCTTCGGTGGCGACCCGGCCATGGCCGCCGCCGGCGTCTCCGCCGGCACACCTCCGCTCGTGCCCGCCTGAGCCCCCTTGTTCGCCACGCGCACCCGGCAACGTATTGCCGCGCTCGACGCCTCCGCCGATCGTGCCGTCGAGCGCTGGCGGGGCAACCGGGCCGCCGACCGGCTCTTCTACGGCGCCTCCGCCCTCGGCGACCACAGCCTCATCTGGGTGATCCTCGGGGCGGTGCGGGGGCTGCGTTCCGAACACGACTTCGCCGCCGCGGCCCGCGTCGGTGCCGGGGTGGCCGTCGAGTCGGTGCTCGTGAACCTGTTCATCAAGTCGCTGTTCCGCCGCACCCGCCCCCCATGGGACGTCGAGCGCCCGCACCGCCTCCGTCGCCCCCGCACCAGTTCCTTCCCGAGCGGGCACGCCACCTCGGCGTTCACGTCCGCGGTGCTGCTCTCCGAGGGAGACCTCCTCTGGCCGCTCTACTACGCCCTCGCCGTGGTGGTCGCCGCCAGCCGGGTCCACGTGCGCATCCACCACGCCTCTGATGTGCTCGCCGGCGCCGCCATGGGCCTCGCCTTCGGCCACATCGGCCGGCGCCTCGCTCCCCTCCCTGCACGACCCGTCGAGAGCCCGTAGCCCGGCGCGCAGGCGGGCGCGGCAGGATCAGTACAGCTCTTCGGGGTCCTCGCCGCCGAAGACCACCCGCTCTATCCGGCTCTCGGGGAGCAGCACGGCCGAGACGCCCACCGCGGCCAGGATGACGCCACCCAGGATGGCGATGATGAGACGGCTGCCCCCGCTGCGGTTGCACACCGACTCCTCCCGGCCGAACACGAAGCCCCGGGTCGCCCGTTCCTTCGGCGCCGACCCCTGCAGCGGCCCCTTGCACTCGAGCCCTCCTGCCGCCTGGAACGGCTTGAGGCCCCAGCCCAGGGTGAACAGCAGGGCGATGGCCAGGGCCAGGACCAGTCCGGTCCTGCGGTTCTTGTCGGTCATGCCACGACCCTCCTGCTCGTCCGGCTGACATCGTGGCACGGCGCCGGTGCCCTCACCACCCCGGTACCCGGCGACCGTGTCACACCTCCCCTGCATACTCGGGTCATGGACGCACAACTGATCCTGCTGGAAGACGAAGGCCCGGACTGGCGGCTCGACGAGCGCACGCGGGAGCGTGGGCGCCGCGGCGTGGCCGCCGCCCGGGCTGCGCTGGAGAAGGCGACCCGCCAGGTCGCTTCGGCCGCCTGAGGCCGATGCGCCGGCGGCCTGCGGCGGCTCACGGCGCGTCGACCGCGTACGTCCAGTCCGGCTGCTTGCGGTACTGGTTCTCGTCGTACACCACGTGGCCATCGCCCATGTCCACGATCTTCGCCAGTGGCACGTCGCGGGGGCGGGGGCAGGCTCCCGTCTCCAGGTGCTCGGCGAACTCCTGCGGGAAGGCGCGCAGGATGCTTCGCACCATCACCTGTTCCTCCACGGCCAGGTAGCACCGGTTGCCGTCGGTCACCTTGTCGAGCCACCCACCCATCTCGTCGATGTCGCGCTCGGTGGCGACGCCGCGCTCCACCCGTTCGAGACGGCTGGTGATCTCCCCAGAGCCGAGCTTGCAGGGGGGGCACTGCCCACACGACTCCACGAAGAGGAACCGTGAGAACTGACGGGCCACCTCCACCATGCAGGCGGTGTCATCGAAGATGATGAAACCTCCTGCGCCCATGCCGCTGCCGATGGACGCGAAGCCCTCGTACGTCAGGGGGATGTCGAGCTGGTCCCCCGTCACCACGGCGTTGGCGACCCCCGAGAACACCGCCTTCACCGTTCGCCCCGGCGCCACGCCGCTGCCCACCGCGTGGATCACGTCGCCCAGTCGAGTCCCCAGCTCCACCTCGCCCACATCGGGGGCGATCACGTCTCCCACGACGGTGGACACGAGGTTCCCCGGCGACTGCTCGGTGCCCATGGAGCGGAACCACTCCGGTCCCTTCGCCAGGATGTGGGTGACGTTGGACAGCGTCTCGACGTTGTTGGCCAGAGTCGGGTTGGACTCGTGGCGGCCGGCGTGGCCCGGCTGGACCTCGGAGGCCTGCCATCCCGTCTGGGGGGCGGTGGCGAACAGGCCATGCTCGTGGGGCGGGAACAGCCGGGGCAATGGGGCGTTGCCCTGGATCACCTCCAGCATGGCCTTCTCCTCCCCGAACAGGTACTCCTCGGGCCCGGCCACGATGGTCACCTTGCAATCGCCGCACACGCCGGCCAGCTGGAACTCCTGGACCGCCCGGGTGACCGCTTCCAGCTCGCGTTCAAAGCTGCGCTTCAGGCAGATGAACACCTCCTCGGCGGCGACTGCCAGCGCGGCGACGAGCACGCCCTCGACGAGCTGGTACGGGTTGGCCCGCATGAGGGCGCGGTCCTTGAAGGTGCCCGGCTCGCCCTCGGCCCCGTTGCAGACCAGGTAGTGGTGGGTGCCGGCCTGGCCGGCGATCGACGCCCACTTGCGCCCGGTGGGAAACCCCGCCCCGCCCCGGCCCCGCAGCCCCGATCGCCTCACCTCCTCGATGGTGCCCCGCGGCCCCAGCTCCTGCGCCCGCTTCAGGGCCAGGCCGCCGACATCGCTGGCCAGGTACTCGTCCAGCGAGGTGACCGGGGTCGGGGGCAGGAGGAATGGCGCCATCGGGGGATTCTCCACCTCGCTGGCCCATGTCACACCTCGCGACCACAATCGACCTCATGCGACCCTTGGCGACCATGACGACACCACGCCGGGGCCCCGGCTCCACGCTCCTCGTCATGGTGGCGCTGGTCGCGGCGGCGGTGGGCGCACTCGTGCTGGCCGGCCTCTCCACGCGCTCTCCGGGCCCCGGCCCTCGCCCCGGTCCCGCCGGCGGCGGGCTGCCCGCCGGTCTCGACGTCACCGTCGAGCGCGTCGTCGACGGAGACACCATCGTCGTGTCGGGGGGAGAGCGGGTGCGCCTGATCGGCGTCGACACCCCCGAGACGAAGGACCCGCGCCGGCCCGTGGGCTGCTTCGGCGAGCAGGCCAGCAACTTCACGTCCTCGCTCCTGCCGGTGGGAGCGCGGGTGCGCCTGGTGGGAGATGTCGAGCAGCGCGACCGCTACCAGCGCCTGCTGGCCTACGCCTACCGCCTGCCCGACGGTCTGTTCGTCAATGCCGAGCTTCTCCGCCGCGGCTTCGCCCAGGTCCTCACCATCCCCCCCAACATCGCCCACAGCAGCGAGTTCCTGGCCCTCTCGCGGGAGGCCCGGGACGCCGAGCGCGGCCTCTGGGGCGCCTGTCGCGGCCGTGGGCCGTGAGATGGTGGGACCGCGGGCGCTACGGTCGGTCTCGTGGCCAGCGTCGCCGAGCGGCTCGGGTACCCGCCCACGGCCAAGCTGCTCATCCTCAACTGCGACGACCTGGGATCGAGTCACGCCGCCAACGTCGGGGTCTACGAGGCGCTGCGAGAGGGCGCCGCCACCAGCGCCAGCCTCATGGTCCCCTGCGCATGGGCCCGCGAGGCCGCCGCCCGCTATCGAGGCGAGGATGTCGGCGTCCATCTGACCCTCAACGCCGAGTGGGAGGTCTACCGGTGGGGCCCGATCACCCACGCCCCCTCGCTGCTCGACGGTGACGGCGGCTTTCCCCGCACGGTTGAGGACCTGTGGGACCACGCCGATCTCGAAGAGGTGGCCAAGGAGCTGCGGGCCCAGGTGGAGCGGGCCATCCTCTGGGGCTTCGACGTCAGTCATCTCGACTCCCACATGGGCTGCCTGCACCGCCGGCCGGAGTTCTTCGACATCTACCTGGCCCTCGCCGTCGAGTTCGAACTGCCCATTCGGCTCTCGAGCTCCTCCACCGAGCGCAACATCGGCTTTCCCTTCCGCGACCTGGCCGCCGCGGAGGGCGTGTTGTTCCCCGACCACCTGGCCCACGCCCGAGGGGCAGGCAGCCGCAAGGCGCTCGAGCGGGCCCTGTTCGAGCTGCAGCCGGGGATCACGGAGTTCTTCGCCCACCCCGCCGCCGACACCCCGGAGCTGCGGGCCCTCGCGCCCGACTGGGCGACGCGCGTCGACGACCACGACCTGTTGGTGCACGACCACGGCATCCAGGTGCTGGCCGAACGAGCCGGCGCCGTGCTCATCGGCTACCGCGACCTTCGAGAAGCCATGCGAGCATCGTGATGGCCCCGAGGCGCCGGCGCTCATCCCATCGCCACGTGGCCCCGTAGAACGTCAGGATCTCTGTGTCGACCGCACCCACCAAGGAGCACACCCCATGAACCTCGGAGCCCCTGAGCTTCTCATCATCCTCGCCGTCATCATGTTGTTGTTCGGCTCGACCCGCCTGCCCCACCTGGCCCGTTCCCTCGGACAGGCCTCCAAGGAGTTCAAGGCCGGCGTGCACGACACCAAGGCCACGGAGACGGCGGACCGGCGGTGAAGGCGGTTGTTGGCGCTGCCTTCGCCGCCGCCCTCGCCCTGGGCGCCTGCGGCGGGGACAGCGACACCGCTTCGACGACCGACACCACCGAGCCCGACCAGGCGACGGGCGGCGGCGGGGCGACTGGAGACACCATCGCCATCAAGAACTTCAAGTTCGTGCCCGACAAGCTCACCGCCAACGTGGGCGACATGATCAAGGTGACCAACGAGGACAACGCCGCTCACACCCTCACGGCCAAGGACAAGTCGGTGGACACCGGCAACCTGGACGAGGGCGCCAGCGCGACGATCACCCTGGCCAAGGCCGGCACCCTCGATTACATCTGCAACATCCACCCCTACATGACGGGCACCATCGAGGTCGAGTAGGGCCACGGAACGCGGCCGCCGAGTACACGCGCCGACTCTGGAGTGCATGCCGTACCGGATCGGGAGTGGATGCCGTACCGGATTGGTACGCCCGGTACTCCAGAGCAGGGGTGAGGGCGTCCCGGGGCTGCCGTCAGGCGCGGCGGCGCTTGGCCTCCGGGACCCACCCCATCAGCACCGGGGGCTCCTTGGTGGTGGTGACACCGCCGGCCCGCTCGGCGGTGACGGCGAGGGCCCGCACGTCGGTCACCGCCTTGAAGGCGGTGACCGCCGGCTCCTGCCCGAGCACCCCGAGGGAGATCCGGGTGTCGCCCACGAGGGCCCACAGCTGGTACGTCCGGTCGCCAGGCAGGGAGGGGAGGTTGGGGCGCAACAGGTACCCCGAGCCGTCCGGGAGCATCACCGCCTCACCCGAGAGCTTGTCGTCCAGCGACTTCAGTTGCACCCGGCGGGCCCGCGTGTCGACCAGCGCTGCCATGGCCGTGTTCTCCAGGGAACGTCCTTCGACCGCGGCGCTGAGCGTGCGCAGGCGACGGTCCTGGTCCACCAGCTTGACGCCGAGAACCCCGATCACAGAGGCGGCCGCTGCAGCCGTGGCCGCAGCCGCCATGCGCCAGCGAGGGGCGCGGCGGGTCGCCCGAGGGCCGAGAGCCACGATGCGGGACATGTCCAGCTTCGGGGGCGCCTCTTCCAGGCTGCCGATGATCCGCGGCCACACACCCGCCGGCGCACGGGCCCCGACCTGGGCGAGGAAGGCCACCACCTCCCGATGGGTGACGACCTCGTCGCGGCAGCACGGGCACTCCCGCAGGTGCAGCTCGACGGCCTCGGCCTCCTCGGGCGAAACGGCGTCGACGGCGTAGGCGCCGAGCAGCTCCTCGAGCTCGATGTGGGTCAGACCTGCGGCCATGCCAGATCCAGATCGGCTGCGGTGAGGGCGGACCTGAGGCGCTTGAGGCCGGCGCGGATCCTGCTCTTGACGGTGCCCTCGGGTTGGCCGAGCAGGGTGGCCACCTCCCGGTAGGTGTGCCCGCCGAAGTAGGCCAGCTCGATGGCGCGGCGCTCGTCGTGGGGCAGCACGGCCACAGCTTCCTTGACCCGGCTGGCCAGCGTCAGGTCCCACACCTCGCGCTCGAGGTCGTAGCCGGCCTCGGCCGTCTGGCGCGCCTCCCGCTCCTCCCGGCGGCGCCGGGAGCCCTCGGAGCGCAGCAGGTCGACGGCCCTTCCGTGGGCCTGGGCCAGCAGGTAGGAGCGCAGCGAACCGCGCTCGGGGTCGAACTTCTCGGGCTGGTTCCACAGCCGAAGGAACACCTCCTGGAGGACCTCCTCGGCCGAGACCAGGTCGGCCAGGACCCTCCGGGCGAGGGAGAACACCGCGCCGGCGTGGCGGCGGTAGGCCTCGGCCAGGGCTTCCTCGCGCCAGCGGCCGATGGCCACCACCAGCGCCTGGTCGCTCATGTCCTTCAATGGCTCGGCTGGCACCGTTGGTTGTTCGGAGCGGTCCGGGCGCACGGATGGCGTCGTCACGGCAGTCGGCCCGGGCGCCGGATCCTCAACTGAACCTGGTGTCGAACTGCCTGGCGATGGCGCCGGCCAGCAATTCCGCCAGCAGTGGCGTGGTGGCCGCCGCCTCGTGGAGGCGCTGGAACTCGGTGGCATCACCGGCCGCCTGGGCCGCGATCACGGCCAGGACGGCGTCCACGTAGTCCTCGAAGTCTGCGGCCACCGCCTGCCTCGGGAGGTTGGGGTTGACGCCGTTTAGGAAGGCGCCCAGGGCGGTGCGGAACCGGGCCAGCTCGGCTGCCGCCTTCGCCATGGCGGCGGCGTCGCCGGCCGCCGCGGCCTCGGCGTCGTCGACGAAGGCCGCGATGTGGGCCCGCCAGATCTGGAGGAACTGCCGACCCGCGGCATCGCCGTAGACCGAGCCGATGAGGTTGGCCACGCCCTCGGAGCTCTCGTCGAGGGTTTCGCGCGACTTCTTGTCGTCAACGCCGGCGACCACCGTGCGGGTCGTGGCCGCCAGCAGGTACACGTGCTCCTGGAGCGCGGCGATGAAGGTGGCCAGCAGTGTGGCTCCCCCACCGTCGGCGGTCCCGGCGAAAGCTTCGGGCATCTGCTTCACGATGCCGGCGGCGAAGACGGCACCGGTGCGGGGCATGACCGCGGCCGCCTCCTTGAGCTTGGCCAGCGCCGTGGGGTCGTCCTTGGCCTGGGCGGTGATCGCGGCCAGCACGGCGCCGATGTGGGTGCCGGCATCCTCCTTCGAAGCGTCGGCAGGCAACTGCGGGTTGGTCTGGTTGACGAACGCCCCGAACTCGTCCTGGTAGAGGGCGAGGTCGGCCTTCACCTTGGCCAGCGCGGCCTGGTCCCCGGCCGCGGTCGCCTGGGCGAACTCGACGAACAGCCCCGTCTTCCGGCGCCACAGCTCGAGGAACCGCTGGGCCACGGCATCGCTGTAGAGACGCCCGAAGGTCTCTCCCAGCGCCGCCGTGTTGGCGTCGAGGACGGCCGCCGCGGGGGCGGCATCCTTGCCCTGCAGCACCAGGTTGGTGGTGATGCCGGACAGGAACACGTGCTCCTGGAGCAGGTGGGTCAGGTTGGCCCGCAACGTGGCCGCCGGCGAGTACACACCTCCGACCTCGAGGTTGACGGGGGCGCCCTGCCCGGTCCTGCCAGCCGCCGGCGCCGCCTCCTTGTCACCGTCGCTGCCACCGCACGCACCGGCCACCAGGGCGACGAGGAGCCCTGTGGCAACGAGGCGTCGTCGAGTGGTCGTCATGCCCGCGCCCTCAATACTCCGTGATCTGCCTGATCTCGTCCTGGAGCTGTTTGTACTCCGGCGAGTTCGTGAGGGGGAGCAGCGACATCAGCTTGGCCATGTTGCCGGTGACCTTGACCCGCCCCTGCATGAAGGCGGCGGTGGCGTCCAGCTCCCCCTTCTGGATGCTGGCGGCGTCCTCGTAGCTCTGGGTGAGGGTGATCTCGGGGTCCTCGATCTCCCCCAGCTGGGCTTCCAGGAGCTTGCCCTCCTCCAACAGCCAGTAGTACCTGATGTCGCCGTCGGGGCCGCCGAGGACGACGTACTGCATGCGCGCCGAGGCGCCGGGGCGCTCGGGCTGGCTCTCGGCCATCTTCAACGTGGCCTCGTGCCACTCGGGGCTGAGGAACTTCGGCATCTGGGTCCTCTCTCGGTCCTCGGCGACGGGGCGACGGGGCGACGGGGCGACGGGGCGACGGGGCGACGGGGCGAATCTAGTGAAGGACCCGCTCGCGGACGCCGGCGAAGAGGTCGTCCTCGGGAACGTCGGTGTGCACCATGCTCCGGGCCAGCTCGTACTCGTCGTAGGGATGGATGGTGCGGGCCACCTCGGGCGGCAGGCCGAACCAGAACGGGGAGTCGGGATCGATCTGGGTGGCGTGGGCCAACAGCGCCTCCCGGCGCACGTCGGCATACTCGCCGATGTCGATGCTGGTGGTGATGCGGTCGTCGCGGGAGGGCCTCTCGAACCACTTCTCGTCGAAGGGCGACTCCAGGCCGAGCTCCTGGAACTTGGCGTGCGTCGCCACCATCCGGGCCCGGGACCAGACCGTGTAATACAGCTTCAGGGCCTGCCAGGGCGGGCCCAGCTCCGGGTAGGCGTCGGGGTCGCCGGCGCGCTCGAAGGCCAGCACCGAGATCTCGTTGACCCGGAGGTGGTCGGGGTGGCGGTAGCCGAGCTGCTCGTCCTCGTAGGTCACGATGACATGGGGGCGGACCTGGCGGATGTGGCCCACGAGGCGCCCGACGGCCTGGTCGAGGTCAGCCCGGGCGAAGCAGTCGGGGTGCTGGTTGGACTCGCTGTCGGGCATGCCGGAGTCCCGGTAACCCAGCAGGACGACGTCGTCGTAGCCGATGATCTGAGCCGCCCGGGACAGCTCCTCCATCCGGTACCGGTGCAGGTTCTCCCGGACCTCGGGCCGCTCCATGGCCGGATTGAGGATGTCGCCCGCCTCGCCTCCGGTGCAGCAGACGAGCACGGTGTGAACGCCTTCGGCGTGGTACCGCGCCACCGTGCCCGCCCCCTTCGACGACTCGTCGTCGGGATGGGCGTGGACGCTCAGGAGGCAGAGCTGCTCGGGCACCCGCCCACGGTACGCCGTTCGTAGCGCCCGGCGGGCCCGGCCCTGGTCCCTACCGAGGGCGAAGGCGGCCGGCGGGGCCTCTCATCGTGGCCCGCCGCGGTGCCGCCGGCGCGAGCAGGCATCGGCCAGAGCTGAGAACAGTGCCTGCTGGCTGCGGTCCTCGGACGCCGTCATCTCCGGGTGCCATTGCACGCCGAGGACCCAGCGGCCATCAGGATCCTCCAGCTCCACCGCTTCCACCAACCCGTCGCCGCTGGCGGCCACCTCGGTGAGGCCGGCCCCGAGGGCGTCGACGCCCTGGTGATGATGGGAGGTGCAGCGCAGCACCGACCGTCCACAGGCCTGGGCCAGCAGCGTGCCCTCTGTCACCTTGACGTCG
Organism: Actinomycetota bacterium; assembly: GCA_002861595.1. Classification (GTDB taxonomy): domain Bacteria; phylum Actinomycetota; class Acidimicrobiia; order Acidimicrobiales. The sequence goes on from PJQG01000037.1 coordinate 52,418, forward strand.
TGGACCACGGAGAAGTCCCGACCGGGCTGGCCGTGCAGGTCCATCCCCTGCAGATCGGGGAGATGCTGATGCAGAGTCCCTCCGAGCGCCACGTTGAGCACCTGCATCCCCCGGCAGATGGCCAGGGTGGGAAGCCCGACGGCCAGGGCCGCCTTCACGAGGGCGAGCTCGGCGGCGTCCCGGGCGGGGTCCACCCCGTACACCTCCGGGTGGGGCCCGCCCCCGTAGCGGACCGGTTCGATGTCGCCCCCGCCGGCCAGCAGGAGCCCCTCGAAGGGCGCGAGCGTCGCCTCGGCGTCGCCCACCTCGACGGCGGGGACCAGGACGGCCCGGGCGCCGACCCGCTGCAGCGAGGCCACGTAGGCCTCGGGGATGGCAAACCCCCCGCGCGACCAGTCGGCCACCCGGCCGGCGGGCAGGTGGTAGGCAGGAATGGCCACGAGCGGCGGGGGGGCCGAGCCGGGGGAACCCACGGGGCGGCCAGGCTACGCGAGGGCCGTTGGCCGAAATCCTCGGGACAGTGCGAGGATGGTGGGTGTGGCGCTGCGAGTGTGGATCGACCAGGACCTGTGCACCGGGGACGGGCTGTGCGTGGACCACTGCCCGGACGTCTTCATGCTCCTGGAGGACGGCATCGCCTACGTGCGGGAGAACGGCACGGTGCTGAACGACCCGGGCGGGGCGGACAGCCTGGCCGTGGTGCCTCCGAGCCGTGACCACGAGGTGGTCGTCGCCGCCGAGGACTGCCCGGGGGAGTGCATCTTCATCGAGGGCTGAGTCCGCTCCGAAAAGCAAAGAGGGCCGCCCCGGCGGGACGGCCCTGTTGCGGAAGCGGTTCGTTACAGGACTTCGCGCTCGCGGACGACGACATCGTCGCGACGGCCCATGGGGCTCATGCGGCTCCAGAAGAGCAACGAGGCCAGAAGGCCGATGCCGCCCACGATCATCAGGATGACCCCCACGGTTTCGAGGTCGATACCGTTGGTCCTGACTTCCACTGCGAACGCCAGAATGGCGCCCACGGCGATGAGGAAAACGCTCACACCGATACCCATGCAACTCACCTCCTTCGCAAGTCGGCTGCGGCGAGTACGTGCCCCACAACGATCCGTGGCAAACGCGGTGCAACGGAGTCAGCTCAGTGCCCCGGCGGCCACCTTCAGGTCGGCGACGAAGGACGCGTGCTGCGCCCGTCGGGCCTGGTCATCGCCGGCCCTGAGGATCGACGACGGGTGGACGGTGGCGAGCACGAGCGGCTCCCGGTCCCATTCGAGGAACCTCCCGCGCTGCTGCGTCACCTTGAACCCGGGACCGAGCAGGGCCTGAGCGGCGGTGGCCCCGAGGCAGACGACGACCTCGGGAGCGACCCGCTCGATCTCGGCGTCGAGCCACGGCCGGCAGGCCCGGACCTGCTCGGCGTTCGGCTTCTGATGCAGGCGGCGCTTGCCCGCAGGCCGCCACTTGAAGTGCTTCACCACGTTGGTGAGGTAGCTGCGGTCCGGGTCGATGCCGGCATCGGCCAACGCCCGGGCCAGCACGGTCCCGGCAGGACCGACGAAGGGGCGGCCCTGGCGGTCCTCCTGGTCGCCGGGCTGCTCACCCACGAGCATGAGCGGGGCGGCGCGAGGCCCGGCCCCGAACACCGTCTGGGTGGCGTCTGCGTACAGGTCGCACGCGGTGCACGTCGAGGCGCGGTCCGCCAGCTCCTCCAGGTCGGCACCGGCAGGGATGAGCGAGGCAGCAGTGGTCACCGCCGCCTTCTACCCACCCGGCCTAGAGGTACAGCAGCGGGTTGACGGGGACTCCGGCGACCCGGGTCTCGAAGTGCAGGTGCGGCCCGGTGGACAGCCCGGTGGACCCGACGGCGCCGATCATCTGGCCGGCCGTGACCGGCGTGCCGGCGGCCACGTACAACGCGCTCTGGTGGGCGTAGAGCGTGGCCAACGAGTCTCCGTGGTCCACGACGACGGTGTTGCCGTAGCCGCCTCGGGGGCCGGCGAAGACCACCGTTCCGGCCGCTGCGGCCCGGACGGGGGTGCCACTGGGAGCGGCGAAGTCGGCGCCGTCGTGCATCCGGGCCGTGCCCAGCACGGGATGGTGGCGGGGCCCGAAGTCGGAGCTCAACCGGGCACCGGGGACCGGCGAGGTAAGGATCCCCCGCCCCGCCGCCGGCAGCAACTGGCCCGACTGCAGCCCGCGCAGGAAGGCCGTGATGGTGCCCGACTCGGCCCGGAGGGCGGCGATCTGGGCCTCGAACTCGGCCACCCGAGCCTGCGCCTCGGCAGCCAGGGCCTGCTGCTGCACCTCCTGGGCCCGCACGTCCTGGCGCACCGCGTCCTGCTCCGAACGGATCCCCTCGAGCTCGGCCCGGCGGGAGATCACCACGTCGCGCTGGGCCTTGGCCGCGTCCTTCTTGGCCCCGGCGACCGCGCTCAACCGGGCCGTGGCGTCCCGACCGGCGCTGTAGCTCCGCACGGCCCGCCGCTGGGCATGGACCACGGCGTCCTCGTAGCCGATGGTTGCGGCCACCTCCCGCACGCTGCGGGCCTTCAGCATGACCTCGGTGGGGGTGGGGGCAGGCCGGCCACCCATGTAGGCGCTCACGGCCCGCGCCCGCAGCACGCCCCGTTCCACGGCGAGGCGCTCGGTGGCCAGGGCGAGCTGGGTCTGGGTGCGCACGAAGTCGCCCTGGATCTCCTCCAGGCGGGCCTCGGCGGCATCGGCGTGCCGCGACGCCAGGCTGAGCTGACGGTCGAGGGCGGCCACCTGGTCGTCGAGCTGGCGGCGCCGAGCCTGGACCTCGTCGAGGCGATCGAGGAGCGCCGCCTCTTCCTCGGAGGCCTCCGACACCTGCTCACGCAGCGTGCGCAGCTCGGCGGCGACGGCGGCCGGGCGCTCCTTGTCCTGCTGCTTCGTCTCTGCGGCACCGGCCGGTGCCGTCCCCGCCACGGTGGCCACGGCCGCGGCGAACAGGCACAGGACGCGTGTGCGCACGACTAAGGATCGACCCCGGAAGCAGGATCTTGAGGGCGGGGGGCTCCGCTGGGCCCCGGGCAGCCGGCCATCACCGAGCCGCCCTCGACGGACTCGGAGGCGAAGCTCGCCCCGCCGGCCAGACTGGCGTACCCGGCCAGCGCCTGGGGAGGGCTCAGGCTCCAGACGCGGCTCGGTTGCTCATCGACGTCCACCGGCTCGTCGTTCCAGCACCAGGTCGAGCGCATGGTGGCGCCCTGGAAGTGGACGGCCATGCTGACCACGAGCAACACCGTGACGGCGCTGATGGCCACGGGCCGAGGCCAGGACCGGCGGACCGTCGCATCCGTTGCCGGCGCCGGCTGGAGAACGGGCAGGGCGCTGTAGACCAGGAACGGGATCATGTCGGTGAACAGCCGGGGGCCGAACGAATGCCCGCCCCACCAGTCGGGGGCCGTCGTGGAGATGACCACCCAGTGGAGCACGACAGAGGTCCACACCACCACGTCCACGCCGTCGAAACGGTGGCGCCGCACTGCTCGCACGGCGCCGGCCACACCCAGGAACAGCACCGGGGAGAACACGAACAGGCCCCGGGCGGGACTGACCAGGTTGCCCACCAATGCCTCGACGACCTGGGCGTTCCTGCCCTGGCCACCGGGGCGGTAGTACGGAGACAGCACGGCGCCGTAGGAGTGCAGGTTCACCAGCATGAACGGCACCGCGATGGCGGCCAGACCGAGCAGGTACCCGAGCGCCTGCCGGCGATGGCAGACGGCGACCCACACACTGAAGGCCAGGAGCGGGATGAGGTTGGTCGGGCGCGTCACGTAAGCGGCGGCCACGGGCAGACCGAGCAGTGCGACGAGCCGCGGGTCCGAACGGGAGCGCACGGCGACCAGCAGGGCGAGGGACAACAGGAGCATCGAGGGCCCGTGCTGCCACAAGGCGCGGCTGGCCGTACTCCAGGCTCCCGTGCCGAAGGCGAAGGTGAGGGCGACCGCGGTGGCGACCAGGCGGCGCCGGCGCAGGGAGCCGGTGAGCACCACGAGACTGACCAGGTAGAGCACCGCGGCGGTGAGCGCCACCACGATGCTGGCGACCAGTCGCTCGAGCGCCCAGCTGCCGTGCTGGAGCCGGTCGCGGGCGCTACGGCCCACGCCCGCCTTGGCGAGGAGGTCGATGCCGGCCACGACAGGCACGGCCAGCAATCCCGGCCCCAACGGGTACGACGAGTACACCGGGCCCTCGTCGCCCGTAGCTCGGTACAGGCCGTGGGTCCCCTCCTGGGCCGGGAGGACGACCGCCCAGCGAAGGTCCAGGCTGCCGTGCACCATGCTCTCGGCCAACGGGATCGTGCGCTGCGAGTCGGCGATGGTGACGTTGGGGCTTCGCACGTGCCCGGCGAAGACCACCAACGCCACGGCGGCGGGGACGAGCCAGCTCGCCAGGGCGGCCTGGCGGCGAGAGGTCACACGTCGAGGAAGCGCCGCACCGCGAAAGCGGAGCCGAGCGCGCCGATGGCGGCGCCCGCGAACAGCACGAACAGCCCGGTGCCGAGCACGTCACCACTGGGCGGCAGGAGCCGGTTCCCGAGGGTGTCGCCGCTCCCCACCGCGCCGGCCAGGAGGTTGCGCACCAGCGCGACCACGCCGAACGCCGCTCCCGCGCCCACCAGGCCCTGCACCGTCCCCTCGAGCATGAACGGGATCCGGATGAACCAGTTGGTGGCGCCCACCAGCTTCATCACCGCCACCTCGCGCCGGCGGTTGTAGATCGCCATCTGGATGGTGTTGAGGATGAGCAGGACAGCGGACAGCAACAACACGGCGGCGACGATCACGATGCCGATCTGCAGGGCGTTGGTGACCCGCAACAACGTCTCGACCGCCTCGCGGGCGAACACCACGTCCTGGACGCCGGCGCGGTTCTCGAAGCGCCGGCCGACGACGTCGACGAACTCGGCCTGCTTGGGCACCACCCGATAGGAGGTGGGCAGGTCCTTGGCCTCCACCGACTCGAGGAAGTCCGGCGAGTTCTCGAACATGCGCTTGAACTCGGCGAAGGCCTCCTGCTGGTCGATGTAGATGACCTTCTTCACCTGGGGCATCTGAGACAGCTCGCGCTCGATGGCCTGGCTCTGGGTGGGCGAGACGCCGACCTTCATGAAGATGGACAGCTCCACGTCGCCCTTCCACTGCAGGCTGGCCTTGGAGACCCCCTGCTTGAGCAGGAGGACGGCGCCCACCAGCGACAGGGAGACGGCGACGGTGAGCACCGCCGCCGACGTCATGAGCAGGTTCCGCCGCAGGTTGGTGGCCGTCTCGCGGACCACGTAATCGAAGCTCAGCGCCATGGTTCGGGAGACCTTCTCACGTGGCGTAGCCGTACACGCCGCGGGCCTGGTCGCGCACGACGGTTCCCCGGTCGAGCTCGATGACGCGCCGGCGCATGGAATCGACGATGCCCTGGTCGTGGGTGGCCATCACCACCGTGGTGCCCGTGCGGTTGATGCGATCGAGAAGGCGCATGATCCCGACGGTGGTGTTGGGGTCGAGGTTTCCCGTGGGCTCGTCGGCCAGCAGGATCAGGGGCCGGTTGACGAAGGCCCGGGCGATGGACACCCTCTGCTGCTCGCCGCCCGACAGCTCCCCCGGGAGGTCGTCGGTCTTCTTGGACAGGCCCACGAGATCCAGGATCTGGGGTACCTGGGAGGCGATCACGTGCCTGGGCCGCCCGATGACCTCCAGGGCGAAGGCCACGTTCTCGGCCACGCTCTTGTTGGGCAGGAGCTTGAAGTCCTGGAAGATGCAGCCGATGTTGCGGCGCAGGTAGGGCACCTTCCACTGGCTCAGATGGGCGATCTCCTTGCCCGCCACCCAGATCCGGCCGTCGTCGGGCTCCTCCTCCTTGGTCAGCAGGCGGAGGAAGGTCGACTTGCCCGATCCCGACGGGCCGACCAGGAAGACGAACTCGCCCTTTTGGATGTCCACGGAGCAGTCGCGCAGGGCGACGGTGGTCCCCTTGTAGGACTTGGTGACGTTCTCGACGCGGATCATCTCGGTGGGCAGGCGGGCGCGGGGAGTGCGCCCCACCCGTGGCCGCACGCTAGCAGCGGGTGGCGTGAAAACGCAGGATCGCCCACAGCTGGCACACTGAGAAGCGTGGGGCGAAGGGTGGGGCCGCGGGCGGTGGCGGCGGTGGTACTCGCCATGGTCGCCGCGTTGTTCCTGCACGGACCGAGCGCCGCTTCGACGACGGCCAAGGGCGACGGGGACCAAGCAGCTTTCCTGGCGCTGGTGAACCGCGAGCGCGTGGCGAGAGGCCTGGGGGCGCTCGCGGAGGCCGGCGACCTGGTCGCCGTGGCCCGCCGCCACTCGGCCGAGATGGCCGGCCAGAACGAGGTCTTCCACAACGCTCGACTCTCCACCGAGGTGGAGGGTTGGAAGTTGCTGGGGGAGAACGTGGCGGTCGGGCCCACGGTGGAGGAGATCCATGATGAGCTCATGGCGTCCAAGGTGCACAGAGACGTCATCCTCCAGCCCCGCTTCACCCAGCTGGGCGTGGGCGTGGTGAGCGTGGCGGACGAGATCTGGGTCACGCACGTGTTCCGCCAGCCCGAGGCCCCGCCGACCCCCTCCAGCTCGGCGCCACCGGCCGGCGTCGCCGCCGAACCGGGCCCCAGCGGCGAGCCCGGCCCTCGGCCCGAACCGGCTCCCCGATCCGCCCTCGCCGGCGCCGCGAGTATCGTGCGTGCACCCGGTGCGACCGTCGGTGCCACCGGCGTTCGCCAGCACCCGCCAACATCGAACGAGGTGGCGCCGGCCGCCACGCTGCCGCGGCCTCGCCCCTCGACCCCTCCTGTCGCCGCCGAGCCCCCACCCGTGGCCGCGGTCGCCTCGCGACTGCCGGCGGTGATGGCCGGCGCCATCCCCACCCGGGCCAGCTCGGCGCGGCCCGACGCCGGGGCCATCCCCGGGGCCGGCGTCGTCGCCGCCGGTCTCCTGCTGGCGGTGGTGGCGGCCGTGGTGGCGGCCGAAGAGAGCCTGCTGCCTCAGCCCTCCTCGGCCCGGCGCCAGCGGAGGAACGCCTCCATGAAGGCGTCGAGGTCACCGTCGAGGACGGCGTCGACGTTGCCGCTCTCGTAGCCGGTGCGCCGGTCCTTCACCTTCTGGTAGGGCGCCAGCACGTACTCGCGGATGAAGCCGCCCTCCCGGGAGATCTTCCCCTGGGGCCCGGCCAGAGCGGCCAAATCGGCCCGGCGCTGCTCGCGCTGGCGCTCGGCCAGCTTGGCCGCCAGGATCTGCATGGCCTTGTTCTTGTTCTGCAGCTGGCTGCGCTCGTTCTGGCACGACACGACCACGCCGGTAGGAACGTGGGTGATTCGCACGGCGGAGTCGGTGACGTTCACGTGCTGGCCCCCCGCCCCCGAGGAGCGGTAGGTGTCGATGCGCAGGTCCTTCTCGTCGATGTCGACCTCAGCGGAAGCATCATCGATGAACGGCACCACGTCGAGGGCGGCGTAGCTGGTCTGGCGCCGGGCCTGGGCGTCGAAGGGCGAGATGCGGTAGAGCCGGTGGGTCCCCCGCTCGGGCGTGAGCAGGCCGTAGGCGTACCGGCCCCGCACGATGAAGGTGGCCGACAGGATGCCCGCCTCCTGGCCGTCGCTGCGCTCGTCCACCTCGACGCTGAAGCCCCGCCGCTCGGCCCAGCGCAGGTACATGCGCAGCAGCATGTCGGCCCAGTCCTGGGCGTCGGTGCCCCCCTCGCCGGCGTGGATCTCACAGACGGCGTCCTGGCCGTCGTGCTCGCCGCTGAACAGCGAGCGCAGCTCCAGCACGTCGAGGTCTCGTCCCAGCTCGGCCAGAGCCGACTCCAGCTCGGCTTCCACGCTGTCGTCGCCCTCCTCCAGAGCGAGCTCATACAGGGTCTCGGCATCGAGCAGGCGGGCTGCCAGGCCCTCCAGCAGTCGGACGTCGTCACCGACGCGCCCGAACTCGGTGGTGACAGAACGGGCCTGGTCCGGGTCGTCCCAGAGATCAGGCCGCCCAACCTCGGCCTCCAACTCCGAGAGCCGCTTCCGCTTCCCCTCCAGATCGAGGTACTCCTCCGCCGCGGACAGCCGAGAGCGAAGAGAAGCAAGGTCCTCAGAGAAATCACGCATCAGCGGACCCCCAAGGGAGCCGGCGGCCGCAGGAGCCGCCGAAGGCGGCCCCCCCGGTTGCCGGCAAGAAAGGAGGAGCGGAGGCCGATCCGGCAAAGCCGGTCGGCCGGAGCACGAACAGAGCTCGGCGAGCAAGCTCCGCTTGCGAGCCGACCAGAGCTCGCCGAGCAACCTCCGGTTGCGAGGCGAATCACCGACCGTGGCAGAGCTTGAACTTCTTGCCGCTGCCGCAGAAGCAGGGCTGGTTGCGGCCCAACTTCTCCTCGGGGGCCTTGACGATGGGCGCCTGGGTGACCTCGGCCATGGCCGGCGCCTGGACAGCGGAGCCGTCGGCACCGTCGAAACCCCCATCGCCGTTGCCCACCGGCGGCGGCACCGGCATGGTGGTGGTGGAGAGGTCCTGCACCGGTCCCTCGGGGGCCACGTACTCGGCCCGGTCGAAATCGGGTTCCTTGGGCTGCTCGGCCAGCACCTCCACGTGCATCACGTACTTCACGTAATCGTCGTCAATGCCCGCCGCCATCTGGCCGAACATGTCGAAGCCCTCGCGCTTCCAGGCCACCAAAGGATCCTGCTGGCCCATGGCCCGCAGGTTGATGCCCTCCCGCAGGTAGTCCATCTCGGCCAGGTGCTCGCGCCACTTGGTGTCGATGATCTGGAGCATGAGCTGGCGCTCGAGGTCGCGCATGGTGTCGGCGCCACCCGGGATCTCCTGCTCACGCCGCTCGTAGTACGCCAGCGCCTCGGCCAGCAGGCTCTCGTACACGAGCTCCGACGAGGTCGCTTCGCCCAGCTCGTCCACCGTGAACTTGGTGGGGTAGTAGAGGCGGACCTCGGTGAGCAGGCCCTCGATGTCCCACTCGTCCTCGTAGTCCGACCCCATGTAGCCCTGCACCAGGCCGTCGATGGCGGCGGCCAGGATCTCCCGCGTGCGCTCCCGGAGGTCGTCGCCATCGAGGATCTGCATGCGCCGGGCGTAGATCACCTTGCGCTGCTCGTTCATCACCTCGTCGTACTTGAGGACGTCCTTGCGGATCTCCGCATTGCGGGCCTCGACGGTGTTCTGGGCCCGCTCGATGGCCTTGGTCACCATGCGGGCCTCGATGGGCACGTCGTCGGGCAGGGCCTTGCCCATCACCCAGCTCATGGCGCCGGTGGCGAACAGGCGCATGAGCTCGTCCTCGAGGGACAGGAAGAACCTGGTCTGGCCCGGGTCGCCCTGGCGCCCGGAACGGCCCCGGAGCTGGTTGTCGATGCGGCGGCTCTCGTGGCGCTCGCTGCCGAGCACGTAGAGGCCGCCGAGCTCGCGGACCTTCTCGCCCTCGGCCTTGCACTCGTCGGTGAACTTGGGGAGGAGCTCGGCCATCCGCGCCCCGCCCTCATCGCTGGCGGGGTCGAGGCCCTGGGCCATCGTCTCCTGGCGGGCCAGGCCCTCGGGGTTGCCGCCGAGCAGGATGTCGACGCCGCGCCCGGCCATGTTCGTGGCCACGGTGACGGCGTGGAGGCGCCCGGCCTGGGCGACGATCTGGGCCTCCCGGGTGTGGGCCTTGGCGTTGAGCACCTCGTGGTCGATGCCTCGCTTCTCCAGCATCCGGGACAGCACCTCGGATTTCTCCACGGAGGCGGTCCCGATGAGGATCGGCTGGCCCTTCTCATGGCGCTCCGTCACGTCCTCGATGACGGCGTTGAACTTGGCCAGCTCGGATTTGTAGATGAGGTCGCCCATGTCCTCTCGGACCATGGGCCGGTGCGTGGGGATCGGCACCACCGGCAAGTTGTAGGTGTTCCCGAACTCCGAAGCCTCGGTCTCGGCCGTGCCCGTCATGCCGGCCAGCTTCTGGTAGAGCCGGAAGTAGTTCTGGAGGGTGACCGTGGCCCAGGTGTGGTTCTCCTCCTTGATCCTGACCCGCTCCTTGGCCTCCACGGCCTGGTGGAGCCCGTCGGACCAGCGCCGGCCCTCCAGGATGCGCCCCGTGAACTCGTCGACGATCTTGACCTCGCCGTCGAGCACCACGTAGTCCTTGTCCCGCTTGTACAGCTCCTTGGCCTTGAGGGCGTTCTGCAGCTGGTGGACGTAGTTCACCGAGACGGCGTCGTACATGTTGTCCACGCCGAGCTGCTTCTCGACCTTCTCGATGCCCGACTCGGTGGGGACGATGGTGCGCTTCTCCTCCTCCACCTCGTAGTCCACGTCTCTGATCAGGCCCCGGACGACACCCGCGAACTGGTAGTAGAGGCGGGCCGACTCGGCCGCCGGCCCGCTGATGATGAGGGGCGTGCGGGCCTCGTCGATGAGGATGGAGTCGACCTCGTCGACGATGGCGAAGGCGTGGCCCCGCTGCACCATGGCCTCCTTCGAGCGGGCCATGTTGTCGCGCAGGTAGTCGAAGCCGAACTCGGTGTTGGTGCCGTAGGTGAGGTCACAGGCGTAGGCCTGGCGCTTCAGCTCCCAGTCGTCCACGTCGGGCACGACGAGGCCGACGGACAGCCCGAGGAAGCGGTGGATCCGGCCCATCCACTCCGAGTCCCGCTTGGCCAGGTAGTCGTTGACGGTGACGAGGTGCACGCCCTTGCCGGTGAGGCCGTTGAGGTACATGGGCAGGGTCGAGACCAGCGTCTTTCCCTCACCGGTCCTCATCTCGGCGATCCATCCGAAATGGAGGGCCGCCCCACCCATGAGCTGCACGTCGAAGTGGCGCTGGCCGATGACTCGCCGCGCCCCCTCCCGCACCACCGCGAAGGCCTCGATGAGCAGCTCGTTGAGGTCCTCGCCCCTGCCCAGCCGCTCCCGGAACTCGGCCGTCTTCCGGCGCAGGCCGTCGTCGGACAGCGCCTCGATCTCCGGCTCCATGGCGTTGATGTCGGGCACGAGGGACTGGAGGGCGCGGACCTTCTTGCCCTCCCCTGCCCGCAGGATCTTCGAGAAGAGACTCATGTCGGGCCCATCCTACGACCCCCGCACCGGTGCACGGCTACGGCGCTAGGTGTCTCGCAGGTCGAGGAGGCGCTCCTTGACGGCGTAGATCACCGCTTCCATGCGGTTGTGCAGGTGCAGCTTCTCCAGGATGTTGCGCACGTGGTTCTTGACCGTGTTCTCGGAGATGTACAGCTCGGTGGCGATCTCGCGGTTGCTCATGCCCTTGGCCACCAGGCGCAGGACCTCGAGCTCGCGGTTGGTGAGGACGGGGCCGTCGAACTGCTGCTTGCCCTCGGCCCGCTTCACCAGCGCGTTGAACTCGTTGAGCAGCTTCGAGGCCATCGACGGCGACAGCAGGCTCTGGCCCTGCATGACGGCACGGACGGATTCCGCCACCTCCTCCACGGAGATCTCCTTGAGCAGGTACCCGTTGGCTCCGGCCTTGATGGCCTCGTAGAGGTCATCCTCCTCGTCGCTCACGGTGAGCATGATGATCTTGGTGGTGGGGACCTCGGACCGGACCCGGCGCGTCGCCTCGATCCCGTCGAGCCTCGGCATGCGCACGTCCATGAGCACCACGTCGGGCGCCAGCTCCCGGGCCCGCTCGACGGCCTCCTCGCCGTTCTCGGCTTCGGCCACCACCTCGATCCCGTCCTCGGTGTCGAGCACCACGTGCAGCCCGCGCCGGAACAGCGCCTGGTCGTCGGCGATGAGCACGCGGATGGCGCCCTCGCCGTCCAGGCCGCGAAGGTCGCCAGTTGCGTCGTCAGGCACGAGTGCTCCTCAGGTCCCTTCGATGACGCCGACATGGCCGTCGTGGCGACGGTAGACGACCGAGGCGACGCTCGTGTCGGCATCGGTGAACAGGAAGAACGAGTGCCCCAGCAGCTGCATCTGCAGTGCCGCCTCCTCCGCCGTCATGGGCTTGATGGCGAACTGCTTGGTACGGACGATCTGCGGGTCGCCGGCGTCGTCCCCGGCCGCTGCCTGTCCGCCGTCGAGGTGCACGGGCCGACGCGGGTGGGACCGGCCCAGCAGCTTGCCCTTGAGGCGCGCGAGGCGGTGCTCGAGCTTCTCGACCACCCTGTCCACGGCCACCAGGAGCTCGGGTGCCGACGCACGGGCCCGGACGACGTGCCCGTGCCCGTGCACGGTGACCTCGCACACCTCTCGCTCCGCGATCCTCGGGTTGCGCTCCTCGAGGAAGCGCACCTCCGCCCGCTCCATCCCCTCCAGGAACCGTTGCAGGCGGATCAGCTTGTCGCCGACCGCATCCTTCAGCGAATCCGACACTTCGACGTTGCGGCCGCGAATGGCGATCTCCACCAGGACCCCTTCCGGTTGTGGCTCGATACTAGAGCGCTACGGCGCGGTGGCCAGCCGTTGCCGCGTCGGGTCGCATCTGGCCAAGCATCGGACCAGGAGGGCTCCGCCTTGAGGGCGTCGGCCACCGGGACGCCGATGTCAGCGTCGTCCCATGGGCCGCCGACCGGCGACCAGGGCATGGACCTCCTGCGCGCCGGCGCTCCTCAAGGCGCCGGCGGCGGCGGCCAGCGTCGCCCCGGTCGTGACCACGTCGTCCACCACGAGGACGCGTGGAGGCGTCGGGCTCCACCTCGACGGAGCGAGAAGGGGCCCGCTCAGGCGCTCAGCCCGCGACCGCCCCGTCTGAGGCGGCCCTGGTCGGCGCCGGAGGAGGCCGCGGCAGGGCAGGTGGAGGCGGCGACCCACTGCCGTGGCCAGCAGCCGCCCCTGGTCGAAGCCCCGCTGGCGCCGCCGGCTGGCGGTGGTGGGCACCCACGTGACCACGTCGAAGGAGGCGGCGTCGACCAGCGCGGCCATCCCGTCGGCGAGCCAGGCCACCGCGGAGCGGGCGTTGCGGTACTTGAGACGGGCCACGATCTCCCGCCCGACCCCGGCGTAGACCATGAGGGCGGCCAACGAGTCGACGCCGGGCGGAGCCGGCGTGGGCGGGGGGCGGCGGACCGCGCCCCGACAGGGCGTGCAGGGGGCAGGGCCGGCGGCTGCGCACACCGGGCAGACGGTCGGGAGGAGCACCCGCCCATGGTGGCCGCGGCCTGTGACAGTCAACGTCGCCATCGCCCTCGCCCGCTGGTTCTGGAGGCTCAGGTGCCCACGGTCCAGGAGGAGAGGTACTCCTCCTGGTCGGGCGTGAGGCGGTCGATGTCGACGCCCATGGTGTCCAGCTTCAACCGGGCGATCTCCCGGTCGATCTCCGGCGGCACGTCGTACACCCGCTTCTCCAGCTCGGCACTGTGGCGCACGACCCACTCGGCGGCCAGCGCCTGGTTGGCGAAGCTCATGTCCATCACCGCCGCGGGGTGACCCTCGGCGGAGCTCAGGTTCACCAGGCGACCCTCGGCGACCACGAGGATGCGTCGCTCGCCCAGGAGGAACTCCTCCACGTCGGGGCGCACGGCCCGGCGCTCGCCGCCGGCCAGCTCGGCCAGGCCGACGAGGTCGATCTCGATGTCGAAGTGGCCTGAGTTGGCCAGGATGGCGCCGTCCTTCATGGCCTCGAAGTGCTCCTTGCGCAGCACGTCGCGGTTGCCCGTCACGGTGATGAAGATGTCGCCCTCGGGGGCGGCGTCCTCCATGGGCACGACCCGGAAGCCGTCCATGCTCGCCTCCAGCGCCCGCAACGGGTTCACCTCGGTGACGTACACCTGCGCGCCCATGCCCCGCGCCCGGCTGGCCACGCCCTTGCCGCAGTAGCCGTAGCCGGCGACCACGACCCGGCTGCCGGCCAGCAGGACGTTGGTGGCCCGGATGACGCCGTCGAGGGTGGACTGCCCGGTGCCGTAGCGGTTGTCGAACATGTGCTTGGTGTCGGCGTCGTTGACGGCGACGATGGGGAAGCGCAGAGCGCCGCCGGCCTCCATGGCCCGCAGGCGGATGACGCCCGTGGTGGTCTCCTCGGTGCCGGCCAGCACCTCGCCTGCGGCCTGCTCCGGGCGCTTCTGGTGGAGCCGGGACACCAGGTCACACCCGTCGTCCATGGTGAGCTTGGGCCTGGCGTCGAGGACGGCGTCGATGTGACGGAAGTAGGTCTCGGTGTCCTCGCCCTTGACGGCGTAGACGGCGATCCCCTCGTCGCGCACGAGCGAGGAGGCGACGTCGTCCTGGGTGGACAGGGGGTTCGACGCGCAGGCGTGCACCTCGGCGCCACCGGCCTGCAGCGTGCGCAGGAGGTTGGCCGTCTCGGTGGTGATGTGCAGGCAGGCGCCGATGGCCAGCCCCTCGAGCGGCCGTTCCTTGGCGAAGCGCTCCCGGATGGAGGCCAGCACCGGCATGTGGGAATCGGCCCAGGCGATGCGTTGGCGACCCAGGTCGGCGAGGGCCGGATCGGCGATGTCGTGGTCCATGGTGGTCAACCTCCTCCTAGTTGGTGCTTGAGCTCGTCGAGGGCGGGGACAGGGCCCGGGTCGATACCCTCGTTGGCGGCCAGGTGGAGCGACACGTAGTCGCCGAAGAGGATGAGGTCGAGCAGCTGGGCCAGCTCCCCGTCGCCCTCGGCCCGCACCTCCTCGATGCCGGCCACCACCTCCCGGATCATGTCGGCCACCAGCTCGAAGCGGCGCTGCACCTGGGGGTGTTCCTGATCGTGGCGAAGCATGACGACGGTCATGACCTGGCGGGTGACGTCGCCGTGCTGGCCCCAACCCTGGACCTCGTTGTGGCACAGCTCCGGCTGCACCGACCAGAACGCCGGCACCTTGGCGTTCTCGTTGAACTGGGTCTTCCAGCGCTGGGCGGCGGCGGAGCCGAGGGCCCCCGAGGCGTGCACGAGAGGGATGGTGCGCCCGATGCGCCGGGCCACCTCGGCCGCCTCGCCGTTCGGGCCTTCGAGCTCGTCCCGCCGGCGCTTGAGCTGCTCGACGGCCAGGTCGACCCACTGCGTGGCCCCGGGGAACAGACCGATCTGCTCGAGCATGATCAGGGGCGGGACGGCCATGGCGCCGACGCCGGTGCGGGGCTGGGGAAGCGTGGCGGGCAGGCTCACGGCCGGAGCGCCCCAGGACGATGCCAACCTGGCCAGCTTGCCGCCGCTCGTGACGGCGATGACCCTTGCGCCCTCCACGGCCGCGTCGGAGGCCGCCTCGATGGTCTCCTCGGTGTTGCCCGAGAAGGACACGGCGAACACGAGCGTCCCCTCCCCCACGAAGGCGGGCAGGCTGTAGGACTTGGCCACGGTGACGGGCACGGCCATGAACGGGCCGGCGGCGGCGACCAGGATGTCGCCGGCGATGCCGCTGCCGCCCATGCCCAGCACGACCACGTTCTCCACCCACTCCCGATCAGGGAGGCCCTCGATGCCCCGGGCGCTTCGGGCCGCGGTCTCCACCTGCTCCGGTAGTGACGCCGTTGCCTCCCAGATCCCCTGGGTGTCAAGACGGGTGGGACGGGCGGGATTGTCGGTGGTGGTCACCGGCGCGGCTCTACGTCGTCGGGCTCGAAGGTGGGCACGATGCCCTCGGCGCCCGCCTTGTCGAGGAGGCGCTGGTGCTCCTCCTCGCTCACCGTCTCGGCCTCGTCGATGAGCATGATCGGGATGTCGTCGCGGATGGCGTAGCGGCGCTTCAGGCGGGGGTTGTAGAGGCTGTCCTCGTCGACGAAGTACAGGAGCGGGCCTTTGTCCTCGGGGCAGGCCAGGATCTCCAGGAGCCTCGGGTCGAGGGCCATGTCATGCATCCTCTCGCATGAGAGCGAGCACCTCGCGCATGCGGGCGTCGCATTCCTCGCGGGTGGGAGCCTCCAGGTTGAGCCGGAGCAGGGGCTCGGTGTTGGACGGGCGCAGGTTGAACCACCAGTCCCCCAGGTCGACGGTGAGGCCGTCGGTTCGGTCGTGGTCGGCGCCGGCGTAGGCCGCGGCCACCCGCTCCAGGGCGGCCACAGGATCGGCCACCCCGCTGTTGACCTCGCCCGAGTTGGCGTAGCGCTCGAAGGGCTTGCGCAGCTCGGACAGGGGCTCGCCCGCCCTGCTCATCAGCTCCAGCACGATCATGGCGGCGATGAGGCCGGAGTCGGCTCGGTAATTGTCGCGGAAGTAGTAGTGACCGGAGTGCTCGCCGCCGAAGACGGCCCCGGTCTCGGCCATCACCGTCTTGATGAAGGAGTGGCCCACCCGGGTGCGCACAGGCGTGCCGCCGTTCTCCCGGATGACCTCGGGCACGGCTTTCGAGCAGATGAGGTTGTAGATGATGCTGCTCCCGGGGTGCTTCTCCAGCATCGCCTTGGCCACGATGGAGGTGGTGAGCGAGCCTGAGAGCGGCTCGGCCTTCTCGTCGACGAGGAACACGCGGTCGGCGTCGCCGTCGAAGGCCAGGCCGACATCGGCCTTGGTGTCGAGCACCCTCGCCTGGAGGTCCTTCAGGTTCTCGGGCTGGATGGGGTCCGCAGGGTGGTTGGGAAAGGTGCCGTCGAGCTCGGCGAACAGCACCTCCAACGCACAGGGCAGGCCGTCGAACACGGGGGGGACCACGAGGCCCCCCATGCCGTTGGCCGTGTCGGCGACGACCTCGAGGGGGCGCAGGGCTTCGAGGTCGATGAACGAGCGCACGTGGTCGGCGTAGAGCCCGATGAGGTCCTGGTGGGTGACCCGGCCGGTTTCGGCGCGGGCAGGGGCGGAGGCGGGCGGGTTGGCGGCCAGGGCCTTGATCTCGGCCAACCCCGTGTCCTGACCGACGGGGCGGGCGCCCGACAGGCAGAACTTGATGCCGTTGTACTTGGCCGGGTTGTGGGAGGCGGTGAACATGGCGGCCGGCGCGTCGAGGTGGCCGGCGGCGAAGTAGGCGAGGTCGGTGGAGGCGAGGCCGAGGTCCACCACCTCCACGCCCTCGGCCGTCACGCCGGCGGAGAAGGCGGCGGTGAGGTCCACCCCCGAGGGTCGCATGTCGCGGGCGACGAGGATCTTGGGCGACTTGGCGAAGACGGCGAAGGCGGTGCCGATGCGCGCCGCCACCTCGGCGTCCCACTCGTCCGGGACGATCCCCCGCACGTCATAGGCCTTGAAGATGGCGTCGAGGTTCGTTGAGGGCACGGGTGGTCAGCCTACGCCGTCGCGTGCGGGCCCGTCCCGCTCGTGGCTGTGAGGCCTCGCACCTTGGGTCAGCGCAACCTCACTGAGATCACGATGCTCAGCTTCAGGGGCGTTGCGCCGGCCGCCTCAACCGGCGTTGTCGTCGGCTTGCTCGTCCTCGGCCCCGCTCTGAGCCTGGTCCCATTCCTGCTTCAAAGGCTCCTTGGCCTCTGCCGCCTCGGCGGCATCCTTTGCGTCCTCCGCGTCGGGCATGTCGTCCTCCCCTCGTCTGGTCCGTGACGCCCCGTCTACCCCGCCAGTGGAAAGGTGACACCTTCGGAAGCCGGGACCGCAACGTCCACCACCCGAGCAACGGTGCTGATCGCCGCTCGAGGCAGGTCGGCCGTCACCGCGGCCAGATGGTACCCGTCCAACTCGACCATGCTTCGATTCGCCCCGAGCGGGTGAAGCGGCCCTGAAATAGGGTGGACCCATGAGGCGACGCCCGATCACGCCCGTGGGCGCCGTGGTGCGCGGCGCCGCGGCCGGGGCCGTGGGGACCGCCGCCATGGACATCATGTTGTTCGCCCGTTATCGGCGCGACGGCGGCGAGAGCCGCTTTCCGCACTGGGAGCTCTCCGCCGGCCTCGACCGTTGGGAGGACGTCCCGGCCCCCGGGCAGGTCGGCAAGCGTCTCGCCGAGGGCTTCCTGCAACGGGTGATCCCGCCGCGCTGGGCCCGGTTCACCAACAACCTCGTCCACTGGGGCTACGGCGTGGCCTGGGGCGCGCAGTACGGGATCGTCGCCGCTTCGCTGGCCCACCGCCGTGCCCGCCACGGCGTGCTGTTCGGGTCTCTGGTGTGGGCCAGCGGGTACGTCGTCCTCCCGCTGGCCGAGCTCTACAAGCCGATGTGGGAGTACGACGCCAAGACCCTGGGCAAGGACCTGTCGGCTCACGTCGTCTACGGCGTCGCCACCGCGACCGCGTTCCGGGTTCTCGCCGGTCGCTGACGCGCGCGGGCCGCGAAATCGAGCAGAAGGGTGTCTTCGAAAGCAAGAAGCCGCGCTATGGCGGTTTCTTGCCGTCAAACCCTGGTCCTGAGCCTGCCGATGCTCCGAGATGTGATCGGCGCCCGCGCCGGCGCTGAGCGCGTGGCCGGCCGTGCTCCTTGTCGCCGTGGGCAATAGTGGCAATAGTGGAGTGTGCTCTCCGTCGTGATGCCGGCGTTCAACGAGGCCGATTTCCTGCGCCCGGCCGTCGGCGAAGTGGTGGCCGGCCTGCGCACCCGCGGCCACGACGCCGAAGTCGTCGTGGTGGAGAACGGCTCCACCGACGCCACCCCGGCGCTGGCCCGGGACCTGGAGGCCGAGCTGCCCGAGGTGCGGGCGCTCTCGCTCCCCAAGCCCGACTACGGCGCCGCCCTCCGGGCCGGGCTCCTGGCGGCACGAGGCGACGTGGTCGTCAACTTCGACGTCGACTACTTCGACCTCGACTTCCTCGACCGAGCCCTCAGCCTGATCCGGTCCGAGGGCGGCCCGCTGATCGTGGTGGCCAGCAAGCGGGGGGCCGGCGCCGAGGACCAGCGGGCGGCCAGCCGCCGGCTCATCACCTCGGTCTTCGGCGCTGTGCTTCGTGTCGGCTTCGGCCTCCGGGTCTCGGACACCCACGGGATGAAGGCCATGAAGGTAGGCCCGCTCCTAGGGGTCGTGGCGGCGTGCCGGTTCGGCACCGACCTTTTCGACACCGAGTTGCTCCTTCGCGCCGAGCGGGGCGGGCACGTCGTTGCCGAGCTCCCCGTCGTGGTCCGGGAGTCCCGTCCCTCCCGCACCTCGATCCTGCGTCGCGCCCTTCGCACGGTCGGCGGCCTGGTGCGCCTCCGCATCGCCCTCTGGCGGGAGCGGGGGCGGGGCTGAGGCCCACAACAGGTCCCGATCCCCGGGCACCTGGTCGACATCCCGGCGGCGACGGGCCTGCACCACGAGGGCGGCGAGGGCGACCAGACCGAACCCGGTGAGGACGTAGCCCACCTTGTCCGCCAGCGCGTAGCCATAGTGCAGCTCGACGTGGCGCTCGGTGGGCACGACGACCATGAGGTTCGGGGTCACCCGCCAGGGCCCCTTGGCGCCCGAGGCCTTCCAATTGGGGAAATACGAGGCCTTCACGAGCACGGGAGAGCCGGGACGGTCGACGTCGAAGGAGATCCGGTCGTCGCCACTGCGCACGCCCGCCACCACCGCCGGCCGCACGGCTCGTCGGGGGGGGTTGGCCACGGCGCCACTGACCCGTCGCCACTCGTCGGGCCCGTCGGCGGCCAGGGGCACGCTCCAGCGCGAGGAGTCCTGGTACCAGCCCACGGCGGCGTCGAGCCACGCCTTCTCGCCCCGACCCACACCGGTCATGACCACCGGCTCGTTCTCAAGGGGCGCCACGATCCCCGACCCCCGGACCTCATAGATCTCCCAACGGCGCTCAGCCGGGCCCTCGGGATAGTTGACCGTATGGGGGCCGGTGGAAGCGACCATGCGGAGGTCGGGGTGCTGGCGAGCCTGCTGCTGGGCGTCGGGCGAGATGGCCATGTAGTACCGCACGCCGAGGAGCTCGAGGTGCTCGACGCCGGTGGCGACGTCAAGACCCCGATAGGGAAGGCCGCGCTGAGGATTCGAAGGGCGCTTGGTCAACTCCGAAGCGGCCAGGAAGTGGAACGGCGTGGTGGCCGACGACTCGAAGTACAGCCCCTCCATGGAGGCGATGCAGCCGTTGGTCCAATACGGAAGCAGCATGAGCGCCAGTGGCGTGCCCATGTCGTTGAGCTCGGTCTCGTACTCCCACAGCGCCCGCCCGCACCCCTCCGTGCGGCCGACCGTGTCCATCGTGCCCATCAGCTCACTGAACTCCTGGCGCCGGCGCTTGCCCTCGTCCTCGAACCCCGAGTAGTTCCACTTGGCCCAGGCCGGGACGAAACTCGCGTCAGTGGTCTCCAGGGGGACCCACGAGGGCAGCACCTGCAAGGGCAGGGCCACCAAGCCGAGCCCGAGAACGAGCGCTACGGGAGGCGCCACCAGCTTGGTGACGATGTCGCCGGCCGTGGATCCTTCCTCCCGGGCCTCCCGGGCGGTGATGAGCCGGGCGACGGCGGCAGCCACCGCGGCGAGGGCCAGCCCGGCCAGCAGGTACAGGCAGAGGAACCAGAACGGCAGCAGGCGGGCGTTCCAGATCTTGCCCTGGAGGGCGAAGCGGAAGCCGAGGGCGGACACCGCGGCCATGATCGTGAGGAAGGTGCCGACCCGGCTGCGGCGCAGGAGCGAGAAGATGGCGCCCGCGCCGGCCAGGAGGATGAGCCAGCGCAGGTCCCTGGGGAACAGGTTCTTGGTGTACTCGGTGATCTTCTCGTAGCCCATGTCGTTGGTGTAGGGCAGGTTCACCACCAAGGGCAGGGCCCAGAAGGCGACGAGGAGCCCGGACACCGCCCCCACCGTCACCGTGTGGGTGAGGCGGCGCCGGTCGGGCCGCAGCAGGGTGATCACCACGGCCCCGACGACGGCGAAGAAGGTGGGGATGACGTGGCACAGCAGGGTGACGGCCAGCAGGCCGGCGGCCAGGGCCTTGTGGCGTCCGGTGTCGAGGCCTCGGGCCACGACGCCCAGGAACACCAGTGCCAGCGACAGGCTGATGGAGAAGGCGAACTCGCCGGCCAGGGTGGAGGGGATGTTGCCGCCGTAGATCGTGAAGCTGCGTTCGAAGAGGAAGGGCACGGCGGCGACGGCTAGGCAGGCGGGACCGGGCGCCTTGAGCCCGGCGAGGCGGCCGAAGGCCCAGGCGGCCACGGGCAGGCTCAACATGCCGAGAACCGACACCAGCTTGAAGGCGATGTTGTAGGGCAGGAGGACGTCGCCGAGAACGATCAGCAGCGTGGGCAGGGGGAAGTAGAAGCTCGGGAAGGCGAAGCCGGCGTACCAGTCCGGCGCCCACCCGGTGAGGCGACCGTGGGGCAGGAGGTGGTCGCGCATGAATGCCGGCCCCCAGACGTGGGCCCCCATGTCGCCGCCCGCCGGCGTGGTGTTGCGGAAGATCAGCGAGGGCTGGAGCTGCAGGAGGATGAACACCACCGCGGCGCCGACCACGCCGAAGGTCACCAGACCGGCGGCAGAAGGGCGACGTAGGCGCAAGCGCATGCGTTCCATGTTGGCCGAGTGCGGCCCCCTCCCGGGATCACCTGGCTCCAGCTCGGCGTCAGCGGCGCCTGGTCGCCAGCTCGAGGACGCGGGGGAGGCTGAGGTCCTCACCCTCGCTCTCCCACCACCGGGTGTCGCACTGCGAACAGCTTCGCATCCGCACCGGGCGCTCCCCGATGGTGACGGCGATCTCCACCACGCGCGAAACCTTGCACCTTGCACATGTCATGGTCGTACTCCCCTCCACGGTTGGCCAGCACCAGCCCGGCACCTTTACATCGGCGCGACCGGCCCTCCTCTTGAGCGCCAGCGGGCGTCAAGACCACACCACGAGGACCAAGACGCTGGCGGCGTTGAAGCTCATGTGGGCGATCAGGCTCGGGCCGAGCCGCCCCGCCCGCTCGGCCAGGATTCCAAGCACGACGCCGAAGGCGATCAGACCCAGGAGCTGGACCGGCTGGAAGTGGGTGACTCCGAAGACCACCGCGGAGACGCCGACGGCGGCCACCGGCGGCACCCACCGGGCCAGCGTCCGCTGCAGCAGCCCCCGGAAGAACAGCTCCTCCACAAAGGGGGCGACCACGATCACCAGCGCGGCGAGCAGGAAGAGGCCCCCACCGGACGCCACCCCGAGGGTCTCCTTGGCCTTCTCGGACACGTCCAGGTCGCGGTTCAGCAGCTCGAAGGGGAGGTACAGGAGCGGCAACAGCAGGAACTGTGACGCCACCCCGGCGAGGATGCCGGGCCCGATGTCCTGCTTCTCGATGCGAAGACCGACGTCCTCGCCGAGTCGCCCGGTGCCGCGCCGGCGGCTGGCGAGGACGACGGTGGCGACCAGAACCGGCCAGTAGGCGAGGAAGCTGACGACGGTGAGGCCCAGGCTGACCTCGTCGGTCCCCGTGACCCCGACCCACACGGTCTGGGTCACGGCCACGTTGAACACCGCGGCCAGGAAACCCAGGACCACGTCGCGCACCGCCCAGCACGGCGGTTGCTCCGGGGACGAGGGCGTGCGGTCGTCGACGACCGGCTCCACCGGGCCAGGGTAGCGGCGGCGGGCCGGTGCGACCGCCGCCTCGCGGTGAGCTGGCGGTCAGCTGGCGATGGAGGGGCGCAGCGGGATGATCGGCGTGCGGCGGTCGTTCAGGGCCCAGCCCACAGGCACGGTGAGGCGGTCGGCGTGGGTGGCGCAAAGCCCCCAGGCCGAGGGATCGACCTCCTCGCCCGGGCTGTCGACCCAGACGGTACGGCTGGCGTACTCGTAGGTCATGATCGCCTGGGCCGGCGCCGCGCAACCCGGCCGGGCGCAGTGGCGAGCTTCCATTGACGCGAGGCTACCGGCTGGGAGGCGCCGACGCGGGGATCCCCCGGTCGGTCGCGAGGTGGTCCGGGAGAGCCTCGGCGCCGCATACGATGGCAACCAATGAGCCGCTCCCCCGGCGATCTTCGCCCCGCCCGGCCGCCGCGCCCTCCCGGTACCCCCGGATCAGGGCCCGAGCCCACCGTCCGCTGGGCCTGGATCGCGCTCTTCGTGCTGGTCGTGGCCGTCCTCGTGCTGCCCCCGCTGTTCGGTGGCCCCTCGCGGACCCAGCTGGGCTACGGCCAGTTCATTCGGGAGGCCAACGAGGGAAAGGTGGTCGAGGCCGAGGTCAACAATGACACCGGCCGCGTCATCGGCAGGCTGAGCGACGGCACCCGCTTCACCGTGGATGGCCCCCATCCTCTCCCCGACGCCGACGCACAGCTGCTGCGGGACAAGGTGTCGGATCTCAGCTTCGAGAACACCCAGGCCAACTTCTTCACCTCCCTGCTCCCACTGCTGCTTCCCGTGGCCCTGCTCATCGGGTTCTTCGTGTGGATGAACCGCCGGGCCCAGGGCCAGATGTCGGGGATCATGTCCATCGGCCGCTCCAAGGCCAAGGTGTACACCACGGAGCGGCCGAAGACGACGTTCGCGGACGTCGCCGGCTACGAGGGCGTCAAGCAGGAGATCCGGGAGGTCGTCGACTTCCTGAAGGCCAAGGACCGCTTCAAGCAACTGGGGGCGCGCATCCCCAAGGGTGTGCTCCTGGTCGGCCCCCCGGGCACGGGCAAGACGCTGCTGGCCCGGGCCGTGGCCGGCGAGGCCGGCGTGCCGTTCCTGTCGGTCACGGGTTCCGACTTCATGGAGATGTTCGTGGGCGTCGGCGCCTCTCGGGTGCGCGACCTGTTCCAGACTGCCCGCAAGCAGGCGCCCGCCATCATCTTCGTGGACGAGCTCGACTCCATCGGGCGCAAGCGCGGGGCCGGCCTGGGCGGCGGCCACGACGAGCGGGAGCAGACCCTCAACCAGATGCTTTCGGAGATGGACGGCTTCGAGACGTCCGAGGGCATCGTGATGATGGCCGCCACCAACCGCCCCGACATCCTCGACCCCGCCCTCCTGCGCCCTGGGCGCTTCGACCGTCAGATCGTGGTGCCCCTCCCCGACCTCGAGGAGCGCCTCCCCATCCTCAGGGTCCACTGCAAGGACAAGCGCATGGCGCCCGACGTCAACCTCCAGACCGTTGCGCGCGGCACCCCAGGCATGAGCGGCGCCGATCTGGCCAACCTGGTGAACGAGGCGGCCCTGCACGCGGTGCGACGCAACGCCGACGCCGTGCACATGCAGGATTTCGAGGCGGCCCGCGACCGGGTGATCATGGGCCAGCGCCGCGAGTCGCTGGCCCTGTCCGACGCCGAGAAGGAGCGCATCGCCTACCACGAGGGCGGCCACGCCGTGCTCGCCTACGCCCTGGCCCACGCCGACCCCGTGCACAAGGTGACGATCCTCCCGAGCGGCATGGCCCTGGGCGTCACCCAGCAGCTGCCCATGGAGGAGCGCCACATCTACCCACGCAACTACATCGAGGACTCCCTGGCCGTGCGCATGGGCGGCCGGGTGGCGGAGATGCTGGTGTACGGGGACCTCTCCACGGGCGCCAACAACGACCTGGTCGGCAACACCGAGCTGGCCCGCAAGATGGTGCGGGAATGGGGGATGAGCGACCGCGTCGGCCCCATGGCCTGGGGCTCGCAGGGCACGGTGTTCCTGGGCGAGGACCTGATGCACACCAAGGACTACAGCGACGAGACCTCCCGTGTCATCGACGAGGAGGTGGAGAACATCCTTCGCACCCAGGAGGCGCGGGCCACCGAGGAGCTGCGCCGGTTCCGCAAGGGCCTCGACGCGGTGGCCTCGGCCCTCCTCGAGCACGAGACGATCGACGGGGCCGAGGTCAAGCGCCTGGTGGACGAGGCCTTCGGCCAGGAGGTCCACCACTACGAGGAGGCCGAGGTGATCCCTCACTTCGACGGCGAGGACGCCTCCCGCGACGAGGTCACCACCTCCGTCGCCACCGGTGACGCCCCGCGGGCACACGACGAGACCCAGGTCCTCGACCGCTGACCGTCGTGCCCGCGTGCAGAGCTCCTGTCCTGGTACGGGTTCTGCACGGCGGGAGCTGCGTCCCCGTCAGGAGGCGGAGCGGGCCTCGGCCAGTGCGGCCCAGAGGTCCGTGGCGCTGGGAACGCCGACGAACGACGCCTGCACCACCCCCTCGGCGTCGGCCATGACGATGGTGGGCACCGCCTCCACGCCGTAGCGCGTGTGCAGGTGCTTGCGGTCCTGGTAGGCGACCTCCTGGAACCCCACCTGCGGGCTGGCCAGCACCCTGGCCTTGGCCACCGCCTCCACGCACGAGTCGCAGGTGGCCGAGGTGAAGACGACGACGAGCCAGGCGAGCTCCCGGGACGCGAAATCGTCACGGTCCAGCTGGGTGGGCACCGCCCACTTCGCCTGGGTGGGCGGGGCGGTCGCCGTGCGGCGCCGCAGCACGAAGGCGGCGCCGGCGGCCACGGCGACGAGCACGGCAGCCAGAATGAGCCGTTCCACTCAGCTGTCTTCGCCCGCTGGTATCCCTATGGTCGCGGACAGGCCGGGGCCGCCCACCTGGTAGAGGTCCCGCTCGGCCACGATGGGCACCGACGAGGAGACGACGAGGGGCAGCGGGGCCCGCTTGACGTGGTCGCTGAGGCGGAAGGCCTGGCGCCGGCCGGGGCCGATGGTGAGGTCCTGAAGGCCCTCGAGGGCCAGGCTCTGCCCGCCGGCCAGGCCGGTGATCGAGACCCTGGCGGGGCGCGGGCCGGGGTTGTGGACGACGACCCACTCGTCGAGGGCTTCGGTCACACCTCCCGCGGCGAAGACCCACGTCCGGGCCAGGCGACGGGCGCCGAGGGTGTCGGCCCGGCCCAGCCGTGGCGCCGGCGGGGCCGCTTCCAGCTCCCGGCTGGCCACCACCGGCACGCCGTTGAGGGAGCGCACCGCCACGGCGTGGGCCACGCCGGGGGGCACGCCCACCTCAGGGCCCATCACCACGTCGAGGCGGCCCTCGGGTGGGATCGTTCGCTCCAAAGGCTCCGCCGTGCCCTCGGCGAGGGCGATCTCGATCAGCACCGTCGCTTCACGCTTGCCGGGGTTGGCGATGGCGTACCGCTCGGCCAGGCCGGGCCCGGCGACGCCGTCGGGGAAGTACCACTGGCCGCCCGGAGACGGCGCCCCGAGCCCCATCGAGAGCCCGGCACGACCGGGGAGCGTGCGGGACATGGTCTGGGCCGCGACCAGGCGGCCACTGCGCACGGCCACGGTGGTGGAGACCGCTTCGCGACGGCGCACATGGCTGCCCACGTCCACGACCGCCAGGCCCCGCGCCGGCACCACGATGCCCTGGAAGTCGGCGGGTACGGCGCGGCCGGCGTCGGTGGCGAAGGACAGGTCGGCGATGGCGTCCTCAGGGAAGGGGTTGAGCAGTGAGAGGTGCAGGATGGCGTCCTTGGCCGTGGAGCCCCCTGGGAAGTACCAGCGGCTGGACGCCGACGAAGCGCACGGGCTCGCCGCGTGCTCACCACCGGTTCGGGCGCCGCCGCCCACGACCAGCTCCACCGTGACGGCGCCGGAGTCCACCTCGACCACCGCGGCCCCGTGGTCGGCGGTCGCCACCGGGGCCAGCTTCACCGTGGCCACCGACCGGGCGCCGACCGTCACCGGCACCGGCGGGGGCACCTCGCCCTTCTCGGCGACGGTGAGCACGCTCGCCCGAGCCTCCTGGTCGCCGGGGTTGGCGATGACGATCGCCGCGGCCGCGGGCCCCCCTGCGTTGGCCGTCCCCCCCGCGCAGTACCAGGTCGAGGAAACCGCGCCGGCCGGCCCGCCGGTGGGCATCAGGGCGCGGACGGCGGCGTCGGTGCTCAGGCGGGAGCCGGGCCGATCGGCCCGGTCGGCGACGGCGCCGGCCAGGAGCAGCGCCATCACCACGACCACGACGCGGAGCCGGGCCGGCTTCACGCTCGCCGCCGCCACCTCGAACGAATGGCCCGGACGACCACGAACCACAGGCCGATCTCGATGGCCACGGCCAGGTACCGCACCAGCGGCGTGCGGTACCGCAGAGTGGCCTCACCGGTGGCCGGCGACGTGAACCGGTTGGCCCATCCGAAGGCCGTGGTGCGGGGAGCGCCGCGACCGGCGACGCGCAGCTGCCAGTTGGACGACGACGTCTCTGACAACAGGACCTGGTCGGCGCGGGCGAGACGCCCGGAGAAGCGGGTCGCCGAGCGTTGGCCGGGCAGCACCGGGGCCGACGCCGTCAGGTCGGCGTCGCGCAGGCTGGTGAGCCCGAACCGCGCGCTCGCCTCAGCCCCCACCTCGTTGAGCCGGGCCCGGCCGGGCGCCCATGCCGCGTTCTCGTAGACCAGGAGCGAGGTGTCGCCGTCGATCTTCTTCAGGTCGACCTGGGCCTCGAGCGCGGCGCGCAGATCGGGGGGCGGCGGGAGGAGCGGAGCATCGGCGGGGCTGGGTGCCGCCCGCAGAGGAACGAGGACGTAACGGATGGCGGTGGGCGCCAGAAGGTGCCCGAGGCTGGTGGTGCCGCTCCGCCGGGCCAGACCGACGGCGTCGGCGACCAGCTCGGCTGCTCCCGGCGATCCGCCGGGCCAGAGCATCGTGGCATCCGGGGGCCCGTCCTTGGACGTGGCGTAGGCCAGGCCCGGCGAGAGCCGCCACGACCCGAGGGGCAGGGCCTCGGGATCGCCGAGCCACAGCACCCGGAAGGCGCCCTTGGCCCGCTGCTCGGGCATCCAGGACAGCAGCCCGGCGAAGTCGGCATCGGGCGCGTTCCAACGGCCCCCGAGCGCGGCCACCACGACGGGGACGGTCCCGACGAGGGTGGCGACCAGGGCGGTGGTCGAGGCCAGCTGGCGCCAGCCGAACCGGTAACCGGGCAGGTCGACCTCGAAGGCGACCATGCCGAGCGCCACCGCCAGCGCCATGGCCACCGCCGCCGGGGCGAGGAGCACGTCCGGCCCGGCGACCTCGACGGGAAGCC
>PJQG01000037.1:80110-109043 GCA_002861595.1 Actinomycetota bacterium
CACCCCAGCAGAGGAGAGCGACGATCCACAGACGACTGGCCCAGGCCAGGCGCCAGCCCCGCCCGACGAGCAAGGGCAGGGCGGCGGCCACCAGGAAGGCCCAGCCGACGGGCGGGGCGCCGAGTGGGCCGATCTCGAAGCGCAGCAGCCGCCCGAGCCCCGGGGCCTGCGCCGCCGCCCGCCCGACGCCCAGCAACGAGGACACCTGGGTGCCGGGCAGGAGGAAGTCGAGCGACCAGGGGAAGAGCAGGACGGCTGCCACCACGGTGGCGCCGGCGGCGGCGGGCACGGCTCGTGCCGCTTGGCGTGCACCACCGGCCAGCATCGAGCCGAGCACGAGGCCGGCGGCGACGAGCACGATGACGACCACCACCGCGGGGACGAAGGCGGCGACGAGAGCCACGACCACCCCGAGGGGAAGGACGTGGCGGCGCAGCCACTCGCGGTCGAGCCGCTCCGGGCCGGCCGGCACGTCGCCCGGGCGCCAGCCCGGGGCACGCCGGTCGCCCTCGCCGCGGTCGTGGGCCCGGCGGTCGCCCCCGGAGCGGGTGTCGACGTTGGCCACGGGTTCGAGGGCGGTGGCCCGCATCAGTCGGCCCATCAACCAGGGGGCTGTGGCGTAGACCAGCAGGGCGCCCCACCGGCCACGGGCCAGTGCGTTGTAGGGCAGCGGCACGGCCACGTACACCAGCAGCGCGGCGGCACGGGCCAGCCGGGAGCCGAAGGGCGTGGCCAGCCGGAAGGCCCCGATGGCGCCGACGGGCAGAGCGCCGAGGACGACGACCGTCTGGAGCAGGCCCGTGGCACCGCCGAGGACGATCCCCCCCAGCCCGAGGAGGCCGAGAGCCAAAGGCGCCGGCGCGTCCGAGCCGAGGCCGGTCTGGCGCCAGCCGCTCAGGAACGAGCGGAGGAAGCTGAACGTGCCCCGGGGGAAAGGGGCGAACTCGTGGACGGCCGGGATCCCCCCGGTGAGGAGGTGGCGGCTGCCCACGACGAGGACGAGGGCGATGGCCGCGCCCACCACCAGCGGGAGCCGGCTGTGCCCGGTCGGGTCGGGGCGCATGACGGCACGGGGACGGGCCAGGACGCCACGCGTTCGCCGGCGGACCCGTTCGCTGGCCAGCTGGCCGCGGATGAAGGCGTTGAACCGGGCGCTGCCTCGGGCCTGGAGCCGGCGCACCTCGCCGTCACCCACCCCCCGGTACCCGTGCACGGCCCGGCGGGCCTGGCGCAGCTCGCCCAGGCGCTTCATGTTCCACGACCACGCTCCAGCGGTGTCGCCGGCCGTGCGGGTATGGCCGCTCAGCAGCCCGAAGACCACCTCGACGATGGCCAGTACCAGCACCTGGGGCAGCACCCGGACCAGGTGCCACCGGCCGTAGGTCTTGAGCACGGCCCGCAGGCGGTGGCGGAGCTGGTAGGGGCGGACCTGACGCCGGACAGCGGCCAGGTTGGGGGGAGGCGGGCCGCCCCCCGGCGCCCGCCTGCCGCTCGACATGGCCTCGAGGTGGCGGACGCGGGCGGCGGGGGCGACGACGACCCGGGCGCCGGCGACCTGGGCCCGCCACGAGAAGTCGAGGTCCTCGCCGAACAGGAACATCTCGGGGTCGAAGCCGCCGAGGCTGCGGAACAGGTCGGCCCGCACCAGCGTGCAGCCTCCGGGCGCCACGAAGACGTCTCGCACCCCGTCGTGCTGCTCCTGGTCGAGCTCGCCCCGCTCCACCAGCGCCGCCGGCGCCCCGCTCTTGTCCGCCCCCATCCCGACCTGGAGCAGGCGGGCCGGGTCCTGCCAGTCGACCAGCTTCGGGGCCACCACGGCGGCGTTGGACCGGAACGCCTCCTCCACCAGCAGGCGCACGGCGTCGGGCTCGGGGGCGACGTCGTCATGGCAGAACAGCAGGTGGCAGGACCCCTCCACCGCCTCCAGGGCCTCGTTGGCGGCGGCGGCGTAACCGGGGTTCGTGGGCAGCCGCCGGACGTAGGCGCCGGGGAGGACGGCGGCCACCCGCGAGGTGGGGTCCTCGGCGCTGGCGGCGTCGATGACCAGCACGGACAGGTTGGGGTAGTCCTGGGCGGCGAGGGCTCGGAGCCCCTCCTCGAGCCATGGTCCCGGGTCGCAGGTCACCATCACGGCCACCACCGCGGGGGCCTGCTGGGCAGAAACCATCAGAGATGCGAGGCTACTTGGAGGAGGTGTCGCCACCCCATGGCAGACCTGTTCAGCAACGTGAAAGATGCCGGGTACGTGGCGTTGGGCTTCGCCCTGCTCGGGATCCAGCAGGCCCAGGTGCAGCGGCGGGAGCTCGAGAAGCAGCTGCGCCGGCTGATGGCCGAGCGCTGCGGGGAGAAGCGCTAGGCGTCAGCCCTGGGCCGCCACCGAGCGGTAGACGGCGACGTGGGCGGCGGCACTGGCCTCCCAGGTATGGCGGGCGGCGACCGCCAGCCCCCGCTGGCGCCGGGCGTCGAGGCCGGCGTCGCCGCGGACCAGCATGTCGATCACACCGGCGAGGGCATCGGCATCACCGGGGCCGACCAACAGGGCGGCCCCGGCCACGACCTCCTCCATGGCCGATCCCGTGGTGGTCACCAGGGGCGCGCCGCAGGCCAGAGCCTCGAGGGCGGGCAGGCCGAAGCCCTCCTCCAGGGACGGGTAGGCAACGGCTGCGGCGTGGCGCAGGAGCGCGGGCACGACACCGTCGGGGAGGTAGCCGGTGCGCAGGATCCGGTCGCCGTGGCTCGCGCCGGCGATGGCCCGGCCGAGGCTCTTGGTCCCCCAGCCGTCGAAGCCGGCCAGCACCAGCGAGAGGTCGGGGTGGGCGGCGGCCACGCGGTCGAAGGCCTGCACCAGGGTGGGCAGGTCCTTGCGGGGCTCGAGGGTCCCCACGAAGGCCACGTAGGGCGGCCGCACGCCCAGATGGCCGAGCACCGCATTGTCGTCGCCCGGTACCGGCGAGAAGCGGTCGGCGACCCCATGGGGGATCACGTGGACCGAGCCCTGGGGCGGGCACAGGGCGGCCAGGCGGTCGGCGGTCACCCTGCTGACGCAGATCAGGGCGTCGGCATGGCGGGCCGCCACCCGGGTGGCCCGTCGGAACACCGGCGCCTTCGAGCGTTCGTGCCACTCGGGGTGGTCGAAGAACGTGAGGTCATGGATGGTCACGACACGGGGCAGGGCGGCCGACTCCGGCATGGTGTAGTGGGGTGAATGGTGGACGGTGACGGGGAGCTTGCGCAGCACGCGGGGCAACCTGGCCTGCTCCCATGCGAGCCGCCCTGGCCGGCTGGCCGGGGCGACCGCGTGCACCCCCCCGCGGGGAGCGAGTGCCGTCCAGCGGTCGGCATCCCCCCGCCGGGCCACGAAGCTGACGTCCACGTCGTCGCGGCGGGCGAGGGCGGCAGCGAGGTCGATCGAGTAGCGCCCGGCGCCTGCCGGCGAGGGGGGGACGGAGCTCACGTCGAGGGAGACCACCAGCGGGTCAGGGATGACTCGACGCTACTGACCCGGCTCGTGGGAATGCGCCAAGCCGGACCTGCTTCCGAGGACATCTCGGCGACGACGCTCACACGAGCCGGCGCCAGACCTCGAGGTGACTTTCGGCGGCGGCGGCCCATGTCAGCCGCCGGGCCCGGGCCCTCCCCGCCGTGACCAGTTGGCGGCGGCGCTTCTCGTCCGTCGTCGCCTCGACCAGCGCGGCGGCCATGGCCTCGACGTCGCAGGGGTCGACCTCCAGGGCGGCCCCTCCCGTGCTGGGCAGCGGGGTGGCCACCACCGGCGCACCGGCGGCCATGGCCTCCACCGCTGGGAGGCCGTACCCCTCGTGAAGGGGGACGTAGGCCACGGCTCGGGCGCCGGCGTAGAGGGCCGAGAGCACGCCGCCGGGAACCGGGCCGGCGAGGACCACGCCGTCCGGCGGCGCCCCGCCCAGCGCCTCGCCCCAGCCCCGGGGCCCGACCAGGACCAGCGGCCACGGCTCGGGCAGCGACGGGCGGGCCCGGCTGTACGCCTCCATCAGGCGACCCAGGTTCTTGCGGGGCTCCAGCGTCCCCACGCTGAGCAGGAACGGCCCGGTCACGCCGAGGCCGGTGAGGAGGGCGGCGGCGCCGGCGCCGTCGGGGGGCGGGAGGTGGTCACAGCCGTACATCGGGTCGACCACCTCCACCTGGCCGGCGCCGGCGCCGGCGGCCAGGAGCTCGTCGGCCGCCGGCGTGGAGGGCACCAGAAGCGTCGTCGCTCGACGAAAGGCCTTGGCCAGCGCGGCATCGTGCCAGCGCCGGCCGCGGCCGGGAAAGGTGTCGGGCACGACCCGCCAGGCAAGGTCGTGCACGGCGATGGTGAGCGGTACGCCGGATCGGGGCGCATTGAACGAGGCGGCGTGCACGACGTCGAAGCCGCTGGGGGCAGCGAGCATGCCGGTGTGCCAGGCTCGGGTGAGCAGCGGCGCCGGCAGGGGGGAGGTCAGCACCGTCGCTCCGAGGTCGCAGAGCGCGTCGGCCCCCTTCGGCGACCTGCTGGCCAGCAGCGAGACGGCCAGGCCGGCGGCCTCGCCGTCCCCCACCCCCGGCCCGGCGGCGGCGGTGGCGCCGGTGGCGAGCCCGGCAGCCAGGCCGCGGACGTAGGTTCCGATGCCACCGGGTGCCGGCCGGCGCAACTGCTGGGCGACGACGAGGACCCGCAGCGCCGTCAGCCTTCCCGCCCTGCCGCCCGGCGATAGAGCTCGGAGAGCCCAGCACCGCAGCGCTCCCAGGAGAACCGAGCGGCATGGGCGCGCCCACGACCGACCAGCGAGGCCCGAAAGGACTCGTCGTCGAGCACCAGGGCCAGCGCCTCCGCCAGGGCCTCGTGGTCGCCCGCCGCCACCAGCAGGGCGCCGTCGCCCAGCACCTCCCGCAGTGCCCCGGCCGTCGTGGCCACCACCGGCACGCCGGCGACCATGGCCTCGAGAGGCGGGAAGCCGAACCCTTCGTACACCGAGGGAAAGGCGAAGGCGGCGGCACCGCGCAGCAGGGCAGCGCGCTGACCGGCGGTGACGTAGCCGAGCCGCGCCACCCGTCGCCCGTGCACGGCACGATCGATCGCGGCGTCGACGGCTTCGGTGCCCCACCCGTCGGGCCCGGCGATGACCAGTCGCAGGTCCTGGCGGCCGGCAGCCAGGGCGTCGAAGGCCCGGACGAGCGTCGGGAACCCCTTGCGCGGCTCCACGGTCCCGATGGCCAGGACATAGGGCCGGCCGGGCGGCGCCAGGCCGGTGTGCTCGCCGGCCGCTTCGGTCGGAATGCCGTGGTACACGGCCTGAACGCGGGCGGCCTCGGCTCCGAGCAGCTCGACGACCTCGTTGGCCACGAACGTCGAGGGAGCGTGGACCCACGCGCCCCGCCGCAGCGCCCGCCGCACCACGGCCGGGAACACCCGGGTGGCGGCCGAGGAGAGCTCGGGGTAGCGCAGCGACGTCAGGTCGTGCACGGTGAGCACCTCGGCGGCGCCCGGGCTCGGAGGCACGGCAAAATTGGTGCCGTGGACCACGTGGGCAGGCCCTGTCCACCAACTGCCCGGCGGCACGTCGAGGCGGCTCCAGGCCTGGAGCAGGGCGGCGGCGGGAGCCGGGCGGGCGGTGCCTCGCACACCGGCGGGGAGGTGCGTGCGCAGTCGAGGACCACCGCGAGCCGACAGCGAGTAGGCCGAGAGCTCCAGGGTGGGATCGCCGGCCAGCACCGGAAGGGCACCGGCGACGAAGGCCCCCACGCCCGTGGGATGTCCGAGCAGCGGCGTGGCGTCCACCGCCACCCGCAGCCGCTCCACGCCGGTCGAGACTACGGCGACAGGGCCTTACATGGCAGAGGCGATTGCGAATGACGGGCCGGACGATGGCCGAGGGCGTCTCGGCTCGCGGACCCCGGCCCCTCCTTCCCCCTCGGCCAATCCGCGGGTGATGGCCTGACGGATCCACCAAGTTGCGTACGTTGAGAACTTGAAACCCTTCGAGGGGTCGAACCGTCGCGCCGCCTTCCAGAGGCCTTCATCGCCGAGCCGGATGAGTTCGGGAAGGGGCACCGCGGGCGCGGGTCGCTCGTACCCCTTCGTGATCTCGACCACGAGCCCACGATTGGACTCGACCAGCCGCGCCTGTGCCAGTTGATCGCCCTCTCTGGCACGTGTACCGAGCTTCGACTCCTCGTCGGCACCAATCATCGGCGCCGAGCCAGCGAGCCGCATGTACTCGCTGAGCCAAGGATCGCTTCCGCCTGACACCCAGAGCAGAGTATTTTCGAGAACCGAGCGGCGAGGAAAGAAGCCAATCGTCGTCGCCGCACGCCCAGCCGATGCGCAGGTACGGTGCCCGTCGCCGTCAGCTGGCGCTCGGCGGTGGAAGGTGAACGCCTGCCATCCGGCGGCGGTCAGTGGCGAGGCCGTGTGGGTGAGGTGCGAGGCAGTCGCAGCCTGTCGCATTGGACCTGTGTGAGCGCACGGGGACAGGGGTAACGGAGAGATGTTCGACGGAGGAAGGAAGAGGATGAGCGACACGAGCATTCCCGACCCGCACTACGACCTGGTGAGCGTGCTGTACCACGCGCTGCAGGGCGCGGAGACGATTGACAAGTACCTCGGCGACGCGAGCGGCGACGAGGAGCTGTCGAACTTCTTCAAGCAGGTGAAGCAGGGCTACGACCGCACCGCCCAACAGGCAAAGCAGCTGCTGGTCGCCCGAATCGAGCACGAGCACTGACGTCGATTCTTCTGTCGACATGCGCCGATGGAAAACGAGGAGGAGCGGATGACCACCTCCAACAGCGAGGGCAGCGGAGGCGAGCAGGCGCCGTCCGGCGGTGATTGCCCGAACGACGGGCCCGGCCGTACGGAACGAGCGGTCGAGACAGCGGGCAGCGTTGCGAAGACGGCAATCGAAACGGGCGGGGAAGTGGCCGAGACGGCGATGGAGGCCGGGCGCGACGTGGTGAAGACCGGTGCCCAGGCTATGCGCGACTCCGTTCCGGAAGTTGCCGATGCGGGCGCTCAATCGGTGAGCGCCGTCGCGGGCGCGGCCCGCGACGCCACGGAAGCCGGCGCCGACTCGGCGCGTGAAGCAACGAAGGCGGAAGCCGACGCCATGCGAGACGCGGGCCCGGACGCGGCGGACGCGGCACGCCAGACCGGAACGGCGACAGCCGACGCGGCTGGCGACGTCACTGGACGCTCGGAGGGCTGAGCAGCGGCCTGCTCCACGAAGGACCTGATGAGGCCCAGTATCGACATGGGAACGAGTTGATCCGGTGATTGCCCGTCCCGGATGCGGCAACTGAGCGGCGGCACCGCCAGGAGAGTCGAGATCCGGTCGACCGTCTGAGGGTACGTGGTCGTCGGTCCTATCGATCGTCGGACGCCGACCGGACTTCAGTCGTCTCTGCGTGTTCGGGAGCGGTTGTCTTAGCCTGGCCCGGTGCTCCTCGCCCTCGCCGGCGGCGTCGGTGCCGCCCGCCTGTTGCGGGGGCTGGTCGACGTCATGGCTGCCGCCGACATCACCGCGGTCGTCAACACCGGCGACGACATCGTGCTGCACGGGTTGCACATCTGCCCCGACCTCGACACCGTCACCTACACGCTGGCCGATGCCGTCGACGGCGGGCGGGGCTGGGGCCTGGCCGGCGAGACCTGGGCGGCCATGGAGACCCTGGAGCGCTACGGCGGGCACACCTGGTTCCGCCTCGGCGACCGCGACCTGGCCACGCACCTGTTCCGTACCCAGCGCCTGACCGAGCACGCCACGCTTTCCGAGGTGACCGCTGCCGTCGCCCGGGCGTGGGGCGTCGGTGTGCGCCTGCTGCCGATGAGCGACGACCGGGTCGAGACACGGGTCACCATCGCCGGCCCTGCTGCCGGCACCTCGGTGGAGGTGGGCTTCCAGGAGTGGTTCGTGGGCCGCGGCCACGGAGTGGCAGTGGAGTCGGTGCGGTTCCTCGGCGCCGAAGACGCCCGCCCCGCACCGGGCGTCCTGGAGGCCGTCGCCTCGGCGGAGCACGTGGTGATCTGCCCCTCCAACCCGATCGTCTCCATCGGGCCCCTGCTGGCCGTGCCCGGCGTGGAGGACGCCGTCGCAGCCCGCCGTGACGAGGTGGTCGCCGTGTCGCCCATCGTCGCCGGCGCCGCCCTCAAGGGGCCGGCCGACCGCATGATGGTCGACCTCGGGCACGAGGCGTCGGTGGTGGGCGTGGCCCGGCTCTACGCTCCCCTGGCCGGCACCCTGGTGATCGACGAGGCCGACGCGGGCCTGGCCGACGCCGTGGAGGCCGAGGGCGTGCGAGCGGTGGTGGCCCCGTCGGTGATGACGGGAAGGGCGGAAGCAGCGGCGCTGGCCCGGGCCGTGCTGGCCGCTCGCCCGTCACCGTGACCCGTGATCTGCGTCATCCCCATCGAGGGCCTGCCCCAGGTCCGGCCGGGCGACGTCGTCGCCGAGCTCATCGCCGCCGCCACCACCTTGGTGGCCGGCGACGTGGTGGTGGTGACCCAGAAGATCGTCTCCAAGGCCGAGGGACGGCTGGCGCGTGTGGGGGACAACGAGGCGGAGCGTGCGTCGTACCGGCGGCTGGTCGAGCAGGAGTCGGTGCGGGTGCTGCGCCGCCGCGGCGACCTCGTGGTGAGCGAGACGAGCCACGGCTTCGTGTGCGCCAACGCC
This sequence comes from Actinomycetota bacterium, assembly GCA_002861595.1. GTDB lineage: Bacteria > Actinomycetota > Acidimicrobiia > Acidimicrobiales. The sequence continues at coordinate 88,777 of PJQG01000037.1, forward strand.
GGCGTGGACGTGTCCAACATGGAGCCGGGCACCGCCGCCCTGCTGCCGGTCGACCCGGACCGCTCGGCCCGGCGCATCCGCGACGGCCTGCGGGCCCGCGCCGGCGTCGAGGTGGGCGTGATCGTGTCCGACACCTTCGGGCGCCCGTGGCGCAAGGGGCTGGTGGACGTGGCCATCGGCGCCGCCGGCGTGGCCGCCGTGGTCGACCTCCGCGGCACCACCGATGCCCACGGACGGCCCCTCGCCAGCACCGAGGTGTGCGTGGCCGACGAGCTGGCGGCTACCGCCGAGCTGGTCATGGGCAAGGCCAGCGGCATCCCCGCCGCCGTCGTGCGCGGCGTCGACCCCGGCTGGCTGCGGGAGTCCTCGGTGCGGGCCGAGGTCGTCCGCTCCCCCGCCGAGGACCTCTTCCGCTGACCTGCCGGTCACCGGCCACGTTTTCCGGATGAGGACAGGGGTTGGTTCAGGTGGGGCGGGCGCGGAACCAGTTGAGGACGCCGGCGGTGCCCTCGTCGAGGGTCGTCCACGGCTTCCACCCCAGCTGCATGGCGGCGCGGCCGGGGTCGAGGCAGGAGCGCTGCAGCTCGCCCGGGCGGGGGGGCGCGTAGCGAGGGTGGCCGGGCACGCCGGCGGCCGCGGCCATGGTGCGGTACAGCCGGTTCACCGAAGCCTCCATGCCCGTGCCGATGTTCATGAGCAGCCCGCCACCCCGCTCAGCCGCCCGCACGAAGGCGTCGACCACGTCGTCGACGTAGACGAAGTCACGCGTCTGCTCGCCCTCGCCGAAGATCGTGCACGGCTCGCCGGCCAGGAGGCGGCCGGCGAAGATGGCTACCACGCCGGCCTCGCCGTGGGGGTCCTGACGGGGGCCGTAGACGTTGGCCAGCGCCAATGCCGTGAACTCCAGCTCGTGCAGCTCGCGGTAGGAGTAGAGGTAGTCGCCGGCCGTCTTCTTGGCCACGCCGTAGGGAGACACGGGGCGCTGGGGGTGCGACTCTTGCACGGGGAGGTCGTCGGGATCGACCTCGCCGTAGAGCGTGCCGCCGCTGGACGCGAACACCACCTTCCTCGTGCCCGCCCGGCGAGCGCCCTCGAGCACCTGGAGGGTGCCGATCACGTTGACCTCGGCGTCGAAGACGGGCCGGTCCACCGAAACCCGGACGTCGGCCTGGGCGGCCAGGTGGAAGACCACGTCTGGCCGGCGGCGGGCGATCAGGTCGACCACCCGGTCGGAGCGGATGTCGAGGCGGTGGAAGCTCAGGCGGTTGGCCCCGCCGGCATGCGAGCGGGCCTCGGCCAGGTTGGCCAGCGAGCCGGTGGACAGATCGTCGACGACGTCGACGGCGTGGCCCTCGGCCAACAGGCGGTCCACCAGGTTGGAGCCGATGAACCCGGCGCCGCCGGTGACGAGGGCCTTCACCCCACCGAGGTCCGCACGCCGTCGAGCTGGGCGCCGGCCTTTATCCGCGCGCCGTCGCCGACCACCGCCAACCCCGTCAGCTTCGACCCCTCGCCCACCACCGCGCCGGCACCCACGATGGAGCCCTCCACCGTCGCGCCCCGCTGAACGACAGCCCCGGGCAGGATCAGCGAACCGGTCACCGTCGCGTCCTCGACCCGCGCGCCGGCGCCGACGACCGAGGCCCGGACCTCGGCGCGCCGGCCCACGAAGGCGGCGTCACCGATCAGGGACCCGGGGCTTGCGGGCGCGTCCACCACCGGGGCGCCGAGATGCCACGCCCCCTCACCCGCGGGGCGGGCGCCGGGCGCGGGCACGGCCCCCCGCACGCCGGCGACCAGGTCGAGGTTCGCTCGTAGGTACTCCGGTGGCGTGCCCGCGTCGATCCAGTAGGCGGACGACGCCAGCGCGAACAGCGAGCCCTCCCCCACAAGGGCTGGGAAGGTCTCGCGCTCGATGGAGACCCGACGGCCGCCGGGGATGCGTGCCAGCACGGTCGGTTCGAGCACGTAGGTGCCGGCGTTGACCAGGTTCGTCGGCGCCTCGCCGGCGGTCGGCTTCTCGATGAAGGCCGACACCCGCCCGTCGGTGTCGGTGGCCACGACGCCGAAACGCGAGGGGTCTTCGACGGGCACCAGGCTGACGGTGGCCTCGGCCGCGCTCACACGGTGGAAAGCGACCAGGGCTTGGAGGTCCATGTCGGTGAGCACGTCGCCGTTGACGACCAGGAAGGTGGAGTCGAGCCTGGCGCGCTCGGCTGCGAACCGTATGCCGCCGGCGGTGTCGAGCGGGGTGGGCTCCACGGCGTAGCTGAGGGCGACGCCGGCGCAGCGGTTGTCGGGGAACATCGAGAGGAAGCCGTCGGGCCGGTACCCCATGGAGAGCACCACGTCGTCCACGCCGTGGGCCGAGAGATGCGAAAGCACCCGCTCGATCATGGTCACCTCGGCCACGGGGAGCAGCTGCTTCGGGGTGGTGAAGGTGAGAGGGCGCAGGCGCGTCCCCTCGCCGCCGACCAGGACGACGGCCCTCACCGGGGAGGCGTGAGCGGTGCTTCGCCGGCCGGCGGCACGGGAGTCGGCGAAGCCGGCGCATCCGAAGCGGGCGGAGCGTCGGAGGCGGGCGGAGCGTCGGAGGCGGGCGGAGCGTCGGATGCCCCGGGCGTGGACGCCCCCGGCGTGGCGTCGCCCTCGGGCGGCACGGCGGGAGGAATCGGGATGGAGCCATTCGGAGAAGCGGGCGGGGCACCGCCGGTGTGCGCACCCTCGCCGGCGTTGGGGTTCTTGAGGTTGTCCACCGAGGGCGGCTTGGGGACCTCGGTGCCCTCGGGCACGAAGGCCATGGTGAGCAGCATGTTGTCGCGGATGCGCAGGTCTCTCGGATCGCCGGGGACCACCCGGCCCTTGTCGTCCTGCTCGTTGTCCCACACCCACATCTGCAGGCTGGCCCGCTTGTCGCCGCACTTCTGGCCGTCCTTGACCGGCTTCGCCCCCGGGTACTCCATCCTGCCGGGCTCCAACTCGAAACCCGGCTGCCCGCTGGCGAAGCGGCCGAGGGTGGCCCCTTTGCCCGTGTCCTGGCTGTTCTGGGGCTCGATGTGCATGAGCCCGTCGTTGTGGGTGTGCAGCCCGATCAGCGTGGGAGGCTGCGGCAGTTGCGGCTCGAACTTGGTGCAGTTGTAGAACCCGTAGGCAGTGTGCCAGTGGTCGCGGATGGTGGGGCGGGCGGCGGCCACCTGCTGGCGATCGTTGCGGCTGAACACGATCGTCACCATGCCGAGCACGACGACGAGGCCCATGGACAGGTACCAGCCCCACGGCCGGGCCCCGCGGCTGGTGCGGCCGCCACCGGTGCTGGCCGCCCGGGCCACCTTCTTGGAGCTCGACGCCTTGCCCATGGGAGGAAGCTACCGTGCCCATTGGCCGGCGCCGGCGTCCCTCGACGTCGAGCGCCGGGACTGCAGGGCTCGCTGCCCACAGGCGAGCACGGCGCGCACACCGAGCCCGGCCGACACCACGGGCAGCAGCGCCCGCTGCCATCCCGTGGTGGCCCGCCAGGCGAACCGCAAGAGGGAGCGGTGGTGCTCGAGGATCATCCGGTAGGGCGCCAGCTCGGTGGACACGCCCTGCACGTGCAGGACGCGGGCGGCGGGCTCGAAGCCGACCTTCCAGCCCGACCGGGATGCCCTCCAGCACAGGTCCACGTCCTCGACGTACATGAAGTACCTCTCGTCGAAGCCGCCCACGGCCTCCCACGCGGTCCGCCGCACCAGAAAGCACGATCCGGACACCCAATCCACGGCGCCGGTCGTGCCGTGGTCCCAGTCGAGCATCCGGTAGCGGCGGGTGAAGCGGTTGGCCGGAGCGACCAGCCCGAGAAAGCCATGGCCGAAGGCCACGGCGAGGGCTGGAAAGGTGCGAGGCGATGGGTACAGCGTTCCCGAGCGGTCCTCGATGCGGGGGCCCACGATTGCCAGGCGCTCGTCGCCCTCGAGGGCGGCGGCCAGCGCCTTGACGGCGCCCGGTTCGACGACCACGTCCGGGTTGCAGATCAGCAGCATGTCGCCCTTGGCCCGGGCCACTCCCCGGTTCGCCCCACCGCCGTAGCCGAGGTTGGCACCAGTAGGGAGCCACACGACGTCAGGATCGGAGCGCTGGAGGGCGTCGGCCGAGCCGTCGCTCGAGCCGTTGTCGGCCACGACGATGTCGGCCACGCCGTCCGCTCGCAGGCTCCGGACGCATTCCAGCATGTGGTCACGGGCGTTGTAGTTGACGACCACGGCGCTGACCGACGCGGCCGTCACCCCTGCTCCCTCCGGAATCGGTACCTCACGAGGGTGCCCAGGGCCCGCGCCGCGTCGGCACCCGTGAACTTCATGCCCTCGTCCTGGTCCCGGCCGGCGAAGGAGATGGGCACCTCGTAGACGGGGATGCCGGCGCGCAGCACCTTGGCCGTGATCTCCGGCTCGAAGTCGAACCCGTCGGACTCGATGGTGATGGCATCGAGCACCGATCGGTCGAACAGCTTGTAGCAGGTCTGCACGTCCGACAGGTTGGTGTTGTAGAGAACGTCGGTGGCCAGCGACAAAAACCGGTTGCCGAGGTGGCGCGTGTAGCGCATCGTCTGGCGCTCTCCGAGAAAGCGGCTGCCGTACACCACCCGGGCCCGGCCCCTGAGCAACGGCGCTAGCAGGGCCGGCCAGTCCTGGGGGTCGTATTCCAGGTCGGCGTCCTGGACGAGCACGAGATCCCCGTGGGCGCGCTCCAGCGCCGTGCGAATGCACGCCCCCTTGCCCCGGTTCTCGCCATGGGTCACGACCATCACCGTGGAGTCCTCCAGGGCGGCCAGCACCTTGTCGGTACCGTCGGTGGAGCCGTCGTCGACCACGATGATCTCCAGCTCCACGGGCAGTTCCACCCGCCGCATGCGCCGGATGATCTCGCCGACGGTGACGCGCTCGTTGAACACCGGCACGAGCACCGACATGCGCTTGTAGCTCGGCGCCTCCACGGCCTCGCTCATGGCGTTGACAGCAACGAACCGAGCCACTCGGCGGTACGGGCCAGGCCCACCCGCAACTCGGTCCGCGGCTCCCACCCCAGGGCCCGGCGGGCCAGGGTGATGTCCGGGCGCCGTTTGGTGGGGTCGTCGAGCGGCAGGGGCTCGTGGACCAGCTCCGAGGTCGATCCGGTGACCTCGAGGACGAGCTCGGCCAGCCCACGTACCGTGAGCTCGTTCGGGTTGCCGATGTTCATGGGGCCGACGGTCGAGGAGCCCAGCAGCGCCAGCAAGCCGGCCACCTCGTCGTCGACATAGCAGAAGCTGCGAGTCTGGCTGCCGTCGCCGAAGATCGTGAGCGGCTTGCCCGCCACCGCCTGGCACAAGAAGTTCGACACGACGCGCCCGTCCCCGGGGCGGAGGCGTGGGCCGTAGGTGTTGAAGATGCGGGCGATGCGGACCTCGACTCCATGGAAGCGGTGGTAGGCCATGGCCATGGCCTCGGCGAATCGCTTGGCCTCGTCGTAGACCCCACGGGGGCCGACCGGGTTCACGTGGCCCCAGTACTCCTCGGGCTGCGGGTGCACCTGGGGATCTCCGTAGACCTCGCTGGTGGAGGCCAGCAGGAAACGGGCGCCTTTGTCCTTGGCCAGGCCGAGCAGGTTGTGGGTGCCGAGGGATCCCACCTTCAGCGTCTGGATGGGCATCTCGAGGTAGTCGCGGGGCGAGGCCGGGCTGGCGAAGTGCAGCACGGCGTCCACCGGCCCCGGGACGTGGACGAAGCTGCTCACGTCGTGGTGCTGGAAGCTGAACCGCTCGTTGCCGAAGAGGCGGGCGATGTTGTCGAGGCGGCCAGTGAGGAGGTTGTCGATGGCGACCACCTCGTCGCCCCGCTCGAGCAGGCGGTCGCAGAGGTGGGAGCCCAGGAAGCCGGCGCCGCCGGCGACGACCACCCTCACTGACGCCCCACCCCCTCGTAGGTGAAGCCCTTCCGGCGCACGGCGGCGGGATCGAGCAGGTTCCTGGCATCGACGATCCGCGGCTTGGCCATGGCGTCTCGCACCTTGTCGAGGTCGAGCCACCGGAACTCGTCCCACTCCGTGAGCACGACGAGCACGGTGGCGCCCTCGCAGGCGGCATAGGGGTCCTCGACCCGGGTGATGTCGGTGAGATCACCGGTGGCGGCGGGGTCATAGGCCCGCACCAGTGCGCCCCGCTCCTCGAGGCGCCTGATGACCGCCAGCGCCGGCGAGTCCCGCGTGTCGTCCGTGCGGGCTTTGAAGGCAAGGCCCCAGGCGCCGACCGGCACGCCCGTGAGGCTCCCGCCGGCCAGGCGCTCGACCTTGGCCACGACCCGTTCGTATTGCTGCTCGTTGACGGCGACGACGCCGCGCAGGAGGCTGAAGTCGTAGCCGCCGTCCTCGGCCAGGCGGATGAGGGCACGGGTGTCCTTGCCGAAGCAGGAACCGCCCCATCCGGGGCCCGGCTTCAGGAACTCGAAGCCGATGCGGCGGTCGTAGCCCATCCCGAGCACCACCTCGCGCACGTCGGCGCCCACGGCTTCGCACAGGTTGGCCACGGCGTTGACGAAGGACACCTTGGTGGCGAGGAAGGCGTTGGAGGCGTACTTGATGGCCTCGGCTGACGCAGGGTCGGTGACGATGAGCGGCGCCTCCAGGCTCTCGAACAGCGACGCCACCCGGATCGCCGCAGCCTGGTCGTCGCTGCCTATGACGATGCGGTCGGGGTGCAGGCAGTCGTGGACGGCGGATCCTTCCCGCAGGAACTCGGGGTTGGACACCACGAACACGTCGTCGCGCCCGATGGCCCGCTCGACCACCCGGGACGAGCCGACGGGGACCGTCGACTTGTTGACCACCACCGTCTCGGGCTGGAGGTGGGGGGCGATCTCCGTGGCCGCAGCCTCGATGTAGCTGAGGTCCGCCGACCCGTCCTCGCCCTGGGGCGTCGGGACGCAGAGAAAGACGAACTCGGCGTCGGCCACGGCGCTGGCCGCGCCGACGACAAAGGACAGGCGGCGCCCGGCGATGCCCTCACGGACCAGCTCCTCGAGGCCCGTCTCGAAGATGGGGATCTCCCCTCGGGACAGCCGCTCGACCTTCTCGGCCACCACGTCGGCGCACACGACCCGGTGGCCCAGGTGGGCGAGGTAGGCCCCGGTGGTCAGCCCGACGTAGCCCGTCCCGATGACGGCGACGGCGCTCTTGCCCCGACCGTGGCCGCGACCCAACGCTCCTCGCCGAGGCGGGGACCCCGGCTCCCCCGGCGCCGCCGTCGACCGGTCCGCGCTCACACCGCCACCTGCTTCACCAGCCGCTCGAGCGGCTCGTGGAAGTCGGGAAGGAGCGGGATGCCGCACAGCCGCAGGGCGGCGTTGTCGAGCACGGACCAGGCGGGACGGGGAGCGGGGCGGGGCGGGTCCAGGTCCGCGGTGGCGATCGGCTTGACCTTGGCCGGGTCCAGCCCGGCCGCCTCCAGCGCGGCGGTGGCCAACCCGTACCAGGTGGTGGCCCCTTGGTTGGTCACGTGGAAGGTGCCGGGGAGGCGGGACACGACCAGGCGCACGATCATGGCCGCCAGGTCGTCGGCGAAGGTGGGGCAGCCGTGCTGGTCGTCGACGACGGCCAGCTCGTCGCGCTCAGCGGCGGCGGCGAGGATGGTGCGCACGAAGTTGCGCCCGTGGCGGCCGCAGACCCACGAGGTGCGCACGATCGTCGCGTCGGGCCCCAGCTCGCGCTCCCCGCCGAGCTTGGAGCGCCCGTAGACCGACCGCGGACCGGTCTGGTCCCACTCGGTGTACGGCGTGGCGGCGTCGCCGGCGAACACGTAGTCGGTGGAGAGATAACACAGGCGGGCACCGGCCAGGCGGGCCGCCTCTGCGACATGGCGGGTGCCGAGCGCGTTCACCTGCAGCGCCCGGCCAGGGTCGCCCTCGCACCCGTCGACGTCGGTCCAGGCGGCGGCGTGCACCACGGCATCGGGGCGCACCGAGCAGATGGCCTGCAGCACGCTGTCCCGGTCGGCCACGTCCAACTGCCGGCGACCGGTGGCGACCACCCCGTCGACGGCGTGGCCCTCGAACGCCTCGACCAGCTCGCGACCCACCTGGCCCTCGGCTCCGGTGATGAGGACCCTCATGACGTGACGGCCGGCGGCTTCAGCGGCTCCCACCAGTAGCGGTGGTCCCGGTACCAGGCGACGGTCGTGGCCAGCGCCTCGTCGAGGTCGTGGGCCGGGGACCACCCGAGGGCCCGTATGCGGGAGCTGTCGACCGAGTAGCGCCGGTCGTGGCCGAGGCGGTCGTCCACGTAGCGGACCATCGAATCGTCGGCGTCCATGAGGGCGAGCAGCTTGTCCACCAGCACCCGGTTGGGCACCTCGTTGCCGGCGCCGATGTTGTACACCGAGCCGATCTCGCCGCCGCGCAACACAAGGTCGATGGCCGCGCAGTTGTCGTCGACGAAGCACCAGTCGCGCACGTTCATCCCGTCGCCGTACAGCGGCACGACGAGACCGTCGAGCAGGTTGGTCACGAACAGCGGGATGAGTTTCTCCGGGTACTGGAAGGGGCCGAAGTTGTTGGACGAGCGGGTCACGACGACGGGGAGGCCGAAGGTCGAGAAGTACGACCGGGCCATGAGGTCCGAGCCCGCTTTCGACGCGCTGTAGGGGGACCGGGGATCGAGAACAGCGTCCTCGGCGGACGAGCCCACCTCGACCGAGCCGTAGACCTCGTCGGTGGAGATGTGGACCACCCGGCCGACCTCCAGGCGCCGGGCCACGTCGCAGACCACGTTGGTGCCCATGCAGTTGGTGCGCACGAACTCGTCAGGACTCGCGATGGAACGGTCGACGTGGCTCTCGGCCGCGAAATGAAGCACGGCGTCGTGTCCGTGCATTGCCGGTTCGAGCGCCTCACGGTCGCACACGTCGCCCTTCACGAACCGGTAGCGGGGACCTTCCTCGACCTCCGCCAGGTTGGCCAGGTTCCCGGCATAGCTCAACGCATCGAAGACGGTGACCTCGTCGTCACTGTGGGCGAGCACATGGCGGACGTAGTTGGACCCGATGAACCCGGCCCCGCCGGTGACGAACAGCTTCACGAGGGCAGCAGTGTACAGAGGCTCAGAAGAGGTCGACCCGCGAGTGGTCTCCGAGCATCAGGCGCACGGCCCGCGGCCCCCGCTCGGTGCGGGACACCTCGACCTGCTTGCCGATGAGGGAGTCGGCGATGCGGCGGACGTCGGAGATGTGGCTCTCCTCGAGCACGATGGAGTACTCGATCTCGGAGCGCACCACCTCGCACCCGTAGTACACCGACGTGAAGGGCCCGATGTAGCTGTCGACGATGCGAGTGCGCTCCCCGACGATCGACGGGCCCCGCACGATGGAGCGAACGATCTCGGCGCCGGGTTGGATCACCACGCGGCCCTCGATGCGGGACTCGCCGTCGACCAGGCCCTCGACCCCCGGCTCGATGGCCTCGAGGATGAGGCGGTTGCCCTCGAGGAGCGCGTCGAGGTTGCCGGTGTCCTTCCACCAGCCGTCGAGGATCTGGCTGCGGACCCGGTGGCCTCCGTCGATCAGCCACTGGATGGCGTCGGTGATCTCCAGCTCGCCCCGGTTGGAGGGCCGGATGGCGCGCACGGCATCGTGGATGCGGGCGTCGAACAGGTAGACACCCACGAGGGCCAGGTCCGAGGGGGGCTGCGCCGGCTTCTCCACGAGGCGGACGACCTCGCCGGAGCCGTCCAGCTCGGCCACGCCGAACCGCTGTGGGTCGGGCACCCGGGCCAGCAGGATCTGGGCCGCGGCCTCGCCCTGCTGCTTCTCGAAGCTCGCGACGAGCTCGGCGACACCCTCGCGCAGCAGGTTGTCGCCCAAGTACATCACGAAGCTCTCGTCGCCCAGGTAGTCGCGGGCGATGAGCACGCAGTGGGCCAGCCCGAGGGGCGCCTCCTGGGGGATGTAGGTGACGGTGAGGCCGAAGCGGGACCCGTCGCCCACGGCGGCCCTCACCTCGCCGGCGGTGTCGCCCACGATGATGCCGACCTCGACGATGCCGGCCTCGGCCATGGCTTCGAGGCCGTAGAACAGGATGGGCTTGTTGGCCACCGGCACCAGCTGCTTGGCGCCGGTGTGGGTGATGGGGCGCAGGCGCGTCCCCGCGCCTCCCGCCAGGATCAGCGCCTTCACTCGCTCAGAGGCAGGCGCAGAACTACTTGCGCCTTTGGAGTGACTTTCATCAGCGGGTTCGTTCCTTTTTTCGGCAAGCAGTTCTGCGCCGGCCTCTCAGCATGCCACCTGCGCCGGGGCCACGCTGGTGGTGGTGACGCGGCCGGCCGGCGGCGCCTCGGCCGTGGCGGCCGGCGCCGACGTCGAGGGCCCGGGCGAGCCGGCGGGGTCGCGGATGCCCTTGAAGTCGGCGCCGGTGACGAGCACCAGGTCGCCGCCCCGCAAGGTCAGGTCCTCCTTGAGCACGGCGGAGCCGTCGACGTATGCCTGCAGGAGCTCGGCCTTGGGCCGCTGGCCGCGGCCGTAGCGGATCTCCGACTGGCGGTAGGTGAAGGAGTTGGCCGACCCCACGCCGGCGACGCCGAAGTTGGCCTTCTGCAGGCCCTGGGCCGCGATTCCGGCCTCGCCGGTCGTGCCCGACCCGTTGAGCACGCGGGCTCGCACCGTGCCCGGCAGGACCCTGGGGGGCGGGGCGGCAGGGCCCGGCGGCGGCGCCATCTTCCCGCTGAACCGGTCGATGATCTCGCCGGCGTCGGGCTGGACGAGGCGCAGCACCGACTTCCCGTCGATCTGTGCACCCCTCGTGGGCAGGCTGAAGATCTCCACGGCGTCCGGCTCCAGCGACTTGAACTGGTTGGCCAACCGGAAGATGTCCCTGGTCGAGAACGCCTTGTCGATGGTGACCTTGTCGACCGCGGTGTTCACCAGGGCGTTGAGGGTGAGGGGGTTGCGGCCGGCCCGGGACGCCTTGCCCAGGACGCGGCGGATGAAGCCCTGCTGGCGCTCGATGCGGCCAAGGTCGGCGGTGGGGTCGGTGCGCCACTTCCCCTTCTCGAGGTACTGGTAGTTCCGGCTGCGTACGTAGGCCAGCGCCGTGTCCCCGTCCATATTCACGCACCCGGGAGCCCGGACGTCGAGCCCGGACACCCGGTCGCGGGCCGGGGCGTCGAAGTAGAGGGCCACCCCGCCGATGGCGTCGACCACCCCGCGGAACCCGTTGAAGTCGACCTGGGCATAGTGGTCGATCTCGATGCCCAGTGACTCACGGATGGTCCGGATGAGCACCTCGGGCCCGCCCTCGAAGGCGGTGTTGATCCGGTCCGGTCGCTGGTCGGGCCTGCCGGCGATGGGGACGGCCAGGTCTCGGGGGATGGACAGGATCGCCGCCTTCTGGCCCCGGGGATCGGCATGGAGCACGATGATGGTGTCGCTGCGCTGGCCCCCGCTGTCCTTCTCGCTGCCGAACCGCTGTTGTTCCTCGGCGCTGATGCCGGCCCGTGCGTCGGAGCCCACCAGGAGCACGTTCATGGGCAGGCCGGGGTCGTCGTCACCGCAGTTGCGCAGGACGTTGCACTCGAAGGAGATCTTCGGGACACGCCCGAACTGCCACCTCAGGTAGGCGTAGCCGACACCGCTGACGACGAGGCAGATGGCGACGAAGACGTTGACACCGAGAAGGAGACGGCGTGGCCACCGGCGAGGGTGACTGGCCCCGGGCTGCGTGGCCACGACTGCGACGCTACCAGCGGCCGCGGCCGTAGGCTGGCGTCCCTTGGCCCCCGATCCTCTCGCCGTCGTCGGCGGGCGGCTGGCGACCGGCCTCGTCGACCTCACCGCCGACCTCGGCGCCCTGGACAGTGCCGGCTTCTGGGCCGTCGCCGTCTCCTTCGAGGGTCACGCCACCTGCGCCCGCTTCGAGCGGGTGCGCCCGGCCCGGCCGTGGCCGGGGCGGCCGTGGCGGGGGCCACCGGCCGGCTCCTGGCGCACGAGCCTCGACGGGCCCGCGTTCGCCAAGGCCGTCGAGGCCGTGCGGGAGGCCATCGCGGCCGGCGACGTGTACCAGGTGAACCTGACCCGCCGGCTGTCGGCGCCGGCCCCGGCCGGCGCCGACGTCGCTGCCCTCGGAGCGGCCCTCGCCACAGGGAACCCCGCCCCCTACGCGGCGGTGCTGCGGATCCCCGCCGCCGGCGTGCACATCGCCTCGGCCTCACCAGAGCGCTTCCTGCGCCGGGGTGGGCCGATCGTCGAATCCCGACCGGTCAAGGGCACGGCGGCCACGCCGGAGCGCTTCACGGCCAAGGACCGGGCCGAGAACGTGATGATCGTCGACCTGGTCCGCAACGACCTGGGCCGGGTGTGCGAGTTCGGCTCCGTGGAGGTGCCGGACCTGTGCCAGGCCGAGGCTCATCCAGGGCTGCACCACCTTGTGTCCACCGTGCGGGGGCGCCTCCGGGCCGGCACCGGATGGCCCGAGCTCATCGCCGCGACGTTCCCCCCCGGATCGGTGACCGGCGCGCCCAAGCTGGCGGCGCTGGACGTCGTCGCCCAGCTCGAACCCGTCCCCCGCGGCCCTTATTGTGGCGCCATCGGGTGGGTCGACGCCGACGCCGGCGAAGGCGATCTCAACGTGGCTATCCGGACCTTCTGGCTGGAAGGCGGGGAGATGCACCTGGGCACGGGCGGGGCCGTCACCTGGGACTCCACGCCCGAGGGGGAATGGGAGGAGACGGAGCTGAAGGCGCGCCGCCTCCTGTCGGTCGTGTCCTCGTGAACGGCGCCGGGTGGGGATGGGGCCCCCGCCCCGGCGAGGAGGCCGGGGTTGGGGCCCCGGCCGGGCGATGAACAAGGTTTGGGTCAATGGGGACCTGGTGGATGTCACCGAGGCCACCGTCTCGGTCTTCGACCACGGCCTCACCGTCGGCGATGGAGTGTTCGAGACGCTCAAGACCTACGGGGGCCGCCCCTTCGCCGTTCGCCGCCACCTGGAGCGCCTGGCGACCTCGGCTGCGGGCCTCGGGCTCACCGCGCCCGCACCCGAGGTGCTGCGCACCGCCATGGAGGAGGTGGTGGCGGCCAACGGTGTGGACGACGGGGCCCTTCGGATCACCTGCACCGGTGGCCGGGGGCCACTGGGGTCGGCCCGGGGCGACAGCGGCCAGACGCTGATCGTGGCCTCCGCGGCGCTGGCCCCATGGCCGCTCACCACCCGCGTGGCCGTGGTGCCCTGGCCCCGCAACGAGCGGGGGGCGGTGGCCGGGCTCAAGACGACCTCCTATGCCGAGAACGTCGTGGCCCTGGGCTGGGCCCACCAGCGAGGGGCGGGCGAGGCGCTGTTCCTCAACCTGGCCGGCAACGTCTGCGAGGGCACCGGCAGCAACGTGTTCGTGGCCGTCGGCGGCCGGCTGGTCACCCCGCCACTCTCCGCCGGCTGTCTCGCCGGCGTCACCCGCGCCCTCGTCCTCGAGGCCGGCGACGCCGTGGAGGCCGACGTCACCGTCGCCGACCTCGAACGGGCCAGTGAGGCCTTCCTGGCCTCCACCACCCGCGAGGTCCAGCCCATAGGGGACGTCGACGGGCGGCCCCTGCCCTCTGCCCCGGGTCCCCTCACCGAGGCCTCGGCCGCCGCCCTCGCCGCCCTCGTCGCTTCCGACCTCGACCCCTGAGGGCGCCGGCCCCGCCGCGTGATCCCGCCGCCCCTCCCCCTCACGGCGCCCGCCCGCCATCTCGGCGCGATCCGGTGCGCTCTCCGCACCAGATCGCGCGCAAATCCCGCCAACGGCTCACCGGGCCATGACGCGCAGGGGGTTGGTGACGGGGATCGGGCCTCGCCGGCTGACCCAACGCGGAGCCATGTCCCGCGATCGGTGGACCCGCACGCCGGCGAGGCGCACCCACCGGTTCTCGGGCACGGTGATCTCGACCCCGTCGTCGTCAACCAGGCCCCAGAGGCGGGCCGCGGCCCGGTGGGACGCCACAACTCCCCGGCCCGCCGCCAGCACGGCGGCCAACATCCTCTGCTCCCAGCTCACCGGCGCACCGACCATCCTGTAAACGGTCGGGTGGACCAACTGCAACCGTCCCTCCACCAACCACCGCTTGACGGTGTGCACGGAGACGCCGCTCTGCACCAACTGGTGGCGGGTGATCAGCGCGTACTGGGCGCCGGCCATCCGGTCAATCGTGCGCACTTGCCGCTCCTCGCAACCCTTTGCGCGCGTCACGGTGCGCTGTGCGCACCGGATCGCGCGGAAGTCCGGCCAGGGGGAAGAGCAGGCCTCAGTCTGGCAGGCCGGGGCGGAGGTGGACGACGTCGCCGGCGGCCACGGTGCGCAGCCGCGCACCCCCGCCGGTGGGGGAGACGACGAGCTGGCCCTCGTCGGAGACGGCGACGGCCGTGCCGGTGAAGGCCCCGTCGCTCATCTCGACCCGCACCGCCCGCCCGATGGTGACGCAGGCGGCGCGGTACTCCTCCCGGACACGTGGCCAGTCGCCGTAGAGCGAGCCCAGGTGGGCGAGCAGGGCGTCCAACAGCGCGTCCCGGTCGACGGGGCCGAGGCCGGCGGCGCCGGTCGGCAGCGTGCCGGGCGGCCAGTCGAGGTTGAGCCCGAGCCCCACGACCACCGCGGGCAGATCGACCTCGGCCAGGATGCCGCCGAGCTTGTCCTCTGCGGGCCCGAGGACGAGGTCGTTCGGCCACTTGCAACGGGGACGGGCGCCGGCCACATCCGCACAGGCCTCGACGGCGGCGAGGGCCATGCACGCCACCGCCAGGTGCAGCCGTACCGCCGGCAAGAACGGGCGCAGCAGCACGGAGACGAGCAACGAGGCACCGGGCCGCGACTCCCACCTCCTGCCCATCCGCCCGCGGCCGGCCAGCTGCACGTCGGCCAGGACGACAAGGCCCTCCCTCGCCCCCTTCGCCGCCTCGTCGAGCAGGTACCGGTTGGTGGAGTCGACCTCGGCGAAGCGGCGCACCTCCCAATCGATGCGCTAACGATACGGGCGCCATGCTGCAGAAGCTCCTCATCGCCAACCGCGGCGAGATCGCCGTGCGGGTCATCCGCACCTGCCGGGAGCTGGGCGTCGCCACCGTGGCGGTGTACTCCGATCTCGATGCGCACGCCATGCACGTGCGCATGGCCGACGAGGCCCATGCCCTCGGGGGCCGGTCCCCGAGCGAGTCCTACCTGTCCATCGACGCGGTCATGAGCGCCGTCGAGCGCAGCGAGGCGGACGCCGTGCATCCCGGCTACGGCTTCCTGTCGGAGAACGCCGACTTCGCCCGGGCGGTCGCCGCTCAGGGCATCGTCTTCGTGGGCCCTCCGGCGGAGGCCATCGAGGCCATGGGCGACAAGATGCAGGCTCGCCGCACCGCCGAGGAGGCCGGCGTCCCCGGCGTGCCCGGCCTGTCGGACCCACTCGTTTCGGCCGACGACGTGGTGGCCTTCGGCGAGGCCCACGGCTGGCCTGTCGCCGTCAAGGCCGCCCACGCGGGAGGCGGACGGGGGATGCGGATCGTGCCCGGACCGGAGGAGGCGGCCGAGGCGCTGGCCTCGGCCCAGCGGGAGGCGCTGGCCCACTTCGGCCGGCCCGAGTGCTATGTGGAGCGCTACCTCATCCAGCCCCGCCACATCGAGGTGCAGGTCCTGGCCGACACCCTCGCCAACACCGTGTGGCTCGGCGAGCGCGACTGCTCCAGCCAGCGACGCCAGCAGAAGCTGGTGGAGGAGAGCCCGGCGCCCGGGCTGGACGAGGCGACCCGCCAGGCGATGGGCCGGGCCGCCGTCGCCGTGGCCCAGCAGTGCGGGTATGTGGGCGCGGGCACCGTCGAGTTCCTCGTCGAGCGGGGCGATCCCCCGCCCTTCTGGTTCCTGGAGATGAACGCCCGCCTGCAGGTCGAGCACCCGGTCACCGAGCTGGTCACGGGGCTGGACCTGGTGGAGCTGCAGCTCCGGGTGGCCGCCGGCGAGGCCCTTCCCTTCGGCCAGGAAGACGTGCAGCGGCGGGGCCACGCCATCGAGTGCCGGATCAACGCCGAGGACACCGCGGGCGGGCGGTTCCTGCCCTCACCCGGCACCATCAGGCGGTTCCGGCCCGCCGGAGGCCCGGGGGTGCGCACCGATGCGGGCTACGAGGAGGGCGACGAGGTCAGCGCCTTCTTCGACAACCTGGTGGCCAAGCTGGTCGTCTGGGCGCCCGACCGGGAACGGGCGCGGCGGCGGATGCTGCGGGCGCTGCACGAGACCGACGTCGAGGGGCTGGCCACCACCATCCCGGCCCACCTCGCCATCCTGTCCCACCCCGACTTCGCCGCCGCAGAGCACTCCACCACCTGGGTCGAGGAGCGCCTCGACCTGTCGGACGCGGGGACGGGCGTGCCCGGCCCTCGGACTCCCTCGACGCCGACGACGCCCGATACCGGCCGCGTGCAACGGGACGTGGACGTGGAGGTGGACGGCCGACGGTACCGAGTGCGGCTGTGGGTGCCCGCGGCCGGCGGAACCACGCCACCGGAGGGTGTCGGCACCCCGCGCCGCCTGCGGGGACCGGCCGCCGGCACCCCCGCCGGCGGGCCCGGCACGGTCGTCGCACCCATGCAGGCGACGGTCGCCAGCGTCCTGGTGGCAGTAGGCGCCGAGGTGGAGGCGGGGCAGGCCCTCCTCGTGCTGGAGGCCATGAAGATGGAGAACCAGGTCCGGGCCGAGCGCGGCGGCACGGTGACGGAAGTGCGGGTGCAGCCCGGGGACACGGTGGGCGTAGGCGACGTCCTGGCCGTCATCGAATAGCGGCCGCCACTGTGCGTGAACGTGGCTCTTGGCACATTGACCGCCTGCTCCAGACAAGCCAGAGTTGCTTCTTCGTCCGTCGCGGGGCAGAGGCGGTCGGCAATGACCGGCCGTGAGCGCCCCGGTCTGAGCTCCCCGAGGCTACGAGTGGGACTGGCCGGCGGCGCCGAGTCAGTCGGCGGCGTCGGCCAGGGCCTCGGCCAGGGCGGGGTGCACGAGCAGGCTCTCGACGATGTCGGTCACCTTCAGGTGGGCGGTGACGGCGAGGGCGATCACCGAGATCAGCTCTGAGGCTCCTCTTCCCACGATCGAGCCACCGAGCACGATCCCCGTCGCGGGGTCGGAGACGATCTTGACGAAGCCGCGCGGGTCGCCGTCGATCAGGGCCCGGGCGTTGGCCGCGAACGGCACCTTGGTCACCCGGATCTTGCGGCCGATGGCAAAGGCCTCGGCCTCGGCCAGGCCCACGTCGGCGATCTCGGGCTCGGTGAAGATGGCGCTGGCCGCCTTCTCGTAGTCCAGGTGGCGGTGCTCACGCGTGTGCAGGCCCATCACGTGCTCGGCCACCTTGCGCCCCTGCATCGAGGCCACCGACGCCAGGGGCAGCTTCCCGGAGACGTCGCCGGCGGCGTAGATGTGGGCCATGTTGGACTGGCAGTGCTGGTTGACGGGCACGTAGCCGCCCTCGTCCACCTCGACCCCCGCCGCCTCCAGGCCGAGGCCCTCCGAGTTGGGGACGGAGCCGATGGCCAGGAGGGCGTGGCTGCCCCGGGCCACCCGCCCGTCGTCGCAGCGAACGATGACGTCGCCACCGTCGTCATCCCCCTGGCGCTCCACGGCCACGGCCCGGGCACCCTTGAACAGCTTCACCCCGCCGGCCAGGAAGTCCTCCTCCAGGGCGGCGGCCACCTCGGGGTCCTTGGCCGGCAACACCTGCTGGCGGCTCACCACCAGGGTGACCTGGGACCCGAACGAGCGGAACAGGTGCACGAACTCCACGCCGGTGACCCCCGACCCGATCACCACCAGGTGCCGGGGCAGCGCCGGCGGTGGGTAGGCCTGGCGGGTGGTGAGGACGCGTACGCCGTCGGGCGCCGCCCACTCGGGGATTCTCGGCCGGCTCCCGGTGGACAGCAACACGGCGTCGGGTGAAAGCTCCTCGATGCCGCCCGGCGTGTCGGCCACCACCTCATGGGGACCCTTCAAGCGCGCCGTTCCCCGGATCACCCGCACGCCCTGGTCGGCCAGCAGGCCGGTGATGGCCCGCTCCAGGTGGTCGGACACGGCGGTGATCCGGGCCCGGAGGGCCTCGAGCTCGGGCGCGGCCTGGAGGGGCGCCAGGCCCATGCCCTCGGCCCGCCGGGCCACGGACAGCACCGCTCCGGTGGCGATCATGGCCTTGGACGGGATGCAGTCCCACAGGTTGGCGGCGCCGCCGAGCACGTCACGTTCCACCACGGTGACCTCGGCCCCGAGGCGAGCGGCGTGGGTGGCGGCCTGCACGCCCGCGGGCCCCGCCCCGATGATGACGAAGCGCACCGCCACGGGAGCCGAGGCTACCGTCGACTCCGTGGCGGGGTATTCGGGGACTCCGTTGGCCAAGAAGCTCGGCATCAAGGACGGTTCCGTCATCGCCCTGCTCAACCCGCCGCCCACCCTCGACCGCGACCTCGACCTCGGCCTGCTCGACGGCGTCGTCGTGCACCGCCAGCTCACGGGGCCGCTCGACGTCATTGTTGTCTTCGTGCACGACCGGGCCGAGCTCGAGCGGCGCTTCCCGGAAGCCAAGCGGTCCCTGCACGAGCGGGGCGGCTTGTGGGTGGCCTGGCCGAAGCGGACCTCGGGGGTGGCGACCGACCTCACCGAGAACGTCGTGCGCGACGTCGGCCTATGCCAGGGCCTGGTGGACACCAAGGTGTGCGCCGTGGACGACACGTGGTCGGGCCTGCGCTTCGTCTACCGCCTCCGCGACCGCCCCCCACGCGCAACTTGGTGACGAAAGCGGCGCTATCGCGCCGCTTTCCGGTACAGCTTCGGGGTCGTGTTGCTACAAGGTCACCGGCGGTTGGGCCGGGTGGGGCATGCACAGCTCGTCGTACTCGGCGATGACGATGGGGCCGGCGTCAGGACCGCAGGCCGGGCACTCGGGGTCGCGATGGACCTTGAAGGTGCGGAACGACGTCTCCAGGGCGTCGTAGGCCAGGAGCCGCCCGATGAGCGGGTCACCCAGCCCCAGCAGCAGCTTGATGGCCTCCATGGCCTGGAGGCTGCCGACGATGCCGGGCAGCACGCCGAGGACCCCCGCCTCGGCGCACGAGGGAGCCATCTCCGCCGGCGGCGGCTCGGGGATCATGCAGCGGTAGCACGGGCCCTCGTAGGGAGCGAAGACGGTGGCCTGGCCCTCGAAGCGGAAGATGGAACCGTGGACGACGGGGATCCGCTTGACCAGCGAGGCGTCGTTGACCAGGTAGCGGGTGGGGAAGTTGTCGGTGCCGTCGACGATGACGTCGTAGCCGTCGATGATGTCGAGGATGTTGTCGGCACCGAGGCGCACGTCGTAGGTCGCCACGTCGACGTCGGGGTTGAGGGCGGTGAGGGTCTTCTTGGCCGAGTCGACCTTGCGCTCGCCCACCCGGTCCAGGTTGTGCAGGATCTGGCGCTGGAGGTTGGAGGCGTCCACCACGTCCATGTCGATCACTCCCAGGGTGCCCACCCCGGCGGCGGCCAGGTAGAGGGCGGCGGGGGAGCCGAGCCCGCCGGCGCCGAGCAGCAGCACCTTGGACTCGAGCAGCTTCTGCTGGCCGGCGTCGCCCACCTCGGGCAGCAGGAGGTGGCGGTGGTAGCGGTTGCGCTGGTCGGTGTCGAGCGTCTTGGGCACAGCCCAGGGCCGGCCCTCGTCCTTCCAGCCGTTGAACCCGATGGTGAGGCTGGCCACGTCCTGGTAGCCCAGGTCCTGCAGGGTCTTGGCCGCGAAGTCGGAGCGGAACCCGCTCGCGCAGTGGACCACGATGGACCTCGACTTGTCCGGGGCCTTGCCCTCCACCTGGCCCTCCAGGTGGCCCCGGGGGATGTGGAGGGCGCCGGGAATGGCGCCCTGGCTGTACTCGTCCGGCTCCCGCACGTCGAGCACGAGGGCGCCCGCGTCGATGCGGGCGGCGGCCTCGGCACCGTCGACCTGGGTGATCAGGGGCTTGATCTGAGCGCGGAGCTCTCGGGCACTGGGCATGTTGTCACGACCTTCCTTGGACGATCCTCCGGAAAACCCTACCCCGCAGGTCAACATTCCCGGCCGGCGCCGTCGGCGGCGTCGAGGACGGCGAGGATCTCCTCGCCGTAGAGCTCGAGCTTGGTGGGGCCGATGCCGTCGACGGCCCGCAGCTGCTCGAGCGTGCGGGGCCGGGTGGTGGCGATGGCCCGCAGGTGGCGGTCGTAGAGGACGATGAAGGCCGACACCTTGTCCCGCCGGCAGCGCTCGAGGCGCCAGGCCC
>PJQG01000081.1 GCA_002861595.1 Actinomycetota bacterium
GGCGTCGCCCTGACGCCGGCCCCCGCCCGCTCGGCCTTGCGGGCCCACCACCAGATGGGCGGCCGGCCGCGCCGGGCGTCATAGGTGTTGGCCCAGACGAGGAACTGCAGGCGGTCGAGCCACGGCTCGAAGCCTGCTCCGAGCGCCCACGGCTCCTCGCTCCACGACACCGGCGCGCGGAACCGCACCGGGTCCACGGCCAGCGCGACCACCACCCGGCACCGCTCGGCCCACGCCTCGTGCAGGCGCTCCACGACAGCCCGCGGACCAGCCAAGGCGGCATCGTCGATGGTCACGACGGCGGCTCCGGCCCACGCCGATGGCACCTCCTCGCCGGCCGAGACCACCACGCCCCGGCCGAGCACCGCAGGTCCAGGCGCCACCACCACCGCCGACCCTACGCGCCACCAACCGGCGGCAATCCGGGAGTACGTGGCCGGCGGAAGGTGCCCGACCCGTGCTCCAGAACGGCAGAGCCGGGGCCACGCCTGCCACCCATCGGTGCCCGGCTGGCTGTAGGATGGCCTCGCTGTCCCCCCCGCCGGGTCGACGGCGCTCCGCTCTGGTGGTCGGAGCTGAGTCTTGTATTGCGGCGTTGCGGTCCCGTGGCGGCGGACGTCCCGGGCTGTGAGAAGTCGGAGACCGAACTGAACCACATCAACTTCGAGGCGCTCGTCTCGGCCGAGGCCGGCGGGTACGCGTCCGCCGACGAGCTCGCCGCGCTCGAGGCGGCCCCGGGCCGGTGGGCCATGACCCTGCGCCGCCTCATCTTCGAGACCGACGAGGCCCTCGCCGCCGCCGCTCGCATCACCGGCGAGGAGCGGGGGCAGGTGCTGGCCGACCTGACCGGCGAGCGCCACAGCCTGGCCGGCGCTCTGCGCCGGCTGACAGGCGAGGACGTGGAGGCGCCGGCCCAGCCCGGTCAACCCGGCCCCCGGCGAGAGCGCGACCCCGACCGCGACCGGGGTGGCGACCACGAGCACGACCGAGCCGACGCCGCCCGGCTCCGCCACGGTGGCGCCGGCGCCGGCGACGGCGACAGCGCCGGCCCCGTCGCCCCCGCCGCCCTCCAAGGCTCGTGGGCCAACGGCCGGGTGGTGGTGTGGGCGGGCAACCGGGCCGTGCCCCCCGCCACCGAGGAGGAGCTGGCCGTGCTCGTGGGCGAGGCCGGCGCCGCGGCCATCGACTGGACGACGCACCACGACGTGGCCCTTCCTTCCGGCGACCGGGCGGCTGCGCTGGCCGCTCCGATCAGCGGGGCGCTGGGGTGGCTGGTGGGCGTGGGCGCCGGCCAGCTCGGTCTCGACACAGGGCCGAGCGTGCGCTGGCTGGGCGAGGTGGCCTCGTGGGCGACCGAGCTGGTGGCCCAGGGCCGCATGGTGCCGACCCTCGTGCGGGTCGAGCAAAACGACGGCGCCGGCGGTCGCACCGGCGCCGGTTCCGGCCCCGCCCCGGGCACCGCCCACTACAGCGTCCGGTGGGCGCCGGCGATGGTCGACGGGCCTCGTTTGCGCAACACGGCGCTGCGCATGCCCGGGGCCGTCGCCGCCCTGGACCCGTCGCCCGTGGCCGAACGCACCTGCCGCTCGTTCCTGGCTGCCGCGGTGGACGCCGTCTGCCGCGTGGGCGCGGCGCGGCTCGTGCCTGCGGCCACCGTCTCGGTGGCCAGGAGCAGGACGGATGTGTCCGAGGCCGTGCTCGCCGGTCTGGCCGGAACGCCCTTCGCCGCCAATCCCCGCCCGGCGGCCGACCTGGGCGACGACCTCAGGCGGTGGGCCACGCCCGTCACCGCCGACCGCAGCACCGGGCTCACCGTCCGCCTGGAGGCCCCGGAGAAGGACGGTGGCTGGCTGCTGACGGTGGAGGCCACCGGTATCGAGCGCCAGCCGCTGCCCGTCGAGCGGGCCCTGGCCACCGCCGGGCGATCCCGCGCCCAGGAGGTGGAGGCCCAGCTGCGCCGTCTCGAACGGCTCCTCCCCGCCCTGCGCCGGCCGAGCACCCGTCGCGGCCAGGTCGTGCTCGGCACCGACGAGGCATGGGAGCTGCTCACCGAGACGGGCGCCGCTCTGCTCGCCGCCGGGTTCGACGTGCAGGTCCCGGCCATCTCCACCCGGCGGGCCAACCCGCAGTTGAAGCTGTGGGCCGGCGACCTGGGCGGGCCCGCCAAGGTCGGTGCGCAACAGCTGTCGAACGTGCGCTGGTCGGTGTTGTTCGGAGACCTCGAGCTCGACGCCGCCGGCATCGCCCGCCTCGCCGCCGAGGCCCGCCCCCTCGTGAAGGTGCGGGGCCGGTGGGTCGAGCTGGAGCGGGCCGACCTCGACGCCGCCGCCCGCGCCCTGGCCCAGCAGTCGTCCACCACCGAGCTCTCGGGCGCGGCCATCCTCCGCATGGCCGTGGGCCTGGAGGGCACTCCGCTCGGCGGCACCGTGGCCGTCGACGGCGGAGGCTGGGCCGTCGACCTGGTGCGGGGCGCGACCGAGAACCCGCCCCAGCCCCTGGGCGCGCCGGAGGGCTTCACCGGAGAGCTGCGCAGCTACCAGGCCGAGGCCCGGGGTTGGCTCGAGTTCCTCGACCGCGCCGGCCTGGGCGGCTGTCTGGCCATGGACATGGGCCTCGGCAAGACGCCGACCGTGCTCGCCCACCTGCTGGCCACGCGGGGGAAGGGCCCCACCCTCGTGGTGGCGCCGCCCGCCGTCCTCGGCAACTGGGCGGCGGAGGCGAAGCGCTTCACGCCGGAGCTTCGCGTCCGCGTCCACCACGGGACGTCGCGGGCCAGCGCCGACGAGATCGTCGGCATGAGCGAGGGCGCCGACCTCGTCGTCACCACCTACGCCACCGCCGTGCGGGACGTGGAGGCCCTGGCCGCGGTGGAGTGGCAGCGCGTGGTCGTGGACGAGGCCCAGACAATCAAGAACCCGGCCAGCGAGACGGCCCAGCAGCTGCGCCGCCTGCGCGCCGGTGCCCGCCTGGCCCTGACGGGCACGCCCATCGAGAACGGCCTGGGCGACCTCTGGGCCATCCTCGACTTCACCAACCCCGGCCTGGTGGGGCCCCGGCCGGCGTTCGTGGCCCAGCTGTCCAAGAACGACGGCGGCCAGCAGGCCGCGGGGGAGGCAGCCCTGCGCGCCCTCAACGGCCTCCTCGTCTTCCGCCGCAGCAAGACCGAGCCGGAGATCGCGGCCGAGCTGCCGGACAAGATCGACGAGCTCGACCACTGCGGCATGACGCCCGAGCAGATCGGCCTCTACCAGGCGGTGCTCGACCGCCTGGTCCCCACCGGGGCCGAGGTCCTGGACGGGGACCCCGCCGCCCGCAAGGGCCAGGTCCTGGCCGCCATCACCGCCCTCAAGCAGATCTGCGACCACCCGGCCGCCTACCTCACCGACGACGCCGGGCCCCTGGATGGACGTTCGGGCAAGCTGGCCCGCCTCGAGGAGCTGGTCGACGCCATCTTCGCCGCCGGGGAGCGGGTGCTGGTCTTCACCCATTTCGCCCGCTGGGGCGAGCGCCTGGCCGAGCACCTGAGCGAACGCACCGGCCGAGCCGTCGCCTGCTACCACGGCGGGCTCTCCCGCGCCGTGCGCGACCGGCTGATCCGGGAGTTCCAGGAGGGAGACGGGCCAGGAGCGCTGGTGCTTTCGATCAAGGCCGGCGGGTCCGGTCTCAACCTCACCGCCGCCAACCACGTCGTTCTCTACGACCGCTGGTGGAACCCGGCGGTGGAGGACCAGGCCCGTGACCGGGCATGGCGCATCGGCCAGAAGAACAGCGTGATCAGCCACCGCCTGGTGTGCCCGGGCACCGTCGACGAGCGGGTCGAGGAGGTGGTGGCGGGCAAGCGGATCATCGCCGACCTCGCCCTCCCGGCCAGCAGCTCCCTCGGCGATCTGGGCGCGGAGCAGCTCCGGGCCGCCCTCGGCCTGCGTCCCGATGCCCTCGTCGCCGAGACGGTCGAAGTCGCCGCCAACAGTGGGAGCGGTGGCCGGAGCCGTACGAGCACCGGGACCGAGGAGACCGCAGCATGAGCAGGCGGCGCCGTCCGGCCAAGCACGTCTCTCCCGCCGACGCCTTCTGGGGCAAGGCCAATGTGGCGCCCGTCCCGGCCATGCCCATCCGGCCCACGCGCGACGCCGACGCCGTCCCCCGCTCCCTGGGCGACCCGCCGCTGGCTCCCAGCCCTGCCGCCGCCCAACGGCACCTGGCCGTGGTCTACGAGGAGGCGGTGCGCACGGCCACGGCCCTGGCCGCGGCCAACGGCCTCCTCGACGACGACCCCGCGGCCGCCGAGGGCAGCTCCCGCGACTGACGCCGAACCGGCAGAGCCGGGAACCGGAGGGTGCTCGGCCGACGTCGAAGAGCCGTGAAGACACCCGGTCGGCAGCGGATGCGCAGGACAGCTGGAGTGGTCGCAGTGCTGGCGGTGGCCGCCGGCGCCTGCACCGATGGAGATCGCCGAGCCCAGGAACGGGAGGAGCGACGCCCCACCTTCCGGTTGGCCGCCTCCCTGCAGTCCTTCTCCGCCTGTGAGGACCTGCAGGCGTACCTGCGCGCCGAGGGCGCCAAGATCGTGGGCCCCTACGGCGTCGGCGGAGGAGGAGTGCATCGGGATGGCGCCGTCCCGATGCCGCTGGCCAGCAGCGACGGGGCCCGCTCCGTGGCCTCCAGCGCGGACCAGGAGAACGGGGCGCCGGCGGCGCCCCAGGCCGGCGTCGACTACTCCGGCACCAACCTCCAGGAGACCGGGGTCGACGAGCCCGACATGGTGAAGACCGACGGGCGCCGGCTGGTCGCCATGGCCGGTGGACGACTGCGCATCGTCGATCTGGCGGGCGAGCGGCCGGCGGTGACGGCCACGCTGGCGATCACCGAGCCGTACCAGCAGGCCGAGCTGCTGCTGGCCGGCGACCGCGTGCTCGTGCTCCACGCCGACGAGCCCGAGGCCGGGGCCGAGAGGTCAGCTCCGGTCCCAAGTGATGAAGAGGACGCCCGCTCCTCCCTCTCGCCTGTCCCCGAAGCCGGCCGGGCTCAGGTGAGCGTGGTCGACATCGCCGACCTCGGCGCGCCGAAGGTGGTCGCCGAGGTGAAGATGGACGGCTCCCTGGTGACGGCGCGGATGGTCGACGGCGTGGCCCGCCTGGTGCTGCGCTCCGGCCCGCCCCGCCTGGGCTTCTCCTACCCCTCGGGTGGGCAGGAGAGCGTGTCCCGGGCCACCGAGGCCAACCGGGAGCTGGTCGCCCGCAGCACGGTGCAGGACTGGCTGCCGACGTACACCTACGCCGAACCCGGCCGGGCGGAGGCGGCGGCGTCCGGTCCCCTGGTCGGCTGCGACGAGGTGGCCCGGCCCGCGGACTTCAGCGGGCTCGACATGGTGTCGGTGCTCAGCGTGGACGCCGAGGATCCCCGCCCCGGCCCGGCGGCCACCGTGCTCGGCGCCGGCGAGCTGGTCTACGCCAGCGCCCAGAACCTCTACGTCACCACCACCCGCTGGACGGGCCCCGTTCCCCTCGAGGACGGCAGTGACAACGCCCGCACCCGCCCCGGCATCGTTCCCGGGGAGGGGACGACCGACATCCACAAGTTCGCCATCACCGACAAGGTGCGCACGCAGTACCGGGCCTCGGGCCGCGTGCCCGGGCGCGTCCTCAACCAGTTCTCCATGTCCGAGCTCTCCGGCGACCTGCGGGTGGCCACCACGATCGACGGCACCAGCCAGGGCAGGGACGAAACGGGAGCCTCGGAGAGCCGGGTCAGCGTGCTGCGCCAGGAGGGCGAGGCCCTGAACACCGTCGGCTCCGTGGACGGCCTGGGCAAGGGGGAGCGCATCTACGCCGTGCGCTTCCTGGGCGACCGGGGCTACGTCGTCACCTTCCGCCAGACGGACCCGCTCTACGTGATCGACCTGGCCGACCCCACCCGGCCGGCGGTGAAGGGCGAGCTCAAGATCCCGGGTTACTCCGCCTACCTGCATCCCGTCGGCGAGCACCGCCTGATCGGCGTGGGCCAGGAGGCCACCGAGCAGGGCCGCCCCGTGGGAACCCAGGTCTCGTTGTTCGACGTCTCCGACCCCGGCTCTCCCGAGCGCCTGGCCCAGGCCGTCCTGCCCCGGTCCCACTCCGAGGCCGAGTTCGACCACCACGCCTTCCTCTACTGGCCGAGCACGGGGCTCACCCTGCTCCCGGTGCAGTCCTACGGCGAGGTGGGGATCCCCGAAGGAGGGCCACGCGACATCGAGGCGCCGGAGCTGCGCCAGCAGTTCGTGGGTGCCGTGGGCTTCGCGGTGACCGACGGCGAGGTGAGGGAGCTCGGCCGGGTCCGCCACCGTGGGGAGGTGCCCATCCGGCGATCGCTCGTGGTCGGCGACGCGGTCCTGACCCTCTCCGAAGACGGGTTGCTGGCCAGCGACCTGCGGACCCTCGACGACCGCTCGTGGCTCGCCTTCTGATCCGGCTCCCCCCGGCGCGCCACGCCCCTGCGGGGTAGGCCGGCGAACAACCGGGTACATCCCGAAGGGGCCGCGACCACCGGCGGGCCCCTGTCGAAGGACACTCAGTCACATGGACCCGGACTAGATGGTCATCTCGCTGCGCCCCCACAACCTGGCCCGGTACCGCGACCTGGCGCGCCTTCTGGTCAAGTACGGGCGGTCGGACCTGGTGAAGCAGGCCGGTCTCGGCGACGTGGCCGAGATAGAGGCCAACGGACACGCACCCGAGGTGGCGGCCAAGGCCGACGAGCTCACGAACGACCTCGAGCGGCTGGGACCGACCTACATCAAGCTGGGCCAGTTGCTGTCGACGCGGGGCGACTTGATCCCACCCGCGTACGCCAACGCCCTGAGCCGCCTTCAGGACAGTGTCGGGCCCTTCGGCTACGACGAGGTGGAGCGCATCATCTCAACCGAGCTGGGCGTGAGCATCTCCAAGGGCTTCGCGTCCTTCGACCCTGAGCCCCTGGCGACGGCCTCGCTGGGGCAGGTGCACCGGGCGGAGATGCGCGACGGCCGCAAGGTGGTCGTCAAGGTGCAACGCCCGGGCATCAAGGAACGCATCGCCGCCGACATGGAGGCGCTGGCCGAGCTGGCCGAGTTCGCCGACGAGCACACCGAGGCCGGCCGCCAGTACGGCTTCGGCGAGCTGCTCGAGCAGTTCCGCAGGTCCCTCCTCGGCGAGCTCGACTACCGCCGGGAGGCGGCGAACCTCTTGGAGCTCGGGCGGATCCTCGAGCCCTACGACCGGCTCCTGGTTCCGGAGCCGATCGACGACTACACCACCAGCACCGTGCTGACCATGCAGTTCGTCCCCGGGCGCAAGGTCACCGACCTCGGGCCGCTGGCCCGGCTCGAGCTGGAGGCAGGGAGGCTGGCTGATCAGCTGTTCAAGGCCTACCTCGACCAGATCCTCGTGGAGGGCTTCTTCCACGCCGATCCCCACCCGGGAAACGTGCTCCTGACCGACGACGGGCGCCTCGCGCTGATCGACGTCGGGATGATCGCCCGGGTCACCAAGCCGATGCGCAGCCTGCTGGTCAAGCTGCTGCTCGCCCTGAGCGACGGGAACGGCCGAGCCGCCGCCGACGCCGCCATCGCCTTGGGGCGACCTCTCGACAACTTCAACCAGGCCGGTTTCTGCTCGCAGGCGTCGGACCTGGTGGAACGCAGCCATGGCCTCAGCCTCGACCAGCTCGACGCCGGCTCCATGGTCATGGAGCTCATGCGCATCTCCGGTGACAACGGGCTACGTCTCCCACCCGAGCTGTCGATGCTGGGCAAGGCGCTGCTGAACCTGGACCAGGTCGCCCACGCCCTCGACCCCGACTTCGACCCGGTGGGCGCGATCAACGCCCACTCCAACACCATCATGCAGGCCCAGATGCGCAGCTCCACCGGCAACACGTTCTCGGCGTTGCTCGAGACGCGGGACTTCCTGGAGCAGCTGCCGGCGCGGGTCAACAAGGTGATGGACACCGTGTCGGACGGCAACTTCAGGCTGAAGGTCGAGGCCTTCGACGAGCAGGAGCTGATGCGGGGGTTCCAGAAGCTGGCCAACCGCCTGACCATGGGCCTGGTGCTGGCGGCCCTGATCATCGGGGCGGCCATGCTGATGCGGGTCCCGACGTCCTCCAGGCTGCTGGGGTACCCCGCCGTGGCCATCGTGTGCTTCCTGGCCGCCGCCGCCAGCGGCTTCGCACTGCTCATCTCGATCCTCCGAGCCGACCGGCGGGTGAACGCCCGCGAGAGGAGGCGACGGTGAGCACAAGAAATCCTTGCTCTGGCCCTTGACGGGAATATACGCGCCGGGTCGACCTACGGCCGGCGCCGGTGGCGGCGGAGCGACAGCAAGCCACCGACCCGCGTTGCTGAGGGCCCTGTGGCTGCTCAGTTCCCGGTGGGCTTGATGGTGCGCAGGTCGGATGGCTCGCCCCGGAGGACCCGGATGGCGAGCTGACCCTTGGCGAGGGAGGCCTCGATCCCACTGCCGTAGCCGTCGGGAACGTCGATCTCCCGCTCGTAGCCGCCGTACTCCCACTCGTGGACCAGGTACTCACGGGGCCCGGAGCTGCGGAGTGCGGCCCAGAAGCGCAGCTTGCCCGGCCGCAGCTCGACGGTCACGTCCTCGGCGGCCACGGCCGGCAGCGGGGCCACCACCACCAATGCCTCAGGAGCCTTGTGGACGTTGACGGGGACGGTCTGGGGACGCATGACGGCCTCGGTGGCCTCGGTCGCCTCGACGACCTCCTGGTGACTCGGCTGGTCGATTGCCATGGGCACGACGCTAACCGGTCGTACGCGCCGATGACGCGGGCCAGCTTCAGACGAGCCGGCCGTCGACGGTGATGGCCACGTTGCCCCGCAACGCGTTGGACACCGGGCAGGAACCCTCTGCGGCGGACAACCCTTCCCGGAACCCGGCCTCGTCCACGTCGGGGACGGCGGCGCTCACGTCGAGGGCCATCGTGGTGATCTTGCCGTCCAGGAAGGTGCAGATGGCCTCGATCTGCACCCGGCTGGGGACGTGCCCGCGGCTGGCCAGCTCGTTGGAGAGGGCCATCGCGAAACAGGCTGCGTGGGCGCCGGCGATGAGCTCCTCTGGGCTGGTGCGGCCTTCGGAGTCCTCGGTGCGGGAGGCCCAGGTGACGCCGGCGTCGGTGAAAAGGCCGCTGCTCAGGGCAGACACCTTCCCGCTGCCCCCGAAGAGGTCGCCCTCCCACGTCGCACTCGCCCTGCGCTGTGCCATGTACGCCTCCTCTTGCCCTTCGCGGTGTCGCCCGCGGTGTCGCCCGGTCGAGCGTACGCGGCCGCGCCCCTGACCGTCTGCAAGGCTGGCAGCCATGAACGCCGAATCGGACTTCAACGAGGTGGTGGCCGACACCGACTACGCCATGTACATCGTCACCGCTGCCTACGGGGAGCAGCGCGCCGGCTGCCTGGTCGGGTTCACCACCCAGTGCAGCATGACCCCGCCGCGTTTCCTCGTCTGCCTGTCCAAGGCCAACCACACCTACACGGTGGCGCGCCGGGCGCCGGCCCTCGGCGTGCACTTGCTGGGCCAGGACCAGCACGAGCTGGCCAGCCTGTTCGGGGAGTCGACCGGCGACGAGGTCGACAAGTTCGAACGGTGCCGCTGGAAGGTCGGGCCGGAGGGCGTCCCCCTGCTGCTCGACTGTGACAGCCGGTTCGTCGGCAGCGTTCTGGCCCGCTTCGACCTCGGGGACCACGAGGCCTTCCACCTTGCTCCCGTGCACGCCCACAAGGGGACTGGAGTCAGGCCGCTCACCTTCCAGGCCGTTCTCGACTTGGTGCCGGGCCACCGGGCCGAGGAGGGTTCGGGCTGAGGTTGAATACCGCCCCGGGGTAGCATGTCTCCGACCACGCCGACGAGGAGCACGCATGGCACAGTCACGGGGCTACACCGCCAGCAAGAACCAGCTTTCCGCCCGCCTGGCCCGCATCGAAGGACAGGTCCGCGGCATCGCCCGGATGGTCGAGGAGGACCGCTACTGCGTCGACGTCCTGACCCAGATCAACGCCGTGCGAGCCGCCCTCGACAAGGTCGCACTGGGGCTGCTCGACGGGCACGCCCGGCACTGCCTGGCCGGCGGCGGCGGTGGGCCCACCGACCCTGACGAGCAGGTACAGGAGTTGATGGGCGCCGTCGGGCGGATGCTCTCGCGGTAGAGCCGCACTTGTCGCCGGGCAGGCCGTCCCCAACATGGTGAGGGCGGTGACCACCGCCACCGTGATGGCGCCCCACGGTTTGGACGTGCCCCCTTGGGGCAGGCTGTTGGCATGCCTGCCGTGACTGCCGACCCGATCACGCTGCCCCGCATCGAGATCCCGTCAGGTCCGGCCCTGGCCACCAGGCCTGTCCGCTCGGTGACCACGGCGCCTTCCGGCTACGAGGGCGAGGGGTTCCCGGTCCGGCGGGCCTTCGCCGGAGTCGACCTCGCCGACCTCGACCCGTTCGTCCACCTCGACCAGATGGGCGAAGTCGAGTACGGCCCCGGCGAGCCCAAGGGCACCCCGTGGCACCCGCACCGGGGCTTCGAGACGGTCACGTACATGATGGATGGCGTCATCCGTCACGCCGACTCGATCGGCGGCGGAGGGGTGATCTCCAACGGCGCAACGCAGTGGATGACTGCCGGCAGCGGCATCCTCCACATCGAAACACCCCCCGAGGACGTTGTCGCCGCAGGCGGGCTGTTCCACGGCCTGCAACTGTGGGTGAACCTCCCGGCCCGGGACAAGTGGATCGACCCGCGGTACCAGGACATCGAGCCGGAGTCCGTCAAGCTCCTCGCATCGGCGGATGCCGGCGCCATCGTTCGCCTCATCGCCGGCGAGATCGGCGACCACCGCGGGCCCGGCGGGACGCACACGCCCATGACGATGGTCCACGCCACCATCAGCCCCGGCGGCCAGCTCGTGCTCCCGTGGCCGGCAGAGTTCAACGCCCTCGGTTACGTGCTCGCCGGCAACGCCATGGTGGGTGCCGAGCGCCGCCCGGTCACCACCGGCCAGCTCACCGTGTTCGGGCCCGGTCACACGATCACCGTCGAAGCGGGCGAGACCCAGGAGGGCCGCTCACCGCAGGTCGAGTTCCTCCTGCTCGGCGGCCGCCCGATCCGCGAGCCCGTCGCCTGGATGGGCCCGTTCGTCATGAACACCAAGGCCGAGCTCCAGCAGGCCTACGAGGATTTCCAGGCCGGACGCCTCGGGACCGTGCCGGCGACCCACGCCGCGCCCACCGACGAGCTCCGCCTCCAGGCCGACTCCCCGCTCGACTGATGCGGACGGCTCGACAAGGCGCCAAGGCCTGATCCGAAGGAGTTCGTGACGTGGATTCGCTCGGCTGGCTCATCCTCATGGTGGTCCTGTTGGTGGTGTTGGCGACGACATTCGTGGTGGTCCGGCGTCGCCAGCGGGCGGGGGGCGTCATCGCCACCAAGAAGGATTCGCGATGACGCTGCTCATGCACGCCTCGGACATCTCCGGTCGTCCGGTCGTGACGGTCCGCGGTGGCGAGGACATCGCGGAGGTCCGCGATGTTGTCTACAGTCCCGAATCCGGTCGCCTCGTCGGCCTGACCTTGAACAAGCGGGGCTTCCTGGCCGGGCGTCGGGCGGAGGTGCTCCCGGCTGGCCAGATCCACGCCATCGGCAGGGACGCCGTGATGGTCGGCGACGACTCCAGCCTGGCAGATGGCGACGCTGCTCCCGACGAACTCGCTCATCCGGCAACCGAACGAAATGTCCTGGGCGATGACGTCCTCACCGAGCGAGGAGTGAACCTCGGCAAGGTCAAAGACTTGGTACTCGTCGTCGGCAGCAGCGGGGACGTCGTGGGATATCACATCGACAAGACGGGCGGCGGACGCGGCTACATCCCATTGCCGGCCCAGCTGGCGGTGTCCGGCGAGTTCCTTGTCGTGCCCGACATCACCGAAGAGTTCGTGCGCGACGACCTGGTGGGCCTGGGTGCGGCGGTGGAGGAGTTCCGCGCCCGGCTCGGATTGCCGTGAGCGACTCCTTCCGGCGGGCAACGGGACGCAAGGTGGTCAGCCGAGCCAGCGCCGAGGAGGTCGGCGTCGTCGCCCATCTGCTGGTCGACGCCGGCCGCCACCGGGTTGCGGCCGTCGTCATCGGCCGGGGCAAGAAGGCCCGCCTCGTCGACTGGGCTCAACTCAGCAGCTTCGGCCCCGACGCGGTGATGGTGGCCGAGGAGAGCGCCCTACGGCCTCCCGCCGACGACCGGGAACAAGCCGCCGCCGACGGCAAGTTGGAGCTCGTGGGCAAGCGGGCGCTGACCGAGCAGGGAAACGAGATGGGCCGAGTCGAGGATGTCTCCTTCGACCCCGACAGCGGAGCGCTGGAGACGCTGATCGTGAAGGACCGTCACATCCCTGCGGAGGCTCTGCTTGCCAACGGTTCGTACGCCGCGGTGCTGCACCCCGGCCAAGATGAGATTTCGGGCATGCGGCTCTCCGACTGACTGTCAGGCCCTCGAGGCGTCGTACACCTCCTCCGCCGGCAACGCCATCAGCCGGTCGGCGATGTCCTGCTTCAGCGCCACGAGGCGCTCGTCGTCAACGCGTGTCCGGGCCCCCTTGCGGACCAGGCCGGTGAACTCGTCGTTGACGTGCTCGGGGCGGAGCGTGAGGTCCACCGTCTTGGCTTGGTAGCCGAGGCGGAAGAAGAACTTGCCCTCCGGGGCGTCGGGGACGTGAGCGGGAGCGAGCTCCACCGTGACGCGGTAGCGCCCGCCGGTGACCACCCGGGCCACCATCTCGAAGGCGTCGCGGGCTCCGGGCCCGGGAAAGGCGGTCTCGACCTCGATGCTGTACCGGTCGGGCGGCTGCCCCGGGCACAGCAGCGGGAAGGCCCGTTCCATGACCTTGAAGCCGTGGGCGACGCCGGCGATTGAGCTCCTGCCGTGGTACTTGAGCAGGTCATCGAAGGAGATGGAGACCACGTCGCCCTCGTCGAGCACCTGGAGCATCGCCATCAGCGGGTCACCGTAGATCGTCGCCCGCGATGACGTTGAACACGGCGATGGCGTCCCGGCTCGCACCAGACTGTGCACCCCATGGGGATGGAACTTCGACGCGTACATCCGCGAATGCCGCTCGGCGCGGTCCCGAGCGCCACGCTTGCGCCTACCCGCCCTGAACCGGTGGTCTCCCGATGGCCGTCGGGCATCGGCAGCTGATCCGGCGAGAACACGCGAACATGATTCCGTGTCCGACGGCCACGATTCCCCTCCTCAGACGACGGTCGCCGAGGAGGCGCTCAACGCGGCGGAGGCGGATGCGGCGATAGCACGCCTGTCCGCTGCCATCCGGCAGCTGACCGCGGCCGGCGACCGGCGACGCGCCGCCGTGACGTGCACGCAGCTCGGGGACGTCTTCGCCACTGCCGTCGGCAACCTGACCGCGGCTCGGGCCTGGTTCCTCCGGGCGACCCGTCTCATCGAGAACGAGCCGCCCTGCATCGAGCAGGGTTGGGTGGCGGTGGCGGGCCTCGGCTGCGACGTGGATGACCCCGCGGAGCTGCACGCCCGGGCCGAGCTGGCCCTCGACCGGGCCCGGCAGTTCGGCGACGTGAACCTGGAGACAAAGGCCCTGGCGGACCTGGGCCTGGCCCATGTCCAAACGGGCCGGGTGAAGGAGGGCATGGCTCTCCTCGACGAAGCCATGGCCCTCGTGTGTGGACCGGCCGACAGTGTCGAGGCGACGGGGAAGTCCGTATGCTCGTTCCTGACCGCGTGCTACTTCGCCGCCGATTTCGATCGCGCCGGCGCCTGGGCGGACGCCCTCCGCCGGCAGGGTTTGATCGGCAGCGCCCCGGGCGTGCCCGTGTTCCTCAGCGGCCACTGCGACGCCGTCCAGGCGACGGCCCTGTGCGAGCTGGGGCGGTGGGGCGAGGCCGAGACGATGCTGAGCCGGGCCATCGAGGAGTTCGAGAGGGGCATGCAGATGCCCAGCTGGCATCCAGCCATTGCCCTGGCCGAGCTCCGCATCCGGCAGGGCCGGCTGGCGGACGCGGAGATGCTGCTCCTGGGGAAGGACGGCCACTTCCAGGCACTCCTTCCGGCGGCCCGCCTCCATCTGGCGCGGGGCGACTACGACCTGGCCCGGGCCACGGCAGTTCGGGGCTTGCGGTCGATCGGGGACGACCGGCTGCGGGCGGCCGAGCTCCTCGCCGTGCTGGTGGACACGGAGCTCGGCGCCGGTGACCTCGGCGCGGCCACGGCCGCCTGCGACGACCTCCTGGCCAGAGGTGGCGGCCTCGACGTACCCGGGCTCAAGGACCGGATGGCCGCGGTGCGGGCTCGCCTCCTGGCCGCGACGGGCGACATCGCCGCCGCCATCGCCACGGTGGAAGCGGCCTTCGACCAGCTGGCTGTCACCGGTGTGCCGTTGCTCCGCGCCACGCTGCTCCTCGATCTGGTGCGCCTCCACGAGAGGGCCGGCAACCACGCGGCGGCCAAGGTGGAGGCGGGAAGAGCGGCGGGCATCCTGGCCGGCCTCGACGTAGCCCTGCCCTCGGACGACGTCGAGCTCCTGGCTCGCTTCTGCGGTCCTCCCCGGACGGCCGCCAACGGCGCCCCCCGGCGGATGGCCGAGCTGAGGCGGGAGGATCGCTGCTGGGTGGTCGCCTACGGCGACATTCGAGCCCGGCTGACGGACACCAAGGGGATGCGCTACCTGGCCGAGCTCCTGCGCAGCCCGGGCGTCGAGCGGCACGCCCTCGACCTGGTGGACCGCGTGGAGGGCCTGGGCCCCGACGGGCACGTGGACCGGCGTCGGCTCGGAGATGCCGGAGAGATGGTCGATTCCCGCGCCCGCAACGTGTACCGCCACCGGATCGAGGCGCTGCGGGCGGACATCGACGAAGCCCTCGACAGAGGTGCGGATCAGCGGGCCGAGGTTCTCCAAACCGAGCTCGGCCAGCTCACGGCCCAGCTGGCCCAGGCCTTCGGGCTGGGCGGTCGGAGCCGGCGGGCGTCCTCGGCGGCCGAGCGGGCCCGCATCAACGTCACGAGAGCGCTGAGGGCCGCCACCGCCCGGGTGGCCGAGTGCGTGCCGGAGGCAGCGGAGGTTCTCGACCGGCGGGTCCGCACGGGCATCTACTGCGCCTTCGAGCCCGACGAGAGCGACGCCGTTCGCTGGTTGTTCACCTCGAACTGAACGAAACGGGGCCGGACCGAACGCCCCGGGAGCAAACGACTACCAAGGAGGAAATCCGATGGATGCTCCCTACCAGGCGGCGCCCGATGTCCACGTGCTCCCGACCAACCTTCCCCTACCGGGGGTCGGTGTCCTTCCCATCAACGCCTACGTGCTGCTCGCCGAGGAGCCGGTGCTCATCGACGCCGGCCTCGGCGTCGACGGAGACCAGTTCGTCGACGCGCTGACGTCGATCGTCGACCCTCGAGCTCTGCGGTGGGTGTGGCTGACCCACGACGACGCCGACCACACGGGAAGCATCCGGCGGGTGCTGGAAATGGCCCCGAACGCCCGTCTCGTCACCCATGGCTTCAACGCCCTGCGCATGTCGTCGTGGTGGCCGGTGCCGTTCGACCGGGTCCACGCCATCCGGGTGGGTGACCGCCTCCCGCTCGGGGACAGGACGCTGCGAGCGGTGGCGCCGCCGTTGTACGACAACCCGATGTCGATCGGCGTGCTGGACGAGGCGACCGGCTCGCTCTTCTCGGTCGACTCGTTCGGCGCCCTGCTGCCCGAGCCGACCGAGGATGCCGCCCAGGTTCCCCACGACGCCCTGGCCGGCGGCATGCGGGCGTGGGCGACCTCGGACTCGCCTTGGGCCCACCTGCTCGACCGCCAGCGGTTCGGCCAGGTGCTCGACGGGGTGCGGCGCCTGCAGCCGACGCGAATCTTCTCCTCACACCTCCCCGCCGCCACCGGGACATCGCTCGAGCGCTTCCTCGAGGTGCTGGAGTCGGTCCCCGACGCCGAGCCTGCCCGGGCTCCGAGCCACGAGGAGTTCGGGTTCATGTTGGAGGCGATGATGGCCGCGACCGGCGAGCGTCAGCCGGTGGCCGCCGGGTAGGTCACCGACGGAGGGTCGGACCTCCGTGGCGGGGATCATCAGCCGGACGGGGCCTTTGCCGCCCCGCCCGGCTCGCCCGACTGGACCGGGGCCCTGCGGTACGCAGAGGGACAGGGTCTCCACTGACACCGATGTGCCTGATTGAGGTCGGGGCGTAGGGCGGTTCTGTCGGCCTCTCCATCGTCCCCCCGAGAAGAGCATCGCGGCTGCGCGGCCGAGGCGCCCGGGTTCGCACGTGGGGAGCTCTGCCGGCGATGCGCGTTACCGGGCGCCGCCTCGGTACCGTCATCGAGCGCATCCTCGGCCGCCGGCAAGGAAAGCAGGGATTGCTATCTGCCAAAGAGATCTACGGCCAGGGTTTGCTCGGGGCGCCAGTGTGATTCGCGCCTCCTCGCCGGGAACTCGGTGCGGTCACCGGCGGCGTAGCGCCGAGCGGTCTCGGCTCGCTCTGGACTTCCCACCGTCGACCACCCATCCCCGCACGAAGCCCACGTCATGCTGGCGGCGTCAGTGTCGCCCAGCCGTTCCAGGCGGCATGCCTCCCGCCCGGTCGCGACGGCGCTCCGTACCGAGGCCAGGGTCGGTGATGGACGGGCAGTCTCGGGGCGGTCGGTCACGTCGACGAACAGTTCTTCGGGGCGGTGCCCTGCGGGGACAACGAGTAGCTCGCGCCAAGCCGGCCCCATTCGCTCGACGGGAGCGGTGGCGAGGAGCAGGAGATCTCGCCGGCGGAAGACCCTCGCCCACCGGCCGGACTGGCCGTCGGAGACCCGGACGTCGATCTCGGTCGCCGCACGTAGAACTGCGGCCACGTCGGGCGCTGCGTCGGTAGGCACGCCGGGTGCGACGCGGCGGCGCGCTTCCTCGCGCGCTGCGCGAGCGACTGCCGGCGCAGCAGCGACAGCGGCCACCGGCGGGTCACCGTCGAAGAGACGTCGGGCTCGTAGGTCGTCCTCGAGCGAGCGGAGCCGTCGTCGGACGAGCTCGCTATCGACGAACGGAAGCGCCTTGTGGATCACGGCGGCGAGCTCCAGGGCGGCGCGTCGTGCCTCGAAGGCGAGCATGCCGGCGTCGTTGAGACCGAGTAGGGCCGCTGCCGACCTCGACGCCAGCGAGCGTGTCAACGGGGCGAGTACGACCATGTCCGGATCCGCGATGGCGGCGACCGCCGCGCCCTCGAGTCCCGCCACTGCGGCCTGCAGCGCCGTCACATCGGGCTCAGTCGCCAGCTCGAGGAGCAGGGCCAGGCGGCCGAGTGATCGCCGCCGAAGCGGCGGTTCACGGCGATACGGGGCCTCGTCACCGGAGATGCGCCTGGGGCCGTGGGGCGGGTCGGAGCGGCCTAGGGCGAGCAGGCGCGCCAGCGCCTCGGAGCCGAGCAGCGAGGCGCCGGCCTGCGCGACTTGCGAGGCGAGCTGGGTCGGATCACCCTCGAGGCGAGCCTCGATGACCACCTCGCTGGTCATGTGGGGGTTGGCGTAGTCAACGCTGACCCGGACACCTTCGCCGATCTCCACGGTCGCCGGGCCGGCGGGTCCGTAGTTCATGCCGGTGGCCCTGAAAAGCCGAGAGTCGGGGTCCCAGCGGCCCACCAACCCCTCGCCCGAGGGCCCCAGGTCGCTCACGTCGCCGCCCTGGCTGTCTCCACGGCCCAGCGCAGGCGCTCCGAAGCAGCCTTTAGGGCGCGGGCCCGCCGTTGACGCATCGCGGCGTCCTCGGGCCGGTGCGCCGACGGGAAGCAGTTGCCCTTGCCGGCCAGCCACAGGGCCGCC
This sequence comes from Actinomycetota bacterium, assembly GCA_002861595.1. GTDB lineage: Bacteria > Actinomycetota > Acidimicrobiia > Acidimicrobiales. Next base: position 17,844 of record PJQG01000081.1, read on the forward strand.
CAGGTGAGGTTCTGCTCGTCGGTGGAGCTCTGCGGGGCCGGGGCTGCATGGGGGATGGGTACGTCGCGGTGGAGCCGAAAGGTCAGCTCGTTCAACACGGCGGCGCCGATCCAGGGCGTTGCCGCCAGCGTCGGGAGGAGGACACGCCGGCAGTCGTCCTCGAGCCGGTCGACGACGTTGACCTCGAACGGCGGCGCTTCACCGTCCACGACGGCTTCGTCGAGCTCAGCTTCGTCAGGGCGGGCGCGGCCGCGCCGGTAGAGGTCCCGCACGGCGTATTGCAGGAGCCTGTAGGCGGCCGCCGCGGGGTTGTCGGGCGGTGGCCGGCCCCGGTCGCTCGCCAGGCGCCACGCCCGGACGCGGGCGTCCTGGAGGGCATCGTCGGCGAGGCTCGACGGCAGGCGGAGACGGCCCAGCTCGCGTCGGGCCGCGGCGCTCGCCTCGGGAGTCAACAGCCACTCGAATGCCTCCGTCGCCACGGTCCATCGGTACCACATCGCGAATTTCCCGCCGACCGATGTCACATCACCGCTCGGGCTGCGCCGTAGGAGGCATGGACACCACACCGACCCCGAATCCCGTTCCTACCGACAAGCCGACGACCAAGACGCACATCTACTTCCTGCTCGACCGGACCGGTTCGATGGCCGCCATGGCCGCCGACGTGATCGGCGGGTTCAACGGCTTCCTCGCCGCCCAGCGGGCCGACGGCGACGACGCCGTCATGACGCTCGTCCAGTTCGACAGCGGCAACCCCTTCGAGATCCTCGTCGACGCCGCGCCCATTGCTGCGGTGAGGGACCTCACGCCCGCCACGTTCCAACCTCGGGGCTCGACGCCGTTGCTGGATGCCACCGGGAACCTCGTGGCCCACGCCTCGGTCCGGGCCGAACAGCGCACGGTCCTCGCCAAGGCGTCCGAGAGCATCCTGTTCGTCACCTTCACCGACGGCGAGGAGAACGCCAGCCGTCGCTACACCCGTGCCCACATCGTCAAGCTGGTGGCCGCCAAGGAGGCCCAGGGCTCGGCGTTCGTGTTCCTCGGCGCCGGCCTCGACGCCTATGCCGAGAGCCGAAGCATTGGCTACGCACCGGGCTCGGTGCAGCGCTGGGCGGCCGACGGGCGAGGCGCCCGAGTCGCTTTCGACAGCCTCGCCCGTGCCACCGTCGCCCATCGCGGGCGTGTCCGGCGGGCGGAGCAGGTAGACGCCCACGAGTTCTTCGACGGAGACAAGCCGGCGGACGCCGACCGCAAGAGGCGGGGCCAGTGACGGCGTCGCTCGCCGCCGGTGGCGGCAATGGCACGCCGCGCCACAATGGTCCCGTGGAAGGCATGGCACTCGAGGGGCGCGCTGCCTGTAAGACGTGCCGGCCTCAGTGACTGGCTGATTGTGCGTCTCGTCATCGGTCTGGCGCTGCCTCTCGAGGGCAGCACGACGGTTCCGTTCGACCGACCATGGGGTTGAAAGGCATGGCTGCTCAAGCCCTCCGCTCCCAGGGACATTCCCGAGCGCCGCCGTCGTGCCGAAGTCGTGCACCTCGGAAGCGGACATGACGACAGGGCGGGCCGGCAGTCAGTGTGGCTTGTTCCCGATGCGGCTCTTCAACATGACCGACGGCGTCCTCGTGCCGGTCCTCCCGACCTCCCTTCCGGCAGAGGGTGTTCTGGCGCGCACGCACCTCCAGGCCGCACTCAGGGAGAATCAGCCGTCTCGGCGACGACTCCTTGTCGTGGCCGAGAATTCGGAGCCTTCAGCGACGCGAAACGGCGGATCGACCCCTTTTGCATCGACCACGAGGCCCGGCCGGTCGTCGTCGAGCAAGCGCACCAATGACGGCGGACACCTGGATGAACTGTAAGCGCTTCGGTAAGCGCCCATGGTCTCGGTGATGACCTTCGGCGATCCGGTGACCATCTTCGAGAAGCACGTGGAAAGCAACGCCGACGGCTCGGCCGACGCCCGCAACCGGTTCTGCCAGCCTGGCTCGATGAGGTCGAGGGTGAAGATCCTGTAGTCCGCCACGACGTTCGACGATCCGTGCTGCGGCCGATTTCGGCAGGGAGATCACGACGACCGCACTCTGGCTCAACGACGTTTTCGGCATGGACATCCGGTGCGTCCGCATCATGCCCCATTGGCCACCAACCTCGCCGGCGGACCCCTGGGACATGTCCGACCCCCGGCGAGACCACACGACCATCCCCTACACCGACGCTCACACCGAATCCCTCGTCGATGATCTCGTCGACACCTTGATCATCCTCCGATGTCCCATGGGACTCGCACTGCTGAAAACCGCCGCCCTCGACGCCGGCGTCCCCCTCCGTGACGTGCAGGAAGCCGCCAGCCATGCCGATCCCCGGGCCACGATGCGCTACGACCGAGCCCGGGTGTCCCTCGACCGGCACGCCACCTACGTCGTCGCTGCCTTCCTCGCCGGCGCCGCCCGCTGAAGCCGCCTCGAAGGCGAGTCCTACACTGGCAGGAGTGTCGACCGTCGACCAGCCCGAGGAGCGGTCGTGCGGCCCTATCCGCCCGACGAAGCACTCAAGCGCGCCCGGCCGTTGCCTCCCCGTGACCGGCTCGTCATCGAGGACGTGACCGACGACGAGTGGAAGGCGTTCGAGGACGCTCTAGCTGAGACGTGACTGACCCCCAGCCGATGGGCGTGGTCGTCGACACGATGGTCATCAGCTGGCTGTTCGAGGATCGTCCGAACACGCTCGCCGACCGCTACCGGGACCTCATCGGCCGGCAGCCCGTCCTGCTGGCGTTCCAGACCGTGATGGAACTTCGCTACGGGGCGCTGCGGGCCGGGTGGGGCGAGTTGCGACGCCGCCGACTTGAACGCCGCGTCGCCGAACTCGCTGTAGTGCAACCCGACAACGAGAATGTCTCGGTGTGTTCGGAGCTGCGATTCCGGTGCCAGCAGTCCGGCCACGCCCTCGGTGACAAGCTTCCACGATGGCGACCGCTGGATCGCAGCCACCGCCATGCGCCTCGGTGTGCATCTCGTCTCCCACGACCGCCTCTTCAAGAACGTGCCTGGACTCGATCTCAGCGTCCACGAGAACTGATAGGCACTAGTGACGATCGGCGGTTCTGGCCGCCGCGCCCGCTCGCGTAGCCGTCGATCGGACGCGGGCCCGCGCTCAGCGCCGCTGCTGCCGATCGGGCAATCGGGCGCGACGGTCACCAGCGCGAGCCGCGGCCGTCGATGGCGCTGTCAACGCATTGGCTTTTTTCGGACCATGACGACAGGCTTGCCGAGGCGATCGGCCGCCTACTCGCATCGTCTCCGCCCCCAAGGCGGGGGGCGAGCGCGAAGCAGTCGGAGTCGCCGGGCATCCGTACGACCGGCGGGGCGCAGGCGTGCTCTGTCCGATGGCCGGAAGCGACGAGCAGCCCCCGGCCGTCGGCGAAAGCGGCCCGGGGGCTGCTCGTCGGCGCTCTCCCGCTGGTGCGGGGTCACCCCGTAGTATCCGGTAAGAACCCTTTCGGTGACAGTAGTGGTTATGTCAGTACGCGGGGTTTACTTTCTTCGCGGTGGCGGGGAGGGTGTCCCGGCAGCTCACGGTCGGCCTTGGCGCACCGAGCGCCGCTGCACCGCTCGGTGCCGCCGGCGCGCTCACGACTCTCGGCCACCATCCGCGCTGACAGGACGGTTCTTTCTAGGCCAGGACCAAGCTGTCAGGGTCCATCGGCTGGCTCCAGTAGTAGCCCTGACCGATGTCGCAGCCCATCTGCCGCAGTTGCCGGAACTGCTCGGCGGTCTCGACGCCTTCAGCGACTACCTCGAGATCCAACGCGTGCGAGAGCCCGACCACTGCCAACACGATGGGTGACTCGGCGTCGGCATCAAGGTGGCGGATGAACGACCGGTCGATCTTGAGCTGGTCGATGGGAAGGGCGTTGACGTAGCTCAGCGAGGAGTAGCCGGTGCCGAAGTCATCCACGCTCAGCTGGACGCCCAATGCCTTCAGTGCTTCGAGGACGGTCACCGCCAGCTGCGTGTCGGCCATCACGACGGTCTCGGTGATCTCGAGGCACAACGCGGCGGGATCGACCCCCGACGTCAGTGCGGCGGTTCGCACGAGGTCGGGCAACTTGGCACTGAGCTGGCGGGGCGACACGTTGACGTGCATCTTGAGCGGGTGCGAGCGTGCACCCTCGCGCTGCCATCGCGCCGCCTGCCGGCACGCCTCGTGAATGACCCAGGTGCCGATCGGCACGATGAGGCCGCTCTCCTCGGCCACGCTCAAGAACTCGCCCGGCGCCAGCATCCCGCGCTCAGGGTGGTCCCAGCGGAGCAGGGCTTCGACGCCGACCACTTGTTCGCTGTCCAAGTCCACCAACGGCTGGTACACGAGCTTGAACTGCTGCTGCCGCTCCAGGGCCTCGCGGAGCCCATGTTCGACCTGCAGGCGGGCGAGCGCACTCTCGTGCATGGTCGTGTCGAACACCTGGAATCGCGCCTTGCCTCGCTCCTTGGCCTGGTACATCGCCGCGTCGGCCTGGCTGAGCACCCGCTCGGCGGTGTCGCCGGCGCGGGGAAAGGCGATCCCGATGCTGGCGGTCAGGTGGACCTCGGCACCACCGAGCCAGAACGCGCCGGCGACGGCGTGCTCGATGCGATCGGCGATGCCCACGGCCTCCAGCTCGCCGACCACGGGATCGCACAACACGACGAACTCGTCGCCGCCGAGTCGTGCCACGGTGTCGCCTGGGCGAACCGCCGTCCGGAGCCGTCGGGTCAGCTCGATCAGGACGCGGTCGCCCGCGTCATGCCCGTGACGATCGTTCAGTGCTTTGAATCGGTCAAGGTCCAAGAAGAACACCGCGGTCGTGGCGCCCTTGGTTCGTCGTCGCTGCAGCGCGTGGGCGAGTCGGTCGGCGACGAGGGTGCGGTTGGCGGCTCCGGTCAGGGGATCGTGGATGGCCTGGTAGGCGAGGGCCGTGACGGTGCGATGCTGGCCGATGGCAAGGGCGGCGACGTGGCCGAGACGAGCGAGCAGCTTCCAGTCGTCATCGCTCGGCCCATGCGCCTCGTCGCTGTAGAGGACAAACACGCCGAGCAGGTGGTCGGTGCCCGGCGCCACGATGGGCGAGGACCAGCAGGTGCGCAGACCGAGCGAGAGGACCGCATCGCGGGCGCGGGCCCAGCGGGCGTCGCTGGTCAGGTCGGCGACGATGGCAGCCGCCTGCCCCCACGGCCCGCCCGGCGCATGGGGGACAACCTCGGCGACGGAGGCGTCCTCGACGCCTGAGACCTCCAGACCACCACCGTGGCGGAGGACCTTGTCGGTGCCGTCGAGCAGGAGGATCGAGCAACGGATCGGACTGGCGTGAACATCGACGATGTGCGCCAGGGCGTCGAGGATGAGCTCGAGCACCGCGCCGGCGGCGATCATCTCAAGCACCCGGGACTGCGCTTCGAGCACGGACTCCGCTCGCCGCCGCCGGGTGATGTCGCGGGCGACGACGGACGCGCCGCTGATGCGCTGGGAGTCGTCGACGATCGGCCCGATGGATAACGACACGTCGACGCGCGTGCCGTCGCGTCGCGGCCGGCTCGTCTCGTAGTTACTGATGCGCTCTCCGACGGCGACGCGTTCGAGCAGGCGGCCGATGTCAACCGCCCACTCCGCCGGCAGCACGTCGTGGGCGCGCTGACCCACGGCGTCGCGCGCCGAGATGCCGTAGAGGTTTTCGGCAGCAGGGTTCCAGTGGATGATCCGCCCGTCGAGCGAGTAGCCGGTGATCGCTTCGCCGGACGACGCGATCAGGGCCGCGGCGTGGCCTCCCAGTTGCTCCTCGGGCGCTACGACGTGCAGCTGGTGGACGATCTGCACCTCGTCGCAAGGCGACCACAGCGGCCAGAGGTCGGCGCGGACGCAGACGACCGAGCCGTCCGGTCGGCGCAGGCGCAGGTTCGTCTGGCAAGCGGAGACGTCGCGGTTGGCGAGCTGCCGTGCGAGGCGGGAGAACGAGGCGAGATCCTCGGCTTCGAGGAGCCTGGCGAGCGAGCTCTGCACCATCTCCGAGTCGCGTCGATCGACGAGCTCGCAGAACGCTCGGTTCACCATGACGACGGTCCCGTCCCCACGGGTGATCGCCAGTGGCGATGGCGCCGCGCCGAGCATGTTCCGCAGTGCGTCTTGGCAAGCCCGGTACTCCGTGGCGTGGTCGCCCGTGCTCATAGTGACCGAAGGTAGTGGATGAACATGGCCTAATCGGTCGGATCTGGCGCGCGCGGGCTGACGAGCCCTGGCGGCGTACCCGCCCTGCGCAACGTCGGGAGGATGGGCTGACGGATTGGACCGTGCGCACATCACGTCGCACTGCTGGACCGCGCCGTGAAGGGGCGACGCCCTCTTTGGCGACCTCTTCTTCACGGCTCCGGAAGTGGATCCACCGCGCCACGCGCCGACATGGGTTGCCTCATCATCGTGAAGCACCGTCTGCCCATGGGCCAGACTGCTGGCATGGAAGGCGCCGACGCTTCGGCGATCACCGCGGAACTGGCGTGTGATCCGAAGAGCGCCTCCTTGGCGCGCCGCCTTGTCGCCAACGCACTGACCGACGCGGGGCACGGCGCCATGGTCGAACAGGCGAGCCTGCTGGTGAGCGAGGCTGTCACCAACGCCATCCTGCACGCCGGCACACCGATCCTCCTCACGTGCTCGTGGACCGGTTCATCGGTTCGCGTCGAAGTGCACGACGGCTCGCCCGTGCTTCCCGGTGTCCGCCACTACAACGCCGAAGCCACCACCGGACGTGGGCTTTCCCTGGTCGCGGCGCTTGCCAGTCGCTGGGGTGTAGAGGCGGGTGACCACGGCAAGACGCTGTGGTTCGAACTCGGCACCTCCGCCGCCGACGCCGAGGTCGACGACGTTGAGGCGGAACGACGACGATCAATGGTGACGGTCGAACTGCTGGACGCGTCGCCTGCGCTGCTGCTGGCCACCATCGAATACGGCGAAGCTGTCCTGCGCGAGATGGCGCTGCTGTCGCTCGGTGGTGAACTCGACGCCGTCCTCCCCGGCGGCTGGCGTTTGCCCAATTTCGACGTCGGTCCGATCCTCGCTGTCGCCACCGCTGCCCGAGACGCCGGACGTGAGCGGGTCGACCTCGAGGTGGCTCTGCCGCCCGAGGCGGGTGACACGTCGCTCGAGCGCCTGCGCCTCGTCGACGTAGCCGACGGTCTCGCTCGGCAAGGGCGTCTCCTGATCCAACCCGCCGTGCCTGAGATCGGGGCGTGTCGTCACTGGCTGTATTCGCAGATCCACGAGCAGTGGAGCGGAACTGCAGCTCAGCCTTGGCGCCTACCTGACCTCCTGCAGCCCGCTCGTGTCGCGGCGGTGCTCCCGGCCGAGGAGGTGGCGTCGCTGCGTACCACCGCCGTGGCCACCATCGTCGCCGATGACGCGAACCGGATCATCTTCGTCAACGACCTTGCCGGCGACCTCTTGGGATGGGAGAGCGACGCTCTGGTCGGCCAGCGCCTCACGGTCATCGTCCCGCCGGCCCTTCGCGAGCGCCATCTGGCTGGTTTCAGCCGTCTGCAACTGACCGGCGAGTCGCAGCTGCTCGACCGGCCCTTTGCCGTACCCGCCCTGCGGCGGGACGGGTCAGAAGTCGCCGTGGTCCTGACCATCAGCGCCGTCAAGGGCCACGCCGGCCGGCAAGCATTCCGGGCCTCGCTCCGACGTCGTTCGCACTGACGTCGTCGTCGCCGGGCTGAACGGAACTTGCTGCGCACGATGAGGGACGCCGTGCCTAGGGAGGCGTATGGGTCGAGAGGTGGACCGACTCGAGGAACGGCCCCATGACGAGCTCTTCGTCAAGGATGCGCTGGCAGGCCACGTGCTGGCGCAGCTGGCGCGGATCGTGCTGGCAGAAGAGACGCTCGACAGCGTTCTGTCGACGGTCATCGAGCTCATCAAGCACGTTGATCCCTGCCGCCGACGAGGTGTCTTTGACGCTCGTGCGGAGGGGTCGGGCGGAAACCGCGGCCTACACGGGCGAGATCCAAGACGGCGACGAGGGCGAGATCGCCGGCATCGACGCGCTCGGGCACGCCTCGGCGGCGCAGGACCACGAGATGATCGACTTGGGCGGCCCCACCATGGTGCGGCCACCGCCGACGACGGTGGCGACGTAGACGCCAATGATGGCGGCGAAGGCCCGAAGCGGGCGATCCTCGCCGTTGCGGTAGGACGCTTCCTCTCGAGCCACCACCTCGGTGACGCGGTTGCGGTCCGCCTGGGCGGACGGCGTCTGGTCCAGTGGCCTCCCCTTGTCTCCGAGCGGTGTGCGCACAGTCCGGCATGAGGCGCCACCACCGCCATCGCGCTGACCGCGGTGACGCCATTCGGCAAGAAGATGTCACTACGCACCACCGGAGGGATGCTCCGCCAGTGCGCGAGCCGTCCTCGGACGGCCGAGCATCCCAAGAGCGGGGGGAGCCGGACGACAGACGCTTCGTCCCGGCGTGAGACAGGATGCATCCGTGGCGAACGAGGCCGATCAGTCCCGAACGAAGGCAAGACTGCTCGATCTGTTCGCAGAGGTGTCCCGCACGGTCGAGCCTCACACCCTCGGCCCGCTCACGGCGGAGGCGGTCGAGGTCGTCGGTGGCCGCCACGGTGCGCTGTACCTGGTCGATCTCGAGCAGCAAGACCTCATCCCGGTCGGCGATGATTCCTCGGGTGAGAAGTTGAGCATCGACGGGTCGATCGCTGGACGGGCGTTCCGTAGCGCCGAGCAGCTGGCGGTCGCCCAGGACGACGGCTCGACTCGCCTCTGGATTCCGTTGATCGAGGGCGCCGAGCGGATCGGCGTCATCGGCGCAACCCAGGACACCCTAACCGACGAGCATCGGGCGACCTATGCCGACCTCGCCCATCTGGTCGCGTCGCTGGTGGTGTCGAAGTCGCAGATCGGCGACTCGCTGAACGTGGTTCGCCGGACACGAGACGTCGATCTCGCCGCGGAGTTGCGATGGAGCCTCCTGCCGCCGTTGACCGCGGCATCGCCCGACGTGTCGATCGCGGCGATCCTCGAGCCGGCGTACCAGATCGCGGGCGACGCGTTCGACTACGCCGTCAATCCAGGGATCGCTCACATCGCGGTGTTCGATGCGGTCGGCCATGGTCTCGAGGCGAGCCGGCTCGCCAACCTCGCGGTGGGCAGCTACCGGCACAGCCGGCGCCGTGGGCTAGACCTCGCCGCGACCTACCAGGAGATGGATCACGTGGTCGCCGCGCAGTTCGGCGAGTCGAGGTTTGTCACCGCACAGTTCGCGCAGCTCGACGTCGCTTGCGGACGGCTGCGATGGCTCGATGCCGGTCACCCGAAGCCGCTCAGGCTCCGAAACGGTGCCGTGAGCCAGCTCGACGGTGATGTCTGCCTGCCCGTCGGCCTCGCCTCGATGGGACCAGACAAAGGGGCAACCCATACCGCCGACACGTGCGAGGCATCCCTGGAGCCGGGTGACGGTGTCCTGTTCTTCAGCGACGGCGTGACCGAGGCACGCTCGCCGACAGGCGAGCTCTTCGGCGTCGATCGCCTCGGCGAGTTCCTCGTGCGCGCCGCGTCAGCGGGCGAGGCGCTTCCGGAGACCGTCCGCCGGCTGGCGCGTGCCGTGCTCGCCCACCAACAGGACCACCTCCAGGACGACGCCTCGATCGTGTTGATGAACTGGCATCCCGACAACCGATGCTGAACGACGCGCTTCCCCGGCATCGCCGGTGACGACTACCGCTCCTCTTCGGGGCGCCACTTGCGGGCGTGGTCGCGCCGGCCGTGGCGAGCCTCCGCGCCCTTGTAGGTGCCCAAGGGGCGGAAGCGGCGGGTCGTGCGGACGAGGTCGGCCTGGTTGGCCATCACGTCGTCGAGATCCTTGTAGGCGCCGGGCATCTCGTCGAGCACCGCCTCCTTGTTGGTGGCGAAGACCTTCCCGCCGGCTGCGGCGACGGTCTCGAGCTCTCGTTGGAGGGAGAGGGCGACGCCGACTTCCTCATGGCCTGGGTTTCTGTTCCAGATCTCGGGCTGCACCCCTCGATCCGCAGTCACTCGAGCTCGCGACGAAGCCAACCCGCCGCCTCCGAGTCCGCCACCGCCCCGACGCTGCCGGCGCAGCGGGCGCAGACCACAATGGGGCTAGTGGACGAGAGCTCGGTTCTCCGGTCGGTCGGAAGCACCGCCGTGTCGGTCGATCTCGTAGGCCGGGAGGTCGAGCTGGCCCATCTCCGCGAGGCGCTCGACGCCGCGTGTGCCGGCGAGGGAGGCGTCGTGTTCCTCGTGGGCGAGGCCGGGATCGGGAAGTCGCGGCTGGCCGAAGCAGTGGCGTCCGATTCCGCCGCCCGCGGGTTGCCCATGCTCCGGGGCCGGGCGATCCAGACAGCAACGCCCGCTCCCTACCGGCCGCTCGCCGAAGCCCTGTCCTCCGCCGTGCGAGCCGGCATCGCCCCCGAGCTCACCGAGGTAAATCCCTTCCGGGCGATCCTCGGCCGCCTCGTCCCAGAGTGGCGTCGCGATGACCATGGGCCGTTGGACGAGTCACAGGTGGCGGTGGCGGAGGCGGTGCTCCGGCTCCTCCGCGCCACCGCCGGCGAAAGTGGCGTAGTCCTGGTGCTCGAGGACCTTCACTGGGCGGACCCGGAGACGGTGACGGCGGTGGAGTACCTGGCGGACAACCTCAGTTCGGAAAGGGTCCTGTGCGTGGTCACGGTCCGCGAGGGTCACGGAGGGAAGGGGACGGACCTGGCCGAGGTGCTGCGGTGCCGGCGCGCCGCGCCGGTCCTCCACCTCGCACCGCTCGGCGAGCGCGAGGTCACCGCCATGGTGGCGTCGTGCCTCGGAGCGGCGACGATCTCCGACGACGTCGTCGCTTTGGCGGCGCGGGCCGAGGGTGTCCCGTTCATCGTCGAGGAGCTGCTCACTACCGCCGTCTCGACCGGCGCCCTCGTGCAGGAGGCGGGGTCGTGGATGGTGGCGAAGCGGGTCGAGGCGGTGGTACCCGCCACCTTCGCCGAGAGCATCCGGCGGAGGCTGGGAGAACTCGGCGATGACGGCGAGCGGGTCGTGGTCGCCGCCGCGGTACTCGGGAGGCAGTTCGACTGAGGGCTGCTCCTGGCGATCACCGATCTGGGCGACGACGTTGTCCTGCGCGCACTGCACCAAGCGGTCGACGCCCGGATCATCTCCTGGAAGCGGGACGACGGCGCCTTCCGGTTCCGACACGCGCTTTCCCGGGATGCGGTGCTCGCCACACTCTTCACCCCGGAGGTTCAGGCGGTCGCCCGGCGGGCACTGGAAGCGGTCGAGGCGGGGCATCCCGATCTCGAGGGGGAGTGGGGGGAGCTCGCCGCCGAACTGGCCGGAGCGGCCGGCGATTTCCGGCGGGCTGTGACACTGCTCGTCGCCGCCGGGCGACGGGCCTTTCGTCAGGGCGCGCTGGCCACGGTCGAAGCGATGCTCGACCGGGCTCGGGAACTGCTGCCGGCGACAGATCCGGCGTCACTCGACGTCGACGAGTTCCTCCTCGAGGTGCTGTCCCTCGCCGGGAAGGGGACCCGGGCGGGCGAAGTGGCCCGGTCGCTGCTCGACCGCCTCGGGGCCGCACCGGAGTGGGCGCGGCGACGGGCGGAGGTCAACCTCCGGCTAGCGCGGGCGGCGGTGGTAGCGACGAAGTGGGACGACGCGCGCCGGCATCTCGAGCACGCGAAAGACGAGTTTTCGACGGCGCCTGACGAGGAGCTCAGTGCGTCGATCGACGTCGTCGCCGCACAGGTCGCCGTCGTGCGCGACCCGGCCGAGGCGCCGACTCTGGCGCGAGCCGCGTTGGCCGCCGCTGAGAGCCTCGGGCTGCCGGAGGTCGCCTGCGAGGCGCTCGAGGTCCTGGGCAGGGTCCAACGGCCAGCCGATCTCGCTGCCGCCGAGGACGCGTTCGACCGAGCAGTCGCCATCGCGGAATCCAACCGGCTGGCGCTCTGGCGGGCCAGGGCCGTGCACGAGCTCGGCGCCATCGACATGCTGAAGGGCCGTCCGGTGGGGCGGCTCGAGGAGGCTCGGGAGCTGGCACTGAGGCTGGGGGCACTTGCGACGGCCGCCGTCGTCGACGTCCAGATCGCGGCCGCGCTCGTGATCTCCGACGACCCCGGGCGGGGGGTCGAGGCGGCCCGGCGGGCGGCCGAGGTGGCCCGCCGCTACCGCTTCGACCAGACGCTGGCGGCGGCGCTCGCCCTCGAGGCGTACGGGCACGCCCGCTGGCGGGACCGCGCCGGGATGCAGCGCTGCATCGACGAGGCGCACGCGGTCGCCGCCGGCGTCCCGGACATCGAGGTGAAGACGGCGACGGCGGCCGCCCTGCTGGCGCTGATCCAGGAGGATCGCGCGGCGGCGAGGGACCTCTTGTGCTCAGGGCTCCAGGCCGCCGCCAGGGGAGGTGACTACTCCGTAGTCCCGGCCGTCGGGATGCTCGCCGTGCTCCGCGCCTTGGACGGAGGCGACGATCGGGCTCCCGACATCGCGGTCCCTGCGTGGTCGGTGCACTTCCTCGCCGGCGCCTACCTGAAGTACGCGGGCGCCATCACCGCCGGCCGTGCCGGCGACGGCGACCGGGCCCTCGCCCTGGCGGAAGATGCGGACCGGATCCTCGAGGGTCACCGGTGGTTCGGCCACCTCGGCCGCCGGCTCGTTGCCGAGGCTGCGATCACCGACGGGTGGGGAGCGCCGGGCGAGTGGCTCTCGCATACGCTCCGCTTCTTCGACGAGGGCGGCGAAGGCTCCGTGGCGTCCGCGTGCCGGTCGCTCCTGCGCAGGACCGGCGTGGCCGTGCCGCGGCGGCGGGCCCACCCCGGCGTGCCCGACGAGCTGCGGGCGCTGGGCGTGACGGCACGGGAGCTAGAGGTTTTCCGGCTCCTCGCTTTGGGACAGTCGAACAAGGACATCGCCGCCCGCCTGTACCTGTCTCCCCGCACCGTGGAGCGCCACGTGGCCAACGTCATGGTGAAGACGGGCGCCACACGGCGCTCGGAGCTGGTGGCCTTCGCCGCCAGGACCGTCGGATCCAAGGAGTCGCTGGCCTAAAGACGCGGGTCGTCGTCGGCAAGATGACGGTTCTCCCTCATGTGCGAGCGACGGGGTCGGTCGCATGCTCGTCGTGCACCTCGCCATGCGAGGACGGACCGACAACCCGACAGGAAGGATGGAAATGAGCTTCTCCCCGGAGGCGCCGCCGACCTACGTGGCGCCCACTCGCGTCGACGCCGACACGTGGGTCATCCACCAGGTGCAGCAGGCGCTCGGAGCGCCGCTCACGGTGTACCTGAACTCCATGATCATCGCCGGGTCCCAGCCGGCCATCATCGACACCGGCTCCCCCAACAACCGGACGCAGTGGCTCGAGGACGTCTTCGGCATCGTGGAGCCCGGCGACGTGCGGTGGGTGTTCCTGTCGCATGACGACAGCGACCACACGGGGAACCTCGCCGAGGTCATGGAGGCCTGTCCCAACGCCGTGCTCGTGTGCAGCTGGGCGATCGTCGAGCGGTTCAGCAACGCGTTCCGCTTCCCGCTCGAGCGCTGCCGCTGGCTCAACGACGGCGAGAGCCTGCAGATCGGCGACCGAACCATCCTCGCCGTCCGGCCCCCGGTGTACGACTCCCCGGCGACGAGGGGGTTCCTCGACCAGCGGACGGGCGTCTACTGGGCCGTCGATGCCTTCGCGACGCCGTGCCCCGGGGGCCCCGTGCCCACCGTCGCCGACCTGGACCCGACGTTCTGGGCGGAGGGCATGGCGATGTTCATCAACCACGCGCTGTCGCCGTGGATAGGGCTGGTCGACCGGGGCCGGTACGGAGCGCAGCTCGATCGGGTGTCGGCGCTCGGAGTGAGCTCGATCGCGACCGCCCATAGCCCGCTGATCACCTCCTCGAGCGTCGACGACGCCTTCGCTCTCCTCCGCCGGCTGCCCGACATGCAGGTCCCCCCGGCGCCTGACCAGTCCACGCTCGACCTCATCCTGGCAGCGGCGTCGGCGGCGTGACGCCGCCGAACGAACGAGACGAAAGGAGGTCCGACGATGGCTGAAGTGAGGGTGGCGAAGCGATACGAGACCCCGGCCGTCCGCATGTGGGGGCGCATCGGCGATCCGGCGGAGCTGGCCTCATGGCACCCTGCGATCGAGGCGACCGAGGTGGTGGACGGCGGCGCCACCAGGATCAACACCGTTTTGGGTGGCGCCCGGGTGGTGGAGCCGATCCTCGAGCGGGCGGGCGACCGGTACACCTTCCGGATCACCGAGAGCCCGCTTCCCCTTTCCGACTTCGTGTCGACGCTTCGGGTCGAGCCCGATGGGGAGCGGGCTTGCCTCGTGGAGTGGGGCGCGACGTTCACGCCGGCAGGCGTGCCCGAGGAGGAGGCCAGCCAGATCGTCCGCGGGTTCTTCCAGGCAGGTCTCGACGCACTGTAGGGCGTACCCTTCTCGTTCGAACCTGTCGCGTCCGCCGAGCGGGGGGCATTGTGGCGAACGGTAGCCGGTGACCCCGGAGCGGTAGAGACGGCGGATAGCGCTCGGCCAAGTGGAGCTGTAGACCGCCGAATAACGGCTTCGACCGCTGCAAACCCCGTATATTGGGCGGCGGCCAACGGCGTCTGCTCGGGCGGTTGGCACCGACGCGCAACTGCCCGATATCCGGCGGGTGCGGGCGTTACCGGCGGCCCGGTATCGCCCGCACGCTTGAGGATCAGCGCGAGGCGCCCACCAGGAAGGTGGCGACGACGTAGGTGGCGTTACCGTGCGCCCCGCCGATCGTGACCGGGTTGGTGACCGACGGCGAGCGCGGCAAGTGGGTGGCCCTGAACGACCTCAATGGCCGCTCGGCGCGCTCACCGGCCCGTGATCGCAACGAGGTCTACGTCACCGGTGGCATAGTCGTGGAGCCACCAGATCACAACATCGGGCTCGCCCGAGACTTCCAGTGCGGCAGTCCGGATCTCATACTCCGGTTGCTTGGACAGTTCTGCGATTGGGACGCGGGGTGCACGCCACGGTCGGTCACCGAGTTCGGCGACAAAGGTGGGAGCTACCCTGCGCGCAGCCGGGCTGGGTGCTTCTCGGTCGATCCAGGCCTGGAACTCGCTGATGTCGCGTAGCGTCACTACTCCGGGGCGGGATCAGTGTGCGCCAGGAACTCCTCGCCGCTCATCGGCCAAGCGTCGGAGCGATTCACGCGGTCGATCGAGGCCTGCAGGCGGGCGCGGAACTCCGAATCGTCCAACGCCTCCTGGGCCGCCGCCCACGAGCGGTCGAGCGCTCGCTGCCGATCCTGCTCCTCCGGATTTAGTCCTCGTGCCGGACGGCCATCTCGCACCTCGTTGTCCACGACTTGCGCAAGGTACTTCTCCGCCCCGAAGGAGCGAGCGACGGCGGCCAAGCCAACGGCCACCACCTCGATGTGTCCACGCCGTCGTTACTCGGGCGCCGTACTCGGGCGCCCTGCTCGTGATGCCGTTATCGAGTTCCTGCCCGGTCGCCCTCCCGTGTGCCCGCACGCGCCCTGGGGACGGGGCGGGGGCACGATCCCGGTATGTCGGTCAAGCCCGGCTTCAACAGGTGGACCATCACCGCACCTCGATCCTCACTGCCGAGAGAATGCGACGAATCGTCGGAACTCGTCGCCGCTCGTGTGTGACGCTGCAGCCTCAAGCCTTGCTCAGCGGTGACGGACCCACCGCTGAGCAGCGAGAGCGGTGAAGGCGACGGCGGCGAGCCAAAGCCCCAGCGCAACGACCTCGAGGGGAACGAGAGGGGGCGCGGGTGGGTTCCCCGCACGAGGCGCTCGTGCGGCGGCGGCGGCGGAAGGAAGCGAGGCGACGGCCACGATCTCTTCCGCCGGTGCCGCCGCGACTGCGGGAAGGTCGGCTACGACAACCGCCGGCGGCGTCCCAGTGATCGGCGGTGGCGAGGGTGGCGCTGCGACGGCCGGTGCCATGGCCGGCTCAGGTACCCGAGCCGCGGGTTCCGAAGTCGGAACCGGCGCCACCGCGGCGGGCGGCCGGAGTTGATCGGGTGCGGTGGTCGCGGTGGTCGCTGCCGCTGCCACCACGGCGAGTGCCGACGTCACCCGTCGCTCGTGTCCATCACTCGGACGGTTCCGCACGCACCGCCCAGAACCGCAGGTCTCGACGAAGGTGCTCGACCCGCCACCATCGAGATTGATGCCGTCCGACGCCCCGAGCGACAGGAGCAGCCTCTGCGCCTCGACGAGTGTGATCCCTTGGCTGTACCCCGGCTGGCGTCCGTCGGCGATGAGCAGGATGAGGTCGCCGCCGGCGGTCCAGCCGGCCAGCGTACGCGGGTGGCGGCCATGCACCTTCGGATCGCGTTGGTTGAGCTCGAGCACCTGCCCGCCCCGCAGCAGTACGGGGTGGCCGCCGACACTCGTCTCGATCGGCTGGCTCGTCGCCGTCTCCACCACGAGGACCCGTTCGTCGGCGTCTGTGGTCACCCACTCCTCCCAGAAGCGATCGAGGCGCTCCGCACCGGCGCCTGATGCGACGAGGACGACGCCGTTCGCAGGGATGGGCGACGTGTTCACCCGCTCTGCGCTGACCACGGCAAGCGAACCGGGCACGAGGGCGCCGGACAGCACGAGGGAGAGGTGCGTTGCCCCGGCGGGCGCGGGCGCTGCAGGCGCCCACTCGCTGGTGTAGGCGACGACCTCGTCAGTACCTATGCGCACGTTGAGACCGGCGATATCGACGCTGCTGGCGAAGGCGCGCCCTGGCGCGATGGAAAGGCCCGTCGCCGCTATGTCCCGATGCTGCCAGGCATAGCTCGCCCGCAGGGCGCCGCTCCACTGGATCCGCTCGGTCGTGAGACCTCGCTCACCCAGGGAGAGTTGCTCGTGGTGGACGTTGAAGGACCGCAGCACGCGACCGTCGCGCACAACACCGCCGAAGGGCTCTCGACACCCGGGGCAGGCGTTGAAGTCGGCGTTGACGCACACGATACCGTTGGCCCGATTGCACATCGAGCTCGTCGTCTCGTGCCCGCGACCGGCCGTCTCGTCGCCGACCGCGCTCGACGCGAGGACCGGGCGCAGGTCGACGGGCGCGTCCGGCGAGATGCGCACGGCGTGGACGACGAGCGGCGGCCGCGCCCGGCGCATCGTCGTGATCTCGACACCGGGATACGGCGTCGTGCGCTCCAGCTGCCACCCGTCCTCGCCGGCTCGAGCCCAGCGGACATCTCCCGCGACCCCTACCGCCAAAAGCGCTGCCCCGACCAGGAGGCGGAGACTGCGCAGGCGGGGCATCGTCGTGTGGGTGTATGTGGCTCCGTTCGTACCAACAAGCGCAACCGAAGGACATTCCCCTGCTCCATGACTGCGTGGAGACCGATGCGCTCACCGGGCGCGCGGCGACGAGGACCTCGTGGCCGGAACCCGCGGCGGAGCTGGTGAATCTGGCCCGGCCGCAGGGCCGCGCCACCCAGCGCTGCATTAGCTCATCGAGGACGCGACCAAGATGCCGCTGACAGGTAAGAGTCGCCGCCGAAGGTTTCCGCGACTCCGCAGTCGTCAAGCCCGTCGATCGGATCCGCCATTCTCACGCAGCTTCTGCATCTGCCCTCTCCACTCTGCTTGGCGCTCAGCCTCGGCGGGAGGGTTCTTCATCTTCCTCGTGTCCCGGGGCTCCAAGAACGGCTCCTTCTCCGGCGGATGCCCCGCTTCGATCTGGCGACCACGCTCGAGCTCCGCGTTGAACTCGGCGCCGAGGAGGACGGCGATGTTGGAGATCCACAACCACACCAGGAAGATGATGACCCCGCCCAAAGCGCCGTAAGTCTTGTTGTAAGAGGCGAAGTTGGCCACATAGAGGGCGAACGCGGCTGAGGCGACGATCCAGAGGACCACGGCGACGAGTCCGCCGGGGCTGATCCAGCGAAAGCCCGGCTGCTTCACGTTGGGGGAGGCCCAGTAGAGGATGGCGAACATCAAGCTCACGATCACCACCAGCACGGGCCACTTGGCGATGTCCCAGATCGTGACTGCTGACTGACCGATGCCCAGGACGTTGCCGACCTGCTTGGCGAGGGCACCGGTCAGGACCACGGCCAGGGCGGTGACGGCCAACAACACGACCAGGACCAGGGTGACGCCGAGGCGAACGGGCAGCTTCTTCCAGATGGGCCGGCCCTCTTCGATCTCATAGATGGCATTCGAGGCGCGCATGAAGGCGGCGACGTAGCCGGACGCGGACCAAAGCGCCCCGGCCAAGCCGACGATGAAGAGGAGCCCACCGGCACCGCGGCTCTTCTGGAGGTTCTGGACCGCGGTGGTGAAGATGTCCTTGGCCTCACCTGGCGCCACCCTGCCCAAGTTGTCGATCAGCGGCTGGGTTGCCGATGGCCCGACCAAACCGAGGATGGATACCAAGGCAAGCATCGCCGGGAAGATGGACAGCACGCCGTAGTACGTAAGGGCGGCTGCCCGGTCGGCCAGTTCGTCTTCTTTGAACTCGCGAACGGTCCGCTTGAGCACACCCGCCCAGGACGGCTTCTTCAGGTCGGTCGGCCCTTCCGGGGGCTTCCCACCGGCGTCGACGCGAGGCATCGTGTCGGTGGCTGCTCGTTGGCTCATGGGCTGCTCCTCGTCTAGTGCCGCGTCAGCGAACTTTCGGCCCCTGAGCAGGAGTCGCGCGGGCG
>PJQG01000055.1 GCA_002861595.1 Actinomycetota bacterium
GGCGGCCCGGCCGCTCGCCGCCGCCCTCGCCGCCTGCGAGCGTTACGGCGCACCCCTCGGTCCCGCCCTCGAGCGGCTGGGCGACGACGTCCGGCGCCAGCGCCAGCGCCGGGCCGAGGAAGCGGCGCGCAAGGTCCCCGTGGTCCTCCTCTTCCCCCTGGTCCTGTGCATCCTGCCTGCCTTCGCGCTGCTCACCGTGGCGCCTCTCGTCGCCGGCGCCCTCCGTGCGTTGCGCCTCTAGCCGTCAAACCCGAACACGGATCCACAAAGGAGTTCCCATGGTTGTCGCATTCGTGCATGTGCAGTGCCTGTTGTTCTCCGTCGGCCGCCGCTTGCAGCGGCGGCTGGCGCCACGCGGCCAGGAAGGCCAGGCCTCGGCCGAGTACGCCCTGGTCCTGCTCGGGGCTGCCGCTGTCGCCCTGCTCGTCGTCGGATGGGCCAGCCGCACCAATCGCGTGGGCCGGCTGCTCGACGGGGTGCTGGACCAGCTGCTCTCCCGGGTGCGGTGAGGCACCGCCGTTCCGGCCCTCCGGAGTACCTGGCGTACCGCACCGGTACGCCAGGTACTCGAGACGCCGGGGGGCGGGGCGACGAGGGCCAGGCCGCCGTCGAGCTGGCCCTCGTCCTGCCCCTCGTGGCCCTCCTGCTCCTCGCCGTGACCCAGGTGGCCCTGGTGGTGCGCGACCAGGTGCTGGTCGTGCACGCGGCGAGGGAGGCGGCTCGCGCCGCCGCCGTCGACCCCACGCTCGACGCGGCCCGGCGGGCGGCGCTGGCCGGCGCCCCCCTGGCAGAGGACCGGCTGCGCCTCGAGCTGAGCGGGCAGGGGAAGGGCGGCCAGCAGGTCCGGGCCACCCTTTGGTACAGATCGCCCACGCTTGCCCCGGTCGTCGGAGCCCTCCTTCCGGATGTCGTCGTGCGGGCTCAGGCCTCGATGCGGCGGGAGAACGGTTGAGCTACCGTCAGCTCAAGTGGCGGTGAGAAGTTTCCGAGCAAAAGAGCGTCATCCTGCAGCGGCTGGGGCGTTCAGGTGATGACCAGACAAGGGCTCCCCTGCACGTGGCAGGTCCAGGACAATAGAAAGGGACAACCAGACAATGGCCAAGAACCGAAGGCTCGCTGCTGCAGCAAGCGCCATCTCACTCGCGAGCGTGTTCACAGCCGGGCCGGCTTCGGCCCAGAGCACCGCTGAGGCCTTTCTCGGGAGCGCCTCAGGGCGGGCCCTCAACATCCAGCTCCTGGGCCAGGGCACCACACTCGGTGTCGCCACCTCCAAGGTCACCTCCCAGCTCACGGCCGTGGCGGAGGGCGCCGGCCAGCTGGCCAACAGCGGCACCACCGCCCGGGTCGACCTGTCCGGCAGCGGCTCCAGCGACAGGCCCGACACCTGCGCCGTGGCGCTCCCCGTGGCCGACATCCTCGGCGTCGGCCTGGCGTGCGGCTCGGCCAACGGCTCCATCAACGGCAACAACCCCGTCGCCAACAGCGAGGGCCGTGTCGCCGGCGTCACGCTCGACGTCGAGAACATCCTCGGCCTCGCCGGCTTGAATGCCCCGCTGACGAGCCTCGTCAACGAGACGGTGCTCGAAACGGCAAAGGAAACGGTCGCCGGTCTCCCCCTGAACTTGGGCGAAACCCTCACCCCCGTCGTCGACACCGTTGACAGCACGGTGAAGGACCTGTTGAACACGAGGACGCTCGAGCTCACCGCTGGCAAGTCAACGTCGTCAGTGGTCACCGACGCCGGGAAGGTGACATCTTCGGCCACCGCCTCGGGCGCCGAGATCAAGATCCTCCCCGTGCGCCTGCCTGTCAACGGCGTCGACGTGGGCCCCCTGGCCACCATCACCGTGAGCTCGGCTTCGGCCAAGGCCGTGTACGACCGGGCCACCGGCACCAGCACCCCCAGCTTCGACCCCTCGCTGGTGACGGTCAAGCTCGGCCCGTCGGCCCTGCTGCCCACCGGCACGGAGATCAAGGTCCCCGTCGGCGCCAGCCAGACCATCCTCCAGGGCACCCCGCTGGAGAGCGACATCATCGTCGCCGCCGGCCGCAACGTCACCAACGCTGACGGCACGGTCGGCGCCATCGCCGATGGCGTGAAGCTGCACCTCCTCAAGGGCATCAACAACGGCATCCTGGTCGAGCTGGCCCACGCCGAGGCCGGCGTTGGCGGCACGCCCGCCGCTGCGGCCCCGATCGTCCCGAACGTGGAGCTGCCCCGCACCGGTGGTACCCCCTGGATCCCCCTGGCCGGCATGAGCGTCCTCGGCCTGGCCGTCCTGGTCCGCCGGCTGCTGGTTCGGGCCTACTGAGCCAACCCGCAGCACTCAGCTGAAGAACCCCGGGGCCTGATGCCCCGGGGTTCTTCAGTCTCCGCCACACTTGGTCGATGTAACAAACGTCCCAACCGAAGCCGTCTGCACCACCTGTTTTGAGGAGATCCGAGCGTGGACGCCGTCATCCGTTACCTCCGCAGCAATCGATGGGCCCGCGCGGGCCTGTCCGGGCTGTCGGTGGTCCTGTTGCTTTCTGCCGTGGGCCTGCTGGGCTATCCCTTCTACACGAACCTCTACCAGGGCCGGGTCCAGAGCCGGCTCGACCGTGAGATCGCCAGCCCCGAGCACAAAGAGCTCTACCGGACGGCCGAGCTGAAGGAGGGCGACGCCCTCACCCGGATCAAGATCCCCAAGCTCGGCGTCGACGTCGTGGTGGTGGAGGGCACGGGCGCGAGTGCGCTGCGGGCCGGCGCCGGGCACTACCCGGACACGCCGCTTCCCTGCGAGGACGGCAACGTCGCCATCGCCGGGCACCGGACCACCTACGGCAAGCCCTTCGCCAACGTCGACCGGCTGAAGACCGGCGACACCATCATCTTGCAGACGCCCATCGGTGTATGTACCTACGAGGTCAACAAGGCGCCGTTCATCGTCAACCCGACGAACCGTTCGGTGGTCGCCAACACGCCGGGCCAGCACCTCCTGACCCTCACGACGTGCCACCCCAAGGGCTCCGCCAAGGAACGCCTCATCATCAGCGCCACGCTCACCAAGGGAGCCTCCACCCGCACATGACCACCCTTGTCCGTCCCCGGATCGCCGCCGCCGCTTTCCTCGCGCTCGCAGGCACCACCTTCCTGGCGTCACCTGCTCGAGCCCATGCGCCGACGGTGGACATCAGAACGATTCTCGACAGGGAGACGACCGACGACTTCCCGATCGTGGCCGACGTGAGCCACGAGGGCGGAAACATAACCGGCTCGATCGTTCTCACCATCGCGCCGCTCGGCGATCAGCCGCCGGTTGGCGTCCCTCCCGCCCAAGCTGGCAACGAAAAGGATCGCCAGACCGTGTCCTTCACCGTGAAGGGGATCGAGTACAACGGCGAGTACCAGGCGGAGGTGTCGGCCAAGGCGAGCCAGCCCGTCTTGCCGCTCGGCCTCAGTGGGCACCAACCGATGGCGGCCAGCGGAACACGGAAGTTCGCCGTGGCCGTGCCGCCGGCGCCGCCGGGCGACGTACGTGCTGCGATCGATCCCGACACCCGCGTCGTCACCATCACCTGGAAGCGAAATCCCGAGAAGGACATCGTGGGGTATTTCGTCGCGCGCAATGGCGCTGATCCTGTCGCCACCGTCGAGACGTCTTTCACCGATGCCTCCACCGCCAACGCCGGCGGCACGTACGTCTACAAGGTGCAGGCCGTGCGACGGGGAGCGACGGCGAACCAAGGTCTGACCTCCGACCCGGTGACGACCACCGCTACGGTCCCGGGCCCGCCCGGCCCACCCACCACTGTCGGCGCCGGCGGGACGACGACCACGACGACTCCGGGCGCCGGCGGGACGACGGCCACGAGGACTCCGGGCGCCGGCGGCGGTGGCACGGGCACGGGGTCGACGCCGGGGGGTACGACGGGCACGACGCTGGCCGCCAGTAGCCCGGGAGCGCTGAAGAAGTCGGGCACCATCGACCTGTCCGGGTTCTCGTCCATCCAGAGCCAGGCCCGCCGGCCGGCTCCACGCGTCGTCGAGCGCGATCCGGGCTTCACCAGCACGCTGCCGTTCAACACCACCAACACCACCCGCCTGGTGGACGGAGAGCAGGCCGGCGCTGCGGAGCCGGGCCGCGCCGCCGGCGGCGACGACCCCGAGGTGCGGGAGCTGGGAGCCGAGGATGCCAGCAACAATCGTCAGCAGTCGGCCGCGTTCCTGGCCGCAGGGCTGTTGGCCACGGTGTTGTTGATGCACCTGCTCTGGATCAAGGGTGAGGTGCAGCGCGAGCCGCTGGAAGCCCTCGTGCCCGAGTAGAACCCTGCGCGGGTAGGTTGTCGGCGGAACGGCACCAGAGGCGTCCCGTCAGCGCAAAGGAGCGAACACAACATGGATCTCGGTCTCGACGTCACCGAGCACGGCGACACCACCGTCTTGGCCGTGCGGGGCGAGGTCGACGTCTACACCGCGCCGCGCTTGCGGGAGAAGCTCGTGGAGCTGGTGAGCCAGGGCAAGCACAACGTCACCGTGGACCTGGAAGCCGTCGACTTCCTGGACTCCACGGGGCTCGGCGTGCTGGTCGGCGGGCTCAAGAGACTGCGCAGCCACGACGGCGACCTGAGCCTGGTGTGCACGCAACACCGCATCCTCAAGGTCTTCGAGATCACGGGGCTGACGAAGGTGTTCACCATCCACGCGTCGGTGGACGAAGCCGTGGACGCATAGGCCTTCGCCGTTGTGTCCTCGTCGAACGGCACGCCGACGCCCATCGAGCTGGAGATCCCGGCTCGTCCCGAATACGTCGGGCTCGCTCGGTTGGTGGTGTCCTCGCTGGCCTCCAGCCGCCGCACCCTGGCCGATGACCGCATCGACGACCTCAAGCTGGCCGTGTCGGAGGCCTGCACCAACGCCATCGAGGCTCACGTGGACGTCGATGTCTCCGAGCGGGTGCTGCTGCGGTGGTCCGAGGCCGACGACCACCTCCAGGTCCAGGTGGAGGACCGGGGGCCGGGCTTCGACCCTCGCTCCCTGCCCAGCCATCCACCGGTTACCGATCCAGAGCGCTTGAACTTCGAGCGCGGTCTCGGGATCCCGCTCATCCGGTCGCTGGTGGACCGGGTCGAGTTCGACCCCTCGGACGCCGGCACCTCGGTGCGAATCGTGATGTTCTGCGGCCCGGCCGAGCTTGATGCCGAAATCGACGGTGAGGTGCTGCCGCCCGGCTTCAGCACCGCTGGGTAGTCGCGGGCAAGGCAGCGATGGCACTGAAGAACCGGCTCAAGCGCTTCACCACACCGGTCGGCGAGCTCGATCGGGAGCGGTTGCGGGAGTTCTGCGCCAGCGTCGAGTGTGCTGTCCCCATCGCCGATGTCCGACCCCGTCAAGAGGTGACGGTGGTGGGCGAGATCACCTCCATCCGCATCGTGCCCCGCCCGGACGGCTCCCCCTGGCTGGAGGCCAGCATCAGTGATGGCACCGGTTGCCTCGTGGCCATGTGGACGGGCCGGACCCGCATCGCCGGCGTAAGCGCGGGCCGGCGTCTGATGGTCAGCGGCCGAGGTGCGGTAGGCGGTTCGGGGCGCCGCCTCGTGATCTACAACCCTCGCTACGAGCTGCTGGCCTGACCGATCAGGACGGCTTTCACCGGGTCCTCCGACTCCGGGGTCACGAGAGCCAGCACCTCGTCGCCGGCCTGCAGGACCGTGTCGCCGCGGGGCACGATGACATGGCGCTCACGCACGACGGCCACGACGGTGGCGTCGCGGGGGAGCTGGAGGTCGGAGATGGCGAGGTCGGCCGCGGGCGAGGCCTCGTCGAGGGTGACCTCCACGAGCTGCGCGTCCTGGAACTGGAGGAGGCGCACGAGCGAGCCCACGGAGACGGCCTCCTCGACCAGGGCGGTGAGCAGGTGGGGGGTGGAGACCGAGACGTCGACGCCCCAGGCCTCGGTGAACAGCCACTGGTTCTTCGGGTGGTTGACCCGGGCGACCACGCGGGGAACCGCGAACTCCTGCTTGGCCAGCAGGGAGACGACCAGGTTGTCCTCGTCGTCGCCGGTCGCGGCCACGACGACGTCGGCGTCGGCCAAGCCCGCCTCGTGCAGGCTCGTCACCTCGCAGGCATCCCCCTCGTACCACCGGACGTCCACGGTGGGACCCGTCCGGGCCACCACGTCGGGGTCCTGCTCGATCAGAAGCACCTCGTGGCCCGCGGCCTTCAGATCCGCAGCGATGTAGGTGCCCACGTTTCCTGCCCCGGCGATGGCCACTCTCATTCGTCGTCGCCTTCGGTGAGGCGGGCCTCGAGCTCGTCCAGCTCGGCTTTGGCGACCATGACGTGCAGGATGTCGCCCTCCTGGCCGACGAGCTCTGAGCCGGCCAGCCGGGCACTCCCGGCCCGGGTGACGGCAACGACGCGGTACTTGCCGGGGCGGCCCAGCCGGGCCAGCTTCTTGCCCGCCCACACGTCGGGCAGGGCCCGCTCGAGGAGGAGCAATTCGCCCGACACGTCGTTCCACTCCGTGACCGACTCCTCGGGGAACAGCCGGCGGGCGACCTGGTCGGTGGTCCACGCCACCTGGGCCACCGTGGGGATGCCGAGGCGCTCGTAGATCATGGCCCGCCGGGGGTCCTGGATGCGGGCCACGACGTTGCGGATCTGGTAGGTCTCCCGGGCGATCCGGGCCGTGAGGATGTTCGAGTTGTCGCCGCCCGTCGTCGCCGCCAGGGCGTGGGCCTCCCGCACCCCCGCCTGTTCGAGGTGGTCGCGGTCGAACCCGAAGCCGAGGACGGCCCGGCCGCTCCACCGCTCGGGGAGGTAGCGCTGGAAGGCCCGCCGGTCCTTGTCGATCACGGCCACGGAGTGGCCCGAAGCGTCCAGCTTGACCGCGAGCTCCGAGCCGACCCTCCCACAGCCCACCACGATCACGTGCATCCCTTCATCCAAATGCCGCCTCCGGCGCGCGCACAACTCCGGGATAGCGTCAGCAGCCGTGCTGACCTCCCTGAAGCGCATCTTGGTCGGGCGTCCGCTCAACACCGCCGAGCAGGAACACCAACGGATCCCCAAGGTCATCGCCCTGGCCGTGTTCTCCTCCGACGCCATCTCCTCCACCGCCTACGCCACCGAGGAGATCCTGTTCGTCACCGCCGTGGCCACCGCCAGCAGCCTTCAGGTCGGCCTGGACCGCTTGATCCCGATCGCCGCGGCCGTCGCCGTCCTGCTGTTCATCGTGGTCACGTCGTACCGCCGCACCATCTTCGCCTACCCCAACGGCGGCGGGTCCTACGTCGTGAGCCGGGAGAACCTCGGCAAGTACCCTTCGTTGGTGGCGGGTGCATCGATCCTGGTCGACTACATCCTCACCGTGGCAGTGTCCATCTCGGCAGGGGTTGCCGCCATCATCTCCATCCCGGCCTTCCGGGGGATCGAGGACCACCGGGTGGGCCTCGCCCTCGCCCTCATCGGCCTCATCACCCTGGCCAACCTGCGGGGCGTCAAGGAGTCGGGGACGATCTTCGCCTTCCCGACGTATCTCTACATCGTCACCATCTCCAGCCTCGTCCTCTATGGCCTGGCCCGGTCCTTCTTCGGCAACGTCACGCCGGTGCCCTTCGACGCCGAGAAGTTCGAGGGGGCCCGGGAGGCGGGAGGCGCGCTCGGCCTCTTCCTCCTGCTGAAGGGCTTCTCGTCCGGCGCCGTGGCACTCACCGGCATCGAGGCCATCGCCGACGGGGTGCCCGCCTTCCGCAAGCCGTCGTCGCGCAACGCGTCGACCACCTTGATGTGGATGGCGGTCATCCTGGGCTCGCTGTTCTTCGGGATCGCCGTGCTGGCCCACCGACTGCACCCGTTCCCCAGCCATGAGGAGACCGTCCTGAGCCAGCTGGGGCGCACCGTGTTCGGGGAGGGGCCCGTCTACCTGGTGCTGCAGTTCGCCACCGCCGCCATCCTCGTCCTTGCCGCCAACACCGCCTACGCCGACTTCCCCCGGCTCTCGTCGATCATCGCCAGGGACGGGTTCCTGCCCCGCCAGTTCGGCAACCGCGGCGATCGGCTCGTGTTCTCGAACGGGATCGTGTTCCTGGCCGTGGCCGCCGGGCTGCTCATCGTCGCCTTCGGTGGGATCACCACCGCCCTGATCCCGCTCTATGCCGTGGGCGTCTTCACCTCCTTCACCCTCAGCCAGCTGGGCATGGTCCGCTACCAGCAGCGGGAGAAGAAGCCGGGTTGGCGCGTCGGTGCCGCCGTGAGCGGTGTGGGTGCCGCCGTCACCTTCTTCGTCCTGATCGTCGTGGCCGCCACCAAGTTCACCAGTGGGGCGTGGGTGCCGCTGGTCGTGGTGCCTTCCATCATCGCCCTGTTCACCGTCATCCGCCGCCACTACCAGCGCGTCGCCACGGCGCTGGCCGTCACTCCCGAGGAGGTGCGTCGAGAGCCGGTGAACCACACCGTCATCGTGCTCGTGGGGCGGGTGCACAAGGGCGTCCTCACGGCCCTGGAGTACGCCAAGTCCATGCGC
Organism: Actinomycetota bacterium; assembly: GCA_002861595.1. Classification (GTDB taxonomy): domain Bacteria; phylum Actinomycetota; class Acidimicrobiia; order Acidimicrobiales. The sequence goes on from PJQG01000055.1 coordinate 8,511, forward strand.
CCGAACCACCTCGCCGCGGTCTTCGTCGCCGCCGACGACGAGGAGCGCGAGGCCATCCTGGGCCAGTGGGAGGCGTTCAAGATCGACGTCCCCCTCGAGATCGTGAGCTCGCCCTACCGGGAGCTGGTCGGCCCCCTCGAGGCGTACCTGGACGATCTCGACGAGCGCTGGAAGAACGACACCGTCACCGTGGTCGTCCCCGAGTTCGTCGTCGACCGCTGGTACGCCAACCTCCTCCACAACCAGAGCGCCCTGGCCGTCAAGCTGGCCCTCCTGGACCGACCGGCGACGGTGGTGACGTCCGTGCCCTACCAGCTGAAGGGGTCGGTGGCTCACTCCAACGGCAGCGGTTGAAGTTTTGTGGTCCCAAAAGGCAGGTTACACTACCACCAGAGCATGCACCCTACCCCGTCGAAGTCCGAGCGCGAGACCCTGAAGGCGATCTACCGGGTCACCGGCCCCCAGGGTGCGGCCGTCGATGCCCATACCGGCGCGCTCGCCGAGTCGTTGCGCCTGAGCCCGGGCACGGTGACGGCAGCGCTCAAGCGCCTGGCCGACCGTGGGCTGGTCGACCACAAGCCCTACCGGGGCGTAATGCTCACGGCCCAGGGCCGCCAAGCGGCGGTGGCCGCCATCCGCCGCCACCGGGTCGTCGAGCGCTTCTTGTCCGACATGCTCGGCTACGCATGGAACGAGGCCGACCGCCTCGCCGGCAGTTTCGAGCACGAGCTGCCCCAGGAGGTCGAGGACCGGCTCTATGTGGCCCTCGACCGCCCGGCCACGTGCCCTCACGGCTTTCCCATCCCCGCTCCCGAGGTCGTCGAGATGCCGGACATGCCACCGCTCTACAGCCTGGAACCCGGCGACGTCGCCGTGGTCGCCGTCCCGGGCTCCACCGACCCCGAGGTGGTCGCCTTTCTCGACACTCTCGGTCTGCGGCCTGGGGTCCGGGTGGTGGTCGAGGAGAAGCATCCGTTCGACGGGCCGCTGGTGCTCATGGTCGACGGGAAGCACCGAACGGTGGGCGACAAGGTCGCCCGCCAGATCTATGTCCGCAAGGAAATCGACACCAAGAGGAAGCAGAGGTCCGCATGAGCACGCTTCTTGCCGCCGAGGGGGGCTACCAGGTCTTCGATCTCAAGGGAGGGGAGTTCGCCTGGCTCTTCTTCTCCGTGGGCACCGCCCTCCTGGCCATCGCCGTCGGGTTCTCCCTGATGAAGGGCGTGCTGGCCGCCGACAAGGGGACAGCCAAGATGCAGGAGATCGCCACGGCCATCCAGGATGGGGCGCTGGCCTACCTGCGCCGCCAGTTCAAGACGGTGGGCATCATCCTCGTCCCCCTGGTCGTCATCGTGTTCCTGACCTCCACCGCCGTGGCCCGCCCCGACGAGACCGAAGCGCTCAGCTTCGCGGCGTCGGGCACGTTCCGCACCCTGGCCTTCCTCGCCGGGTGCGTCATGTCCGGCCTCACCGGCTTCATCGGCATGAGCCTGGCCGTGCGGGGCAACGTGCGTACGGCCGCCGCCGCCCGATCCGGCTCGCTGCCCGCCGCCCTCAAGGTGGCCTTCCGCACCGGTGGCGTGGCCGGCATGTTCACCGTGGGCCTCGGCCTCCTCGGCGCCACGATCATCATCCTGTTGTTCCAGAACACGGCGTCGGCCATCCTCGTCGGCTTCGGGTTCGGCGGGTCGCTGTTGGCGCTGTTCCTGCGGGTGGGCGGCGGCATCTTCACCAAGGCCGCCGACGTGGGCGCCGACCTGGTGGGCAAGGTGGAGGCTGGGATCCCCGAGGACGACCCCCGCAACCCCGCCACCATCGCCGACAACGTGGGCGACAACGTGGGCGACTGCGCCGGCATGGCCGCGGATCTCTTCGAGTCCTACGAGGTCACGCTGGTGGCCTCCATCATCCTCGGCGTGGCCGCCTTCAACTCCATCGGCCAGAACCCCGCGCTGGGCCTCGTGTTCCCCGTCGTGGCCCGGGCCATCGGGGTGCTCGCCTCCATCGTCGGCGTCTACGCCGTTCGGGCCACGCCCAAGGACCGCTCGGCGATGGCGCCCATCAACCGGGGTTTTCTCACCGCCGGCCTGCTCACCGTCGCCGGCACCTTCGCCGTGGCCCAGTTCTACGTGCACAACCTGCGGGTGGCCTGGGCCGTGGTCATCGGCCTGGTGCTGGCCCAGGTGGTCAGCCGCCTCACGGAGTACTTCACCTCCACGGAGACGGCCCCGGTCCGCGAGATCGCCGAGGCGTCCCGAACGGGCCCGGCCACCACGGTCCTGTCGGGCATCAGCTCCGGGTTGGAGAGCTCGGTGTACGCCATCATCGCCATCGCCGCCGCCCTGGGGGTGGCTCTCGCCCTCGGGGAGGGCAACCTCCAGTACTCGCTGTACCTCGTGGCCCTCACCGGAATGGGCATGCTGGCCACCACCGGCGTGGTGGTGTCGGAGGACACCTTCGGCCCGGTGGCCGACAACGCCGCCGGCATCGCCGAGATGTCGGGCGAGTTCAGCGGCGAGCCCGAGCGCATCATGGTGAGCCTCGATGCCGTGGGCAACACCACCAAGGCCGTCACCAAGGGCTTCGCCATCGGCTCGGCCGTCATCGCCGCCGTGGCCCTGTTCGCCTCCTACATCGAGACCATCGGCTCCGAGCTGGACATCGAGGAGGTCGGCTCCGCGCTGTTCCGCAATCCCCTCACCCAGATCAACGTGGCCGATCCGAAGACCTTCATCGGCCTGCTCATCGGCGGCTCGGTGGCCTTCATGTTCTCGGCGTTGGCCATCCGGGCCGTGGGCCGCACCGCCGGCGTGGTGGTCCAGGAGGTGCGCCGCCAGTTCCGCGAGCACCCCGGGATCATGGACTACACCGAGAAGCCGGACCACGGCGCGGTGATCGACATCTGCACGGCGGCCTCGCTGCGGGAGCTGGCCACGCCCGCTCTGCTGGCCGTGCTCACGCCCGTCATCATCGGCTTCGGCATCAACTACCTGGCCCTGGGCGCCTTCCTGGCCGGGGTGATCCTCACGGGCCAGCTCATGGCCAACTTCTTGTCCAACGCCGGCGGGGCCTGGGACA
>PJQG01000066.1:0-31692 GCA_002861595.1 Actinomycetota bacterium
CGGCGGCCCCGGGGGGGGGACTGGTCGGCTCAGCCGGCGGCCCCGCCCGCGCCTCGGCCACCTGAGCGCGCTCGGACCCCCCACGGCCCAGGGCCGCTGGTCGCTCGTGGACCGCAGCGGGGGAGGGGCCAGCCCCACCGAGGCGGCCACGGCCCTGGCCGGCGCCCTGCTGGAGCGCCACGGCGTGCTGACCCGCGAGGCGGTACGGGGGGAGGGCGTGCCCGGCGGCTTCGCCGGCGTCTACCCCGTCCTGCGGGCCATGGAGGAGGGCGGCAGGATCCGCCGCGGCTACTTCGTCGCCGGCCTCGGCGGCGCCCAGTTCGCCCTGCCCGGCGCCGTCGACCGCCTGCGCGCCGCGCGGTTCACCGAACCTGGTGAGGAAAGCGGCGCCAGGGCGCCGCTTTCCTCACCAGGAACGCCTGGCCTGGTCCTGGGCGCCACGGACCCGGCCAACCCCTTCGGGCTCTGCCTGCCCTGGCCCGTCCCCGGCCCCAAGCGGATGGCCGGCGCCCACGTCGTGCTGGTCGACGGGACGCCGTGCCTGTACGCCGAGCGCGGCGCCAAGCGCCTCGTCCCCCTCCGCCCCTACGACGGCACCTGGGAGGAGCAGGCGGTCGGCGCCCTGGCCGCCCGCTTCGGCCGCCTCACGGTGGGCCATGCCGACCCCGAGCTCCAGCCCAGGCTCCACGCCGCCGGCTTCGTGCCCACCCCCAAGGGCCTCACGCGCTATGCCTGACCCCACGCCTGCCCAGGACCCGTCGTTGGGAGTACATAGCGGGCCGAAACGGCCCGCTACGTACTCCCAAGCGAGGACAGATGCCTGAGGGGGACACGATCTTCCGCACCGCCCGGTCGCTGCGGCAGTGGATCGGTGGGCGGGAGATCACCGGGGCCCGGTCCCAGCGGGCGCGGGTGGCGCCCGAGCGCCTGGTGGGCCGTACGGTCGAGGCCGTGGAGGCCAGGGCCAAGCACCTGCTCATCCGCCTGTCGTCGGGCGACGTGGTGCACACCCACATGCGCATGGACGGCTCCTGGCACGTCTACTCGTTCGGGGAGCGGTGGCGGAAGCCAGGCTGGCAGGCGCGCCTCGTCCTCGAGGCGGGCGACCGGGTGGCGGTGTGCTTCGAGGCGCCCGTGGTGGAGCTGCTGGGCCCGGGGGAGGAAGCTCGCCACCCGGCCCTGAGCCGCCTCGGCCCCGACGTGCTCGTGGACCCGCTGGACCTGGGCGAGGTGCGCCGGCGGGCGTCGACCCGGCCGGCCGACCTTCCCGTCGGCGTGCTCCTGCTCGACCAGCAGGTGGTCTCCGGCATCGGCAACATCTACCGCTGCGAGTCGCTGTTCGCCCGCCGCCTCCATCCCTCGGTCCCCCGCTCCGCCGTGCCCGACGCCGAGCTGGACCTGCTGGTCAGCACCGCCTCCCGGCTCATGCGTTCGAACCTCGAGGCGAGCCGGGGCTTCGGCCGCGACTTCGGCGGCGGGCCCGACCGGCCCTGGGTGTACGGGCGGGCCGGCCGTCCTTGTGCCCGTTGCCGCACGCCCATCGAGGCGGCCATGATCGGCGAAGAGGCGCGCCAGGTGTGGTGGTGCCCCGCCTGCCAGCCTCCCCCTCCGCGCCTCTCCCGGTGACAGCAGCCCGCCCCCGCCTCCTGATCGACACCACGCCGCTGCGGGAGTCACGCGACTTCCGGATCCTGTTCGGCGGCCAGATCGTGTCGTTCTTCGGCAGCCAGCTCACCGTGGTCGCCGTCCCCTTCCAGGTGTACCAGCTCACCCGGTCTTCGCTCCAGGTGGGCCTGGTGAGCCTGGCCCAGCTCGTGCCGCTGATCGTCGGCTCGCTCGTCGGCGGGGCCATGGCCGACAGCATCGACCGCCGCCGTCTCCTCCTCTGGATGCAGGTCGTCCTGGGCATCACCACCGTCGGGCTGGCGGTCAACGCCTCGCTCGACCGGCCCGCGCTGTGGCCGCTCTACGCTCTTCCCGCCGTGGCCGCCGGGTTCTCGGGCGTCGACAAGCCGGCCCGCAACGCCGCCATCCCCGGGCTTCTCCGGCGGCCGTCGTTGCCCGCTGCCTACGCCCTCTGGCAGGTCCAGTACCAGGTCGGCTTCCTGCTCGGCCCGGCCGTGGCCGGCGTGCTGCTGGCCGGCTTCGGGCTGGCCACGGTGTACTGGATCGACGTGGCCACCTTCGTGGTGGCGTTCCTGGCCGTGACGCAGATGCGGTCCCTGCCCCCCGAGGGCGGCGGCACGCCGGCCAGCGCGGCGTCGGTGGCCGAGGGCTTCCGCTTCCTTCGCAAGCGGCCCGTCCTGGTGGGGACCTTCGCCATCGACCTCGACGCCATGGTCTTCGGCATGCCGCGGGCCCTCTTCCCGGCCCTGGGGACGGGTCTGTACGGAGGTGGCGCCCAGGCCGTGGGCCTGCTCTACGCCGCCCCTGGCGCCGGCGCCCTGGTCGGCTCCCTGCTCACCGGGTGGGTGTCGCGGGTGGAGCACCAGGGCCGGGCCGTGCTGGTGGCGGTGACGATCTGGGGCCTCGCCATCGCCGGCTTCGGGCTCGCCTCCTGGCTGCCCCTCGGCCTCGTGCTGCTCGCCCTCGCCGGCGCCGCCGACGTGGTCTCGGCCGTCTTCCGCAACACCATCCTCCAGCTCAGCGTGCCCGACTCCCTCCGGGGCCGTCTCTCGGCCATCCACATCGCGGTGGTGACCGGAGGCCCCCGCCTGGGCGACGCCGAGGCCGGCGCCGTGGCCGCCCTGGCCGGGCCCCGCTTCTCGGTCGTCTCGGGCGGCGTGGCGTGCGTGGCCGGCGTGGCCGTGACGGCGTGGCTCCTGCCGCAGTTCGCCCGCTATCGCACCGGCCAGGACGAGGCCGAGCCCGAGCCCGCCGGCGAGCCCGGGCCCGAGCCCGAGCGCCGGCAGGCGGGCTGAGGTGGGCCCGCTCATCCGGAGCGGTGATCGCCCCCGTCGGGCGCAGGGCCGAACCGGCGCCGCATCTCGGGCCGGCGTGACACCAGGGCGACCGCGTCCACCGTCCAGCGCAGGCCCGGCACCGCCCCCAGCCGACTGAAGCCGAGCACCCGGGGAACGGCGATGGTGGCGTAGCCGGGCCACCCGGCCATGCGCACGGACCGCAGCACGGCCCGCGCCACCATGCTGGGCGGGACGCCCGTCATCACGCCGTCGCCCAGCGCTTCGGTGGGCCGGTCGTGCACCTGTGCCCTCGGCCCGAAATGGGTGGCCACCGGACCGGGATTTACGGTGGCGACCGACACGCCCCGCCCGGCCAGCTCCCGCCGCAGGCCGTCGCTGAAGCCCTGGACGGCGAACTTGGTCGCCGAGTACACGGTGAGCGGAGGGATGGCGACCCACGAGGCAACGGAAGCCACGTTCACCACGTGGCCACGCCGGCGTTCCAGCATGCCCGGTATCACGCGCTGGGTCAGGTCGATGAGGGCCAGCACGTTGAGCTCGAACAGCTGGCGCACCTGCGCCGCCGGCATCTCCTCCACCGGGCCCAACCACCCGATGCCGGCGTTGTTGACGAGGACGTCGAGGTTGCCGGCCGCGTCCACCACGGCCGCCCGGTCGCCGTCGTCGGTGAGGTCGGCGACCAGCGGCGTGATGCCGCGGTGCGCGGACGCCAGCTCCTCGAGCAGATCGGCGCTGCGGGCGACCGCCCACACCCGGGCGCCACGTCGGGCCAGGACGAGGGCGCTCTCCCGGCCGATGCCCGCCGAGGCCCCCGTCACCATGGCGGACAGGCCGCGGGTGCGCACGGCCCTACTACACTCGACCAGGGGCATCGGCGACCAGGTGGGAGTCAGGCAGTGGCCACGCGGACCGTCGCAGACATCATGAGCAGGCCGGTGATCACGGCAGAGCCGGCGGAGACGGTCGCCGCCGCCGCCGCCCGTATGGAGGAGCACCACGTCGGCTCCGTCGTCGTGGTGGACAGCGGCCGCCCGATCGGGATCCTCACCGAGCGGGACCTGGTGCGGCTGGCCGCTTCCGCCGACGCTGATGTCTCGGCCGTGAAGGTCACCGAGTGGATGACGGGGGACCCCTACACCGTCGAGCCCCACGTGGAGGTGATCGACGCGTGGGCCACCCTGGCCGAGAAGGGGTACCGCCACATCCCTGTCGTCGTGGACGCCACGTTGGTCGGCATCGTCACGATTCGCGACCTGGTGCGCATCGCCCAGATCCAGCCCATGGAGCACCCGAGCCAGACGACGGCGCCCAAGGGCCTGGAAGGGCTCGTCGTGGCCGAGACCGCAGTGGGCGACGTGCGTGGCCTGGAGGGCTTCTACCACTACCGCCAGTACAACGCCGTGGAGCTGGCCGAGAAGCGTTCCCTGGAGGACGTGTGGCACCTGCTGTTCCAGGGTGAGCTGCCCACCGCCGAGCAGCGCCGCGACTTTCTCCAGGAGATCAGGCCGCTGCAGACGGTGCCCGAGGCGGTGAAGTCGATGCTCCCCGTCATCGCCCGGTCCGGCACACGCCCCGGGCCGCTCGATGCGCTGCGTACGGCGCTGTCGGCGGCGGCCCAGGCCCTGGACATGCCGCCCAGCCTCGACGTCGACGCGCCCCGGCTGCGCATGGACGCCATGCGGGTCTGCGCCGTCGTTCCCACGCTCATCATGGCCCTGTACCGCCTGCGCCAGGGCCTCGACCCTGTCGACCCCCATCCCGACCTCGGGTACTCGGCCAACTACCTGTACATGCTCAGCGGTGAGGTCCCCGACCCCGTCCACGCCCGCGCCGTCGAGCAGTACCAGATCTCCACCATCGACCACGGCTTCAACGCGTCCACGTTCACGGCCAGGGTGGTGACGTCCACCGGCGCCGACCTGGGCTCGGCCGTGGTCGCCGCCCTCGGCTCGCTGTCGGGGCCGCTGCACGGCGGCGCGCCCAGCCGGGCCCTCGACATGCTCGATGCCATCGGCTCGCCGGACAACGCCGAGGGCTGGATCCGTCACGCCGTGCAGAGCGGGGGCCGCATCATGGGCTTCGGCCACCGCGTGTACAAGACCGACGACCCTCGTTCGGTGATGCTGCGCGGCGTGGCCGAGCGCCTCGGGGGTCACAACGTGGAGTTCGCCAAGCAGGTGGAGCGCACGGTGGTCGACGTGCTGGCCGAGCTCAAGCCCGGGCGCAACCTCTACGCCAACGTCGAGTTCTATGCCGGCGTGGTGATGGACCGTTGCGGGCTGCCCCGCGAGCTGTTCACGCCCACCTTTGCCTCCAGCCGCACCATCGGCTGGTGCGCCAACATCCTGGAGCAGGCCGCCGACAACCGCATCATGCGGCCCAGCGCCCGCTATGTCGGTCCGCCTCCACCGCAGCCCGTGCCTGCCGCGGAGTGATCACCGTCGCCGAGGCGACTTCGGTCGACGACGAGCTCGTCGACGCCTTCGCCCGCCTCGTCCCCCAGCTCTCCGGTTCATCTCCACCCCCGGGACCGGCCCAGCTGGCGCAGATGCTCGATGCGCCGGGGACCCATCTGCTCCTGGCCCGCGAGGACGACGGCCCGATCATCGGGGCCCTGACCCTGGTGGTGTTCCGCATCCCAACCGGCGTGCGGGCGTGGATCGAGGACGTGGTCGTCGACGAGCCGGCCCGGGGCCGGGGGGTGGGCGAAGCCCTCACCTGCCGGGCCCTCGAAATCTCGACCGAGGCCGGGGCCCGCACCGTTGATCTCACCTCCCGCCCGACGCGAGCGGCCGCCAACCGGCTGTACCAACGGCTGGGGTTCGAGCCGAGGGAGACCAACGTGTGGCGGCGCACGATCTGAGCGGCACGGCGGCTGACGCCTACCGCGCCCTGGCGCCCGCCGTGCTCGGCTACCTGCGGTCCCAGCGGGCGCCCGACCCCGAGGACATCCTGGGCGAGGTGTTCCTCCAGGTGGCGAGGGACTGGGGCAAGTTCCGGGGTGACGACGTCGCCCTCCGTCGCTGGGTGTTCTCCATCGCCCACAACCGCCTGCTCGACGCCCGTCGCCGCGAGTCGCGGCGGCCGCGGACCGCCGACGCCCCCCTCCCCGAACGCAGCGTGCCGGCACCGGAGGAAGGCCTCGACCCTGAGCTGGTGGCGGCCCTGGCCACCTTGACGCCGCAACAGCGGGAGGTCATCGTCCTGCGCTTCGTCGCCGACCTCTCGCTCGAGGACGTGGCCCGCATCACCCGCCGGCGGGTGGGCGCGGTGAAGGCCATGCAGCACCGGGGCCTGGAGGCGCTGGGCCGGGTGCTGCGCCCGCCAGGGAGCTGACGGAGCTTCCTTCTCCTTTTCTTCGGTTGCCCGTATCCCTGCTGGCGCTTCCGGCGCTCACCCAGGCAATGGAACCGACACAACACGACCGCATCACCCGCCGCCTCCACTCCCTGGGCGACCAGCCCATCGACCCGGAGGTCGCCGCTCGTCACCGTTCCCTGATGGCCTCAGTTCCTGTGGCGTCGAGCCGTAGCCGGCTCCGCCCCGTGATGGTCGGCTCCCTCCTTGCCGGCTCTCTCTTCGGTGGCATGGGCCTTGCCGCCGCCGCCCCCGGCGTTCCCGATTCGGCCAGCAACGTGGCCAAGACGGTGCTGGCCACCGTGACCCTCGGCGCCGTCGACCACCCTGAGGACGACAAGGGCGACAAGGGCGACAAGGCGGACAGGGCGGACACGGCGGACAGGGCCGATGACGCGAGCGAGGTGGCAAGGGAAGCGGCCGAGAAGACCGAGGAGGCGCCGGACGGGGCGGCCACCAATGGGCAGGACGATCCCGCCGGCCCCCACGGCGTCGCCCGTTCCACCACCGGCTGCCCCGCCGGCTTCACCGGGAACCACGGCGAGTACGTGAGCAGCATCGAGGACGACCCGGCCACCGCTGACGTCGACGAGCGTCAGGGTGCCGCCCAGTCCGAGTGCGGGAAGCCGGTGCACCCGGATCGCCCCGACACGCCGGGCACCGACGCCGACAAGCCGGCCGACCGGGGCCAGTCCGAGGCCGACCATGGGCACCAGGGCTCCGGAAAGCCGGAGGCGGGCCAGCAGCGGGGACAGTCAGGCGGCCAGCATGGTGACGACGCCGAGGACGAGGCTGACGACGACGAGGACGACGACAAGAACAGCACCAACAAGGCCAGGTCGGGCCGTCCGGATGGGGCCGGTCGCCCGAGCAGCGCCGGCAGTGGCCACGGAAGGCCCGCTCGCTAGAGGCCCAGCTCCTTCGTCTCCATCCTCCACGTCACCACCCGGCTGCCCTCCTGCCGGGTGGTGACGCGTCCGGGGGAAATGTTGCCTCGGTTGGCCCCGCGCTAAGTGATGCCGTAGCCGACAGGAAGGAGCCGGTCGCCCTCCACCAGGCGGTAGAAGACCTGCCAGTGGTAGTAGCCGAGGTAGGTGCGCTCGTCGCCCCGAATCTGCTCGGCGTAGGCGGTCACCGCCCTCACGTAGCGCTGGCTGCGGTTGTAGTTGAACAAGGCGTTGGCCATGTCGGCCGGCGCGCCGTTGCGGGCCAGCAGCCGGGCGGCAGCGAGGATGGCGTCGCGGTTGGAGTTGATGTCGCCCCCGGCCCCGTACTGCTTCCATGTGGCGGGAAGGAACTGCATCGGCCCCTGGGCGCCGGCCGTGCTCGTGCCCCGGATGCGGCCCATCCGGGTCTCCACCAGGTGGATGGCGGCCAGGTACTGCCACGGCACGCCGATCTCGGCTTCGGCGGCCTTGTAGTAGCCGAGCAACTCGGACGCCGGCGCCGGCGGCACGATCCGCCACGGGGGCAGCTCCGTGCGGGGCTTGGTGAGCGCCCGCAGCTCGGCGCCGGCGCTCACGTTGGCCTGCACTGTGGCGCGCAGCGATCTCGGCACCTCGGCCAGCACCTGCTGCATCCACTCTGGGTGCTCGACGAGCCGGCGGTAGGCGATCTGTTGGTCGCGGCCCAGCTCCGCCAGCTCGCTCTCGGCCGTGGCCTGGTCGCGGATGGCGGTCTCGGTCCTGGTCAGCGTGGCGGCGGCCGAGGTGGCGTCGGCCGGCCCGATGACGGTAGCGGCGGCCGTCGTGGTCGCGGTCGAGGTCGTAGCCGCAGTGGTGACCGGGGCGACGGTGGTGGCCGGAGCAACCGTCATCGGTGCCGCGGTGGTCGACGCCACCGTCGAAGTGGTGGACCGCTCCGGTGTGGCGACGCTGTCGCCTTCACCCTGGGAGCAGGCGCCCACAGCCAGGCCGGCGGCCAGCACCAGCGCAGTTGGGCGATGGCGATTCGTCGGCAGAAAACCGCGGATAGCGCGGGTTCTTGCCGACAAAGCACCGGCGCCGCTCATCGGGCGGGGGCGACGCGCAGGATCCGGTCGTCGTTGTCCTCCGGGCTCCCGCGGCCGTCGCGGTTGGAGGTGGCCAGGTAGACGGCGCCATCGGGGCCGGTGCGCACGTCGCGGAGACGCCCGAAGACGCCGTCGAGCAGGACCTCGTCGGAGGCCACCGAGCCGTCGGGGCGGAAGGTGAGGCGGTGGAGGTCGCGGCCCTTCAGCGTGGCGAAGAGCATCGAGCCCCTCCACGCCGGGATCAGGGCCGCCGAGTACACGTCGCAGCCGGCGAGGGCGATGGTGGGGGTGTAGTTCCTGATGCCGTTGCCCACGGCGTCGGGCCACCCCCCGTCGAACCCCCGGGTGACCACGTTGACCTCGTCGCCCCGGTCCGGTCCGTGCTCGGTGGCGAGGAATCGCCCGTCGGGGGCGAAGCACAGCCCCTGGATGTTGCGGTGCCCGCGGCTGAAGACCGTGGGACTGCCCCGCTCGGGGTCGATGAGCAGCACCTTGCCGTTCAGGCTGTTGGGGTCCTGGGCCAGCGGGGGCTGGGCGGCGTCTCCGGTGCTGGCGTAGAGCATCCCGTCGGGCCCGAAGCGCAGCCGCCCGCCGTCGTGGATCACGGCCTTGGCGATGCCCGACACCAGCACCCGCTGGGAGCCGTCGGCTTCGAGCCGCACGATGCGGTTGTCGGCATCGCCGGTGTACATGAGGAACCGCCGGCCCCGGCCGTCGATCTCCAGTCCCATGAGCCCGGCCTCGCCCGACTCCTCCACGCCTGGTACGGACTGAGGTCGGTCTCCCAACCGGGTCAGGCGCCCGCCCCGCTCCGTGTACCAGAGGGAACCGGCCGGGTCCCAGGCCAGCGCCCACACCGTGTCCAGGTTGCGGGCCACCTCTGTGACCTCGAAGCGGGTGCCGGCGCTCTCGAAGCGGGCCACGACCGGGTCCGCCGGCCTGGCCGCCGCCGTCGTCGTGGGCGCAGAGCTCGGCGCTGGAGCACGGGAGGTGGAGGAGACGCTGGGCGCAGTGGACGAGGAAGAAGGGGCCACCATCGTGGTCGGGGCCACCGTCGTGGTAGTAGCCACCGTCGTGGTAGTAGCCACCGTCGTGGTCGAGCCCGCGGTGTTCTCCTTGTCGTCCGTGCCTCCACAGGACGCGACCACCAGGCCCAGGACGACGATGGCCACCGCGGCGGCCCGACTGCGTGGCACGGCAACCGGTCTAGCCGCGCAAGGCGCCTTCCGGTCGGCGCCCCGCCACCTCCCGGCGGAAGGCGTCCTGCTCGGCGCCGGTGCCCAGGCGCTCGATCTCGCCTTCCACCAGGTTCAGCATCATGCGCTGGACGTTGTAGGCCACCAGCTCGGTCGCAGCGTGGAGCATGAGTCGGAACGCCCTGACCAGGCGGTCGGCCTCCTCGTGGGGCGGCAGGCTCGCCTCCACCAACGGCTGGCGAACGTAGCGAATGAACAGCTCCGCGGCGCCCTCGGCCACACTGGACGCCGCGTCGATCTGGGTGCGGGCCACGTTCATGAAGTCCTCCATCGGCACTCCCGCCCCGACCAGGCTGAGCACCATGCGCACGGCCCGCACGTCGGCGGTGGTGTACCGCCGCTCGTCTTCGACGTGGAGGGGCCGGAGCAGGCCCGACGCCTCCAACGACCGCAGGAGCCCGGGCGGCACGCGCGCCCGCTCGGCCAGCTCTCCGAGGTTGAGGCGCTCCTCCTCGCTGTTCGACCCGCCGTGGCGGGCCCGGCGCCGCCCGCCTCCCTCCCCGGTCAGCATCGTGGCGATCACCCGCAGCGAGTGGCCCTCGTCCTTGAGCTCCCTGATGTCCCGCAGCCGCTCCAGATGACGCGGCCCGTACAGCGCCACGCGCCCCTGGTGGCGGGGCCGCGGCAGGAGGCCCTTCCACTGGTACGAGCGCACGAGGTCGACGCTCAGCCCTGCCTGCGCCGCGAGCTCGTCCACTCGGTACTCCGCCATCGGCCTCTCGACGTTACTACGGGCTCGTCCAAAGGTTGGACGGAGGCGTGTAACCATCGGGCTTGAGGTGCAGTCGGAGGGGGAATCGTGACCGGCTGAGGGGATGTCGCGTGCAAGCAGGAAGGATCGGTGTGATGTTCCCCGGTCAGGGCGCCCAGCGTCCGGGCTTGGGTGAGCGGTGGCGGGAGCATGCGGCCTGGTCGGTGGTGGAGCGGGCCGAAGCCATCCTCGATCGGTCCCTGTCCGCCCTGTTGCTGGACCCGGACGCCGCCCTCGACCGCACTGAGAACGCCCAGCTCACCGTGCTGCTCTCGTCGCTCATGGCGTGGGAGGTGGTGGCCCCGGTCGTGACGACGCCGGCTGCCTTCGCCGGGCACTCGCTCGGCCAGATCACCGCCCTCATCGCCGCCGGCGTCCTCAGCTTCGAGGACGGCATCCGTCTCGCCGACCGCCGGGCCCGCTACACCCAGGAGGCGGCCGAGCGCCACCCCGGAGCCATGGCCGCCCTCCTCGGGGCCACGACCGAGCAGGCTCGCCAGGCATGTGAAGCGGCGGGCGGCCCGTGCTGGATGGCCAACGACAACGCCCCCGGCCAGGTGGTCATCGCCGGCACTCCTGCCGGCGTCGAGGCGGCCCTCGAGCGAGCTGCCGCCATCGGGGTGCGCCGCACGTCCCGGCTGCCCGTGGACGGCGCCTTCCACACCCCGCTCATGGAAGATGCCCGCATCGCCTTCACCCGCGATCTCCGCTCGGTCCCTCTCGCCGAGCCGGCCGCTCCGGTGGTGTCCAACGGCGACGGCCTTCCCTGGGCCGACAGCGAGGGATGGCGCACCCGGCTGGCCGACCACCTGGTGCGGCCGGTTCGCTGGCGTCACTCCGTCGAGACCATGGTGGCCCTCGGCGCCGCCGAGCTGGTGGAGGTGGGCCCCGGTACCACCCTGGCCGGGCTCGCCCGTCGTATCGTCCCCGCAACCCCGGTGCGCAGCATCGACGTTGCCCCAGTCAGTTCGGAGGTTTACTCGTGAGCCCATCGACCATGGTGCACGGCGAAGAGCTGCGCGTGCCCGAGCGCGTCATCCTCGCCCCTGCGCTCGGCGTGTTCGAGCCCACCGCCCCTGACGGCACCACCGCCTCGGAGACCGAAGGTGACGGGGGCGGGGTCACGTTGGCCGAAGGCCAGCTTGTGACCGAAGGCCAGGTGGTGGGCGTGGTCAAGGTCAGCGGCACGGCACTCCCGGTGCGCAGCGCCTTCACCGGCTTCCTCATGGGCATGCTGGCCCACCCCGGCGAACGGGTGAGAGAGGGCCAACCCGTGGCCTGGCTCCGAGTCGTATAGGTGGGTCTTGCCGTCGCCGGCCTGGGCACCGCGGTGCCCGAGGAGCGGCTGACCAACGCCGACCTCGAGGCCGTCCTCGACACCAGCGACGACTGGATCGTCGAGCGCACCGGCATCCGCGAGCGCAGGGTCGCCGCGCCCGGCGAGGACGCCGCCACCTTGGCTGTGGCCGCGGGGGCGGCGGCGATCAAGGACGCCGGCCTCACGCCGGCCGACATCGACCTGCTGGTGGTGGCCACCTGTACGCCGGTGCAGGCCATGCCGGCCACCGCCGCGCTGGTCCAGGACGCCCTCGGGCTGAGCTGCGGCGCCTTCGACCTGGCCGCGGCGTGCTCGGGCTTCGTCTATGGCCTCGTCGCCGCGGCCGGGATGGCACCGGACCGGCCTGCCCTGGTCATCGGCGCCGAGACCCTCACCCGCATCACCGACCCCGATGACCGGGGCACGCGCATCCTCTTCGGCGATGGCGCCGGCGCCGCCGTGCTCGCTCCGTCCCCCTTGGCCGACCGGGGCCTGCTCTCCTGGGACCTCGGCTGTGATGGCTCGGTCGCCTCCCTGCTGGAGATCCCCGCCGGCCGGCGCTTCATCGAGATGGAAGGCCGTGAGGTGTTCCGCCGGGCCGTGCGCATCGTGGTCGAGTCCGCTGCAGTGGCCCTCGAGCGGGCCGGGCTGACCGCAGCCGAAGTCGACCTGTTCGTGCCCCATCAGGCCAACGTGCGCATCATCGAGGCGTGCGGGACCCGCATGGGCATCGGTGCCGAGCGCACCGCCGTCAACCTCGACCGCTATGGCAACACCTCCGCCGCCTCCATCCCGATCGCCCTGGCCGAGGCGGCTGAGGAAGGCCGGCTGAACGACGGCGACATCGTGCTGCTCTCCGGCTTCGGGGCGGGGATGACCTGGGCCAGCGCCGTCCTCCGCTGGGAGGGGCGTTCGTGACCGACAGCGCCGGCGGGGATGGGGCCCCGCTTCGGCGAGGAGGCCGGGGTCGGGGCCCCGGCCGGGCAGAGAGCATTTCCGGCGGGGATGGGGCCCCGCTTCGGCGAGGAGGCCGGGGTCGGGGCCCCGGCCGGGGAGAGAGCGGCACCGGCGGTGATGGTGCGGTGGCGCTGGTGACCGGTGGGTCCGGCGGCATCGGTCAGGCCATTGCCGGGGCCCTGGCCGCTGACGGTTGCCGGGTGGCGGTGGGCTACGGCCAGGACCGCGAAAGCGCCGAGAAGGCCGCCGCCGGCATCGGCGGGATGGCCGTGCAGATCGACGTCACCGACGTGGCCGCCGTGGAAGCGGCCTACGCCGAGGTCGAGAAGACGCTCGGCTCGGTCGCCGTGCTGGTCAACAACGCCGGGGTGACCGCCGACGGGCTGCTCCTGCGCATGGCCGACGACCAGTGGCGCCGGGTGCTTTCCACCAGCCTCGACGGCGCCTTCAACGTCACCCGCCGCGCCCTGCCGACCATGGTGCGGGCCCGCTGGGGGCGAATCGTGAACGTCGGCTCGGTCACCGCCCTGTCAGGGTCCGCGGGCCAGGCCAACTATGCGGCGGCCAAGGCCGGGCTGGTGGGCTTCACCCGTTCCGTGGCGCGGGAGCTGGCGGCCCGCAACGTAACCTGCAACCTGGTGATGCCGGGCCCGATCGCCACGGCGATGACCGCCGCCCTCTCCGAGCAACGGCGGGCCGAGTTCTGTGCCCAGGTCCCCCTGGGGCGGATGGGCACGCCCGAGGAGGTCGCCGCCGTCGTCGCCTTCCTCTGCTCCGAAGCCGCCGCCTATGTCACCGGCGCCATCGTTCCCGTGGACGGCGGCCTCGGCATGGGCCATTGAGACCCCTACCGATGACACGACCGAATGAAAGGATTGTGACCATGGAAAGAACAGAGGTATTGGAATCACTGAAGGAAGCGGCCGTGGAGGTGCTCGGCGTGTCACCCGATGCCATCGTCGAGGAGGCCAACTTCAAAGATGACCTCGATGCCGACAGCCTTGACCTGGTGGAGCTGGTGATGGCGCTGGAGGAGCGCTTCGAGATCACCATCCCCGAGGACGAGCTGGGCGAGATCAAGACGGTGAGCGAGGCCGTCGACGTGGTCATCGGCAAGCTGGCCGTCGGCACCTGAGCCGTGCGATCCACCCCGACGGACCACCGGGGGCGGCCCCGCATCGCCGTCACCGGCATGGGCGTGAAGACGCCCGCCGGCAACGACGTCGCCGCCTTTTGGGCCACGCTGCTGGAGGGCCGGCCCACGGCCGCTCCCATCACCCGCTTCGACGCGTCCGACCTCCCGGTGGCCTTCGCCTGTGAGGTGTTGGACTTCGACGCCGGGGAGTACCTGGGCCACAAGGAGGCTCGCCGGGCCGACCGCGTGAGCCAGCTCGGCTTCGCCGCGGCCACCGATGCCCTGGCCGATGCCGGCGACCTCGGCGCCGACCCCGGCCGTTGCGCGGTGGTGGCCGGCACCGGCGTGGGCGGGCTCTGGACCCAGGAGGAGGAGGAGAAGGTCCTCTTCGCCAAGGGCGCCTCGCGCGTCAGCCCGTTCCTCGTGCCGATGATGATGTCCAACGCCACTCCCGCCCTCATCGCCATGCGCCACGGCTGGAAGGGCCCCAACTTCTGCGTCACCACCGCCTGCGCCGCCGGCACCCACGCCATCGGCGAGGCCACCCGGCTGATCCACGAGGGCTCGGCCGACGTGGTCATGGCCGGCGGCGCCGAGGCCGCCATCACCCCCATAGCCCTGGCCTCCTTCGCCCGGATGGGTGCGCTCTCCACCCGCTCCGACGACCCCGCGCGCGCCTCGCGACCCTTCGACCCCGACCGCGACGGGTTCGTCATGGGGGAAGGCGCCGCCTTCCTCGTGCTGGAGCGGTGGGACCGGGCCGAGGCCCGGGGCGCCCGCATCTACGGCGAGATCCTCGGGTACGGCCGCAACTCGGATGCCCACCACATCACCGCCCCCACCCCCGACGGCAGCGGGGCGGTGGCGTGCATGGAGCTGGCCCTGGAGGACGCGGGGTTGGCGCCGGGCGACATCGGCCACGTCAACTCCCACGGCACCTCGACGCCGCTCAACGACGCCGCCGAGGCCGAGGCCATCGTCAAGGCTTTCGCCGGCTCACCGCCCCCGGTCACCTCCACCAAGGGCGTCACCGGGCACTGCATCGGTGCCGCCGGCGCGGTGGAGGCGGTGGCCGCCATCGTGGCCTCGGCCGCCGGCCTGGTGCCTCCGACGGCCAACCACGACTGCACCGATCCCGTCGTCGCCGTCGACGTCGTCGCCGGCTCTGCCCGGGAGATCGGGGGGCCAGTGCTGTCGAACTCGTTCGGCTTCGGAGGCCACAACGCCACCCTGGTCGTGTCCGGCCTTCCCGAGTGACCCTTTCCCCCAGCCGGGTGCGGGTCCAGGTTCGGCGGGCAGGCAGAGTGAGGCAGTGACCCTGCTGCTGGCCGCCCGGCGGGCGTCAGCTGCCACCGCGGAGATCACCGAGCTGGACGGTCGCCCCGTGGCCCGGTTCCGTCTCGGCGGCGGAGAGCACCGCGGCGCCATCGGGCCGGCCGAGGGGGACACCATCGAGCGGTTGGTCCTCGCCGCCATCGACCTCGGCGTGCCCGTGGTCGGAATGGTGGCGAGCTCGGGCGCCGACATCTCCCATGGCGTGGCCTCCCTCCACGCCTGGGGTCGGGTGGCTCGGGCCCTGGTTGCGGCGTCGGGTGTCGTGCCCGTCGCCCTCGTGGTGACGGGGCCGTGCCTGGCCGGGCCGGCGCTGCTCCTGGGCCTGGCCGACATCGTGATCATGACCACGTCCGCCTTCTCCTATGTCAGCGGGCCCAAGGCGGTGCGGCGCTTCACTGGTGCCGAGGTGGATCACGAGGCCCTGGGTGCAGCGAGCGTGCACGCCACCCGTACGGGTGTGGCCTGGGCCACGGCGCCCGACGAGGACGCCGCGCTCCAAGTCGCCCTCGACGTGCTCGCCTACTTCCCGTCGAACAACGGCGAGGTTCCGCCCGTGCAGTGGAACGACGACCCGGTCGAGCGCGACTCCGCCCTCGCCGCCGCAGCCGTTCCCGCCGAAGCCGCGGCGTCCTACGACATGCGTTCGGTGATCGCCGACGTCGCCGACGAGGGGTCCTTTCTCGAAGTGCGCGCCCTGCACGCACCCAACGTGGTCACCGGCCTGGCCACCATCGGCGGGCACTCGGTCGGCGTCGTGGCCAACCAGCCCTGCGTGATGGCCGGCACCCTTGACATCGACGGTTCCCGCAAGGCGGCCCGCTTCGTCCAGCTGTGCGACGCCTTCAACATCGCGCTCCTCACCTTCGTGGACACCCCGGGCTTCCAGCCGGGCAAGGACATCGAGTGGCGGGGCATGATCCGCCACGGGGCCCAATTGGTGCACGCCTACGCCGCCGCCACCGTGCCCCGGGTCTCGTTCGCATTGCGAAAGGCCTACGGGGGCGCCTACATCGTCATGGATTCCAAGGGCCTGGGCAGCGACGCCTGCTTCGCCTGGCCGAGCGCCGAGGTGGCGGTCATGGGAGCGGCGGGGGCGGTGCAGGTGCTCCACGGCAAGCGCAAGCCCGGCCCGGCCGAGCGCGCCGGTCTGGAGGCGGAGTACTCGGCCAAGTTCTGCTCGCCGGTGATGGCCGCCGAGCGGGGCTTTCTCGACGACGTCATCGACCCCGCCTCAACCCGCCGTGTCGCTGCAGACGCCTTCGCCGCCCTGGCCACCAAGCGCGAGCACCTGCCCCACCGCCGGCACGCCAACACGCCGCTGTGATGCTGCTCGAGGGCAAGCGGCTACTCGTCACCGGGGTGCTCACCGAGGCCTCGCTGGCCTTCGCCGTGGCCCGCCTGGCCCAGGAGCAGGGGGGCCAGATCGTGCTCACGTCCTTTGGTCGGCCCATGAACCTCACCAGGCGCAGCGCTCGCAGGCTGCCCGATCCGCCGGACGTGCTGGAGCTCGACATCACCGATCCCTCGCACCTGGCCCGCCTCGGCGAGGACCTCGACGGGCGGTGGGGAGGGCTCGACGGTGTGCTCCACGCCATCGGCTTCGCCCCCGAGGCGTGCCTCGGTGGCGACATCATGCGGGCCCGGTGGGACGACGTGGCCACCGCCCTGCACGTGTCGGCCTACTCGCTCAAGGCTCTGGCGGAGATGGCCAGCCCGCTGATGAAGAAGGCCGGGGGTGGCTCGATCGTCGGGCTCGACTTCGATGCCCGCCAGGCCTGGCCTTCCTATGACTGGATGGGCGTGGCCAAGGCCGCGCTGGAGTCCTGTGCCCGCTACCTGGCCCGCGACCTCGGCCCGCAGAACGTCCGGGTCAACCTCGTGGCCGCCGGGCCTCAGCGCACGGTCGCCGCCCGCGGCATCCCCGGCTTCGACGCCTTCGAGGAGGCGTGGGCGGCCCGGGCGCCCCTCGGCTGGGAGGTGGGCGACGCCGAACCTGTAGCACGCGCGTGCGTCGCGCTGCTGTCGGACTGGTTCCCGGCGACGACCGGCGAGATCCTCCATGTCGACGGTGGGTACCACGCGATGGGCGCGTAGAGGCACCGGGTAGGCTCGCTCCCTCATGGCCCTGTCCCTTTCCGAGTTGCGCGAACGCGCTCGCACGCCCGGCGGCCAGAAGGCGTTTCGCTACATGCTGGTGTCGGTGGTGTCGGTCGCCGTCAGCCAGGTTGTCCTGTTCACCCTCCAGGTGGGCCTGCACTGGACGGCGAAGTCGGCGAACATCATGGCCTGCATCATCGCCGGGATCCCGTCCTACTACCTCAACCGAACCTGGGCGTGGGGCAAGCGGGGCCGGTCCCACTTCCTCAAGGAGCTCCTGCCCTTCTGGTCGCTGGCCTTCCTCGGCCTCGTCCTTTCGACCTGGACGGCCGACTTCGCCGAGACCCACGCTCGCGAGTTCACCTCCAGCCGCATCGGGCAGGCGCTGATCGTCAACGCCACGGTGATCGCCACCTTCGGGGTGCTGTGGGTCGTGAAGTTCCTGTTCTTCAACAAGGTCTTCGTCACCGACGACGAGGACCTTCAGCCCATCCTGGAGAACGAGATCGTCGCCTGAGGACGGCCCTTGCTCACAGCGCCACCGTTCCGAGCGATCTTGACTCCCGGCCCGGCGCGGTGCGAAGGACCTCGCCCGCATTGGCCAGCAGCTCGCCGGGCAGGTGATGGCCCGGTTTCCTCCTCAGGGCGCCAGGTAGACCTGGGCGCCGTGGTCCACGAACTCGGCTGACTTCTCCTTCATGCCGATGAGGACGGCCTCGTCGTCCGACACGTTGTGGGATGCCGCGTACTCGCGGACGTCCTGGCTGATGCGCATCGAGCAGAACTTCGGCCCGCACATGGAGCAGAAGTGGGCGGTCTTGGCCGGTTCGGCCGGGAGCGTCTCGTCGTGGTACGCCCGCGCCGTGTCCGGGTCCATGGAGAGGGCGAACTGGTCGGCCCAGCGGAACTCGAAGCGGGCCTTCGACAGGGCGTCGTCCCAGGCCTGGGCGCCGGGATGGCCCTTGGCCAGATCTGCGGCGTGGGCGGCGATCTTGTAGGCGATCACCCCCTGTTTGACATCGTCCTTGTCAGGCAGGCCGAGGTGCTCCTTGGGCGTCACGTAACAGAGCATGGCCGTGCCGTGCATGCCGATGACGGCAGCGCCGATGGCCGAGGTGATGTGGTCGTAGCCGGGAGCGACGTCGACGGTGAGGGGGCCGAGGGTGTAGAAGGGCGCCTCGTGGCAGACCTCCATCTGGAGGTCGATGTTCTCCTTGATCTTGTGCAGCGGCACGTGGCCCGGCCCCTCGATCATGACCTGCACGTCGTGGCGCCAGGCGATCTCGGTGAGCTCACCGAGGGTACGCAGCTCGGCGAACTGGGCCTCGTCGTTGGCATCGGCGATGGAGCCGGGGCGCAGGCCGTCCCCGAGGGAGAAGGCGACGTCGTAGGCGGCCATGATCGAGCAGATGTCCGCGAAGTGGGTGTAGAGGAAGTTCTCCCGGTGATGGGCCAGGCACCACGCGGCCATGATCGACCCGCCCCGGCTGACGATGCCGGTGACCCGCTGGGCCGTGAGCGGCACGTAGCCCAGCAGCACGCCGGCGTGGATGGTGAAGTAGTCCACGCCCTGTTCGGCCTGCTCCACAAGGGTGTCGCGGAACACCTCCCAGGTGAGGTCCTCGGCCCGGCCGTCGACCTTCTCCAGGGCCTGGTAGATGGGAACGGTGCCCACGGGCACGGGCGAGTTGCGGATGACCCACTCACGGGTGGTGTGGATGTCACGGCCGGTGGACAGGTCCATCACCGTGTCGGCGCCCCACCGGGTGGCCCAGGTCAGTTTCTCCACCTCCTCGGCGACGGAGGACGTGACCGAGGAGTTGCCGATGTTGGCGTTGACCTTGACCAGGAAGTTGCGCCCGACGGCCATCGGCTCGGACTCGGGATGGTTGACGTTGGCGGGGATGATGGCCCGGCCCCGGGCCACCTCGTCGCGGACGAAGTCCGGAGCCAGCCCCTCGCGCCGCGCCACGAACTCCATCTCGGGAGTGACCGTGCCGGAGCGGGCATAGTGCATCTGGGTCACGGTGCGGCCGGGCTTCGCCCGCAGCGGAGGCCGGCGCTCACCCGCCCAGGTGTCGGCGACCCGCCCGGAGGCGGCGGAACGGCCGTCGTCGCGCGCCTGGGCCGGCCGTCCGGCGTAGGTCTCGACGTCGCCCCGCCCGGCGATCCACTGCCCCCGCAGCGGCGGCAGGCCGCGCTCGGGATCGGAACCCGGGCCGCTCGTGTCGTAAAGGCGGACTGGCGGGTTGGGCACGGGCGCGCCGGCAGCGGGCGAGGGCGCCAGGCGCACCTCGGTGAAGGGGACCCTCATGCCGTGGGGACCCTCGACGTACACCTTGTGCCGTTGCCCTGCGGCTGCCGCCTCCGTGTGGTTGGCCATCGTCATCGCTCCCTCCGCCGGCATTACCCGGATCAGGTTCCGGTCGGCCCCCGCAGGGGCCCTCTCAGCCCGGTCCGCCCGAGCTCCCGTCGTGCCAGTCTCGCACAGCGGGTGAGTCCACCTCAGCTCGCCGGCTCTCGCCGCCCCCACCACCCGCCGGCGAGGGCGATCGCGGCGACGACCAGGACGGGCCAGTCGCCGGTGCGGTGGTAGATCGTGCGCCCGCTGCGCAAGGTGACGGGGCGCTGGATCACCTGGCGCCTGCCGAGGGTGCTTCGGGCCCGGACAACGCCGCGGTGGTCGATGAAGGCGCTGTAGCCGGTGGGGGCAGCCTGGACGACACTGCGACCGGACTCGATGGCCCTCAGGCGCGCCGCAGCCACCTCCTGGGTGGGCACCTGGCTGGTGCGGAACGAGGCCGCGTTGGTGGGCACGAGCAAGATCGTGCCGCCGGCGCCCGTTGCCGCCCGCGCCCGGTCGGCGAAGAACACCTCATAGGAGATGAGCACCCCGGCCTGGCCGGCTGAGGTGGTCACCACGCCCGGCCCACGACCGGCGATGGCGTCGCGGGGGATGACGGAAAGGTCGGCCGCGCGATCGACCAGGGCGCGGGCCGGGACGTATTCGCCGAACGGGACCCGGTGGACCTTGTCGTAGCGGTCGACGATGGCGCCGGTGGCCGACCACACCACCGCGGCGTTGCGAAAGCGGGTGGCGCCGGCGTCCTCCACCACCCCGGCCACCACCGGCGCGCCTACCCGCCGGGCCACCGCGCCCACCCGCTCCGCCGCGGGGGCGGCGGCGATGGGGCGGTCCACGTCGATCACGTCCTCGGGCCACAGCACCAGGTCGAGCGGGGGGCGAAGGCGCTCGCTGGCCGCCAGGTGAGCGGCGAGGACGACCTCGGCGTCGGTGTCCACGCCCCGGAAGCCCCGCGGCCCGCCGCCCTGCACGGCGGCCACGTCCACCGTCCTGTCCGCCGTGCCGTCGGGCGCCGCCACACCGGCCACCGCGAGGCCGGCAACGATCACCACCGCCACCACGGCGGCGCGCCAGTGCCGCCGGGCCAGGCCGGCGAGGGCGACGCCGGCCACGGCCACGAGGGCCACCAGCAACAGCTCGCCGCCGATGCGGGCGGCGCCGGCCAGGGGACCGCCCACCTGCCCCAGGGCGATCCCGGCGAGGGGCAGGCCGCCGAAGGGGACCACGCGCCGCAGGCCCTCGGCCAGGACGAGAGCAGCGGGGAGGCCGAGCGCCCTCCCCCGACCTGGAGGGCACGCGACGCCGGCCAGCCCGACGAACAACGCTTCGACGATGACGGCGAGCCCCGCTCCCAGGGCGTTGAACTCGCCCATCCACCACAGCCCCACGGTGAACATCCCCACGCCGAAGGCCGACCCCGCCCGGAACCGCCCGCCCACGGAGCGGTCCTGAAGCACCACGAAGAGAACGGCGATGCCGGCGGAACCGAGGGGCCACCACCCCCACGGCGGCAGCGACAGCGCCGCCATGACGCCGGCCAGCGCCGCCACTCCGGCTTGCGAGTACATAGCGGGCCGATTGTGCCCGCTATGTACTCGCAAAGGACGGGAGGGTCTGTTCCAGCTCGTTGAGGGGCGCGAACAGGTCGCCGAGCCGTGTGACCCGCTCGACCACGTCGCCGGCCTCGAACACCAGCACCTCGGCGTCGCCACTCTCCGCTGCGGCCGCCACCTCGTCCCAGGTCACCGGCGTGGACACCGTGGGCCGGGCTTTGGCCCGCAGCGAGTACACCGACACCGTCGTCTTGTGCTCGTCGTTCTGGCTCCAGTCGATGAGCACCTTGCCGGGACGAAGGTCCTTCTTCATGCTCGACACGACCTCGCCCGGGAACCGCTTCTCGAACAGCTGGGCCACGGCCAGGGCGAAGCCCTTGGTGCCGCCGCCGACGCCCTCGTAGCCCACCGGCGTGTTGAGCGGCACGTAGAGCTGCAGGCCCTTGGAGCCCGATGTCTTGGCGAAGCTCTCGAGCCCCATCCGGGCGAGCAGCTCACGCAGGCGAAGTCCGATCGAGCAGCACTGCACGATGGTGGCGGGCGCACCGGGGTCGAGGTCGAACACCACCATGGTCGGCCGTCCGATGTCGGCGGCGCGCGACAGCGAGGGATGCAGCTCCAGCGAGGCGGTGTTGGCCACCCACACCAGGGCGGCCAGCTCGTCGACCACGCAGTAGTTCACCTCCGCCTTGTTGCGGTCGCTCCACACCGGAGTCGTGGGCATCCACGGCGGGCGGTGCGACGGGCAGCGCTTCTCGTAGAAGAACTGCCCCTCCACGCCGTTGGGGTACCGCTTCAGGGTGAGCGGCCGCCCCGCCAGATGCGGGAGCAGGGCGGGGGCGATGGCCTGGTAGTACCCGATCACCTGGCCCTTGGTGAACCCGGCCTGGGGGTACAGCACCTTGTCCAGGTTGGAGAGGCTCAGCTCCCGCCCGCCGACGCTGACCCTGGTCGCCGTGCCGGCCGGCGGGGTCAAGGGCTCACGAGGCCTTCTGCTTGCCCTTGGCCGCCGCCAGTGAAGCCTCCAGGGCGGCCATGAGGTCGACCACCGGAGCGGGGCGCTCGGCCGCCGGCTGGGCCACGATCTCCTGGCCCTCGGCCTTGCGCTCGACCAGGTCCAGCACACGCTCCCGGTAGGTGTCGTGGTACTTGCCGGCATCGAAGTCGGCGGAGAGCGAGGCGATGAGCTGGTTGGCCATGGTGAGCTCCCGATCGCTCACGTCGGTGGCCTCGCCCGGGAGGCCCTCCAGCTCCTCCTGGGGGACCACCTCGTCGGCGAAGTTCATGGTCGACATCACCAACGCCTCACCCACCGGGCGCACGGCCACGAGGTACTGCTTCGTGCGCATGACCACCTTGGCGATGCCGACCTTGTTGGCGTCGCGCATGGCTTGGAGCAGGAGCCGGTACGGCTTCGAACCGCGCTCGTCGGGCACCACGTAGTACGACGAGTCGAAGAACAGCGGGTCGATCTGGTCGAGGTCGACGAAGTCCTCGATGTCGATGGTGTGGGTGCTCTCGGGATCGAGCTCCTCCAGCTCCTCGGGCTCGATCACCACGTACTGGTCCTTGGCGATCTCGTAGCCCTTCACCAGCTCCTCGTAGGGCACCTCCTCGCCGTCGGCGCTGCACACCCGCTTCTGCTGGATGCGGGCGCCGTCCTTGGCGTGGAGCTGGTGGAACCGCACGTCCTTCTTGCGCACGGCGGTGAACAGCTTGACGGGCACGTTCACCAGCCCGAAGCTGATGGCGCCTCCCCATATCGACCTGGCCATGGGCCCCATTGTTCCCTGCCGGCGCACAGGCCTACCAGCACGGGTGCTCGCGTCAGGGGCAGCGGCGGACGCCGATCACGTCGTCGGAGAGTGAAGCCGGCGAAGTGGCCTCGCGCTTCTTCCCACGCGCCGCGGGCCAGCGCATCACGACCCAGTTCAACCGTGCCGTCCTCGGTGTCGGCAACGCCGGCGCTCACTCAGTCGAGAGTACGACCGACAGGCGTCGGCGCGCCGGGTGGCGAGCAGGCGTTGCCTGCCTGACTGGCGCCCTCACCCTGATCCCCTCAGAGCATCTCGTCCGTCCACCGGACCCTCGCGGGGTCGACATCGTTGCGCAGGCCCTTGATCGAGGGCTGGCGGAGGACTCCGGCGCCGGTGACCTCGTTGAACACGACATCCACGACCAGGCCGGGACGCACGAAGTGCAGCGACTTGGGCGTGGGGGGCGGGGGGACGAAGGGACTGGTCCCCGAGGCGAGATCCTCGAACGCCGAGGACAGGTGGCGGAGCAAGAGCTCGGTGAGCCCTGATCCGACCTGGCCGGCGTAGCGGAGTGCGAACAGGTGGCCAGGCGGCGCCGGTGCGGCGGGATCGACCCAACCAACGGCGAGCGAGCCGATCTGGCCAGAGCGGCCGCCCGATCCCTCGTTCCAGCCGCCCACCACGAACTCCCGCTGGCGGACGCACTTGACCTTGGTCCACGCCTTGGAGCGCTTGCCGACGGAGTAGCCGGCGGAGGCCAACTTGCCCAGGTAGCCCTCGATGCCGACCTCGCGGCAGGCGGCGAGCAGGGCCTCGTCGGGCGGCTCCGGCAGCAGGTGGGAGATCTGCCACGACGGGCCTTGGGGGTTCAGCTCCTCGAGCAGGCGGCGCCGTTCGACGAAGGACTCGCCGGTGAGCAGTTGCCCGTCGAGCCAGAGGAGATCGAACACGACGTAGAGCACAGGCACCTCGGCGACCAGGGAGCGGCTCGGACCGCGGACGTGCATGCGGCGCTGCAGCCGCTCGAAGCTCGGCCGACCCCGATGATCGAAGGTGACGACCTCGCCGTCGAGGACCGCGGCCCGGTTGCCGAAGGCGGGCCCGAGCCCGGCGAGCTCCGGGTAGCCGGCGGTGACGTTGTTGCCGAGCCGGCTGGTGAGGGTCACCCTGGCGTCCCACACCCGCGCGATGGCGCGCACGCCGTCCCACTTGGGCTCGAACAGCCAGCCCGTCGGGTCCTGCGGCATACCGGCCGACCCTGCCAGCATGGGGGCGAGGACGGGCGGCTCCGGTGTTGGGGTCACAGGGCTGGCTTTGATCCCGCGGCGGCGACGCCGCGTCCGGCCGCAAGCCCGGCAGGCAGCTGGTCGTTCTCCTCGCTCGACAACGCCACCCGACACGCCAGGGTCGCCAGGTCCGAGCGGAGCCGGCGGAGCTCGGTGTTGCCGTCGGCCAGCTTCGCTTCGGCCTCATCGGGCGGCATGCTTCCGATGCCGGCCGGCACGGGAAGCAGGGGCGGAGGGTGCAGGCGAGCGGGCGCGGGGCGACGCTACTAGACCAGAACACCTAGTGGATCTAGACTCCGTGCTGTCGTCTTGGGGCGACCTGAACGAGAAGGAGATTGTGGATGGCCGATATCACCAAGGTGCTGCTCGATGACCACCTTCGGCTCAAGCGCCTGCTGACCACCTACGAGCAGAGCCCGTGGCGGCTCGATCTGGCGCTGGCCGTATGTGACGAGCTCAACATGCACAGCACGATCGAAGAAGAGATCTTCTACCCGGCCGTCCGGGACGTCGTGGACGGGCGTCTGGCCGACGAGTCAGAGGACGAGCACGCCCAGATCAGCGAGATCATCGCCGCCGTCGAGGACATGGAGCCCGGAGACCCGGCACTGGAGCGCACCATGCGGATGCTTCGGGTGGCGCTCACGAGCCACATCGACAAGGAAGAGAAGGTCGTCTTCCCCAAGGCCGACGTCGAGCTGGCCGACGAGCTCCGGGACATGGGCCGCGAGGCGTTCGCCCGCCGCCAGGAGCTGATGGCCGCCCGCAACGACGAGGCGTGGCTGCCCAAGCACGGCGTGCCGGGCATGGCCAACACCGGCTGGCGGGGGATGGGGAAGGTCAAGAGCGCCTCAGCCAACATGGGCTGGTAGCGCCGGCAGCGCCTCACGATGTCAGCCCGAGGGCGCGCCGCGCCGCGGCGCGCCCCTGGGCGATGCACGCCGGGATGCCCACGCCTCGCAAGGCGGCACCGGCGAGCTGCACGCTCGGGGCGTCGCGGGCCAGGGCGGCCTCGATGCGGGCGACCCGCGCCAGGTGGCCCGGCCGGTACTGGGGGAAGGCGCCCGCCCAGCGTGTGACTCGGCCGGCGAGCGGTTCGCGTCGCAGCCCCAGGGCCTGCTCGAGCTCGTGGTGGAGGCGGGCCACCAGCTCGGCGTCGTCCAGCGCCATCGCCCGCTCGTCTCCCCAGCGGCCGGCCGAGACCCGCAGCACCACCTCGTCCTCGTTCGCCCAGTGCGGCCACTTGGAGGAGCCGAACGAGCAGGCCGTCATCAGCCGTCGCTCCACCTGGGGAACGAGGAAACCGCTCCCGGGAGGCGGGGCGTGGCCCGCGAACGCCGCCACCGGGTAGCTCAGGACGACCAGCACGACGGAGGAGTGCTCGATGGCTGCCAGCTCCGCGGCCGCCTCCGGGGAGGCACCGGCGACGAGGGCGGCGGCGGCGGGCGCGGGCGTGGTGACGATGACGGCGTTCCGCGTCCCGGCCGAAGGGAGATCCGCGGCCCGTCCGAGCTGGATGTGGACGCCGTGCGCCCGGAGGGCCTCTTCCAGGCGTGCGACCAGGTGACCGAGCCCTCGGCGCAAGGACACGAAAGCCGGCGCGAGTCCGGCTCCCGAGGGCGAGCTCGCCGGCGACGGGGCGGAAGCACGGCGGAGACCCAGCAGCAGGCTGCGGTGCGAAGCCGCCCCTGTTGCGAGCTGCGGGGCGACGGCCCGCGCACTGAGGCGCGCCGAGGGACCTGCGTGGATGCCGCCGACCAGCGGGTCCACCAGCCGCTGGTGGACCTCTCGCCCGAAGCGGGCGGTGACGATGTCGCCGACGGTCGGGTCCGGGCCCAGGTCCTTCCCGGGCAGCACCAGGTCGAGAGCGGCTCGGGCCACGCCACGGGCGGGGACCACCCGGGAGCGGGCCAGCGCCGCGAGGCTGGTCGGTGCGCCCAGCACGGCGCCGGCAGGGACAGGTCGCAGCCGACCTCGGCTCTGGAGGACATGGCGTACCGGATCGGTACGCCATGTCCTCCAGACACGGCCCCGCACCCACAATGAAGCCGCTTCGGTGGCGACGCCGACCAGTTCTTCACCCAGGCCGAGCTCATGGCACAGCTGAAGGGCCTCGGGAACGCGGGCGAGGAAGGCATCGGGCCCCATGTCCACGGCTCGGCCCCGGAACTCCTCGGTCATGATCTTGCCGCCGAGCCGGGGGGAGGACTCCAGCAGCGTGACGCGGGCGCCGCCGCGGGCCAGCTCCCACGCTGCGGCCAGGCCGGTTATGCCCCCGCCGACCACGGTGGCCTCGGTGTGGCTCAAGCGGGCGCGGCGACCGCGGCCTGGCGTACGAGTGAGGCCAGCAGCGCGATGAAGGCAGGGTCGTCGTTGAGCGATGGCGTCCGCTCCAGCTGGAGCCCGGCCGCCTCCGCCACTCCACGGGCTTCGACGTCCACGTCGTAGAGCACTTCGAGGTGGTCGGACACGAAGCCGGCCGGGCAGACGAGCACGCCCTCCACCCCCTCATCGGCCAAGGCCCCGATGACGTCGAGGATGTCGGGGCCGATCCAAGGGTCCGCCGTGCGCCCCGCGCTCTGCCAGGCGACCCGCCACCTCGTGCCCAGACCTGCCTGGGCGGCAACAGCCTCGGCTGTCTGGCGCAGTTGTTCGGGATAGGGCGGGTCGTCGAGACCCAGGGCCCGTTCGGGCAGTGAGTGGGCGGTGACGAGGGTCTCCACATCGGTGCCGGGCGGAAAGCGGGCGAGTGCCCGCAGCACCCGCTCGGCCAGGAGCTCCACCAGCGCCGGGTGGTGGTGCCAGCGCGTCACCGCCGAGTAGGGGATGCCGGCGGCGCCGGCGGCCTCGGCTGCCCGCTCGTGGTACTCCCCGGTGCTCAGGGCCGAGATGTGGGGGGCCAGGACGAGCCCGATGATCCGCGCCGCGCCCGTCTCGGCGAGCTGAGAGGCACCGTCCTCGATGAAGGGGGCGGCGTGCTTCTGGCCCAGGGTCGCCACATGCCCCTCGCCGAGGGCGGCTTGCAGTGCATCGACCTGGGCCGTGGTGCGGGCGGCGAGGGGTGACACGCCGCCGATGGCGTCGTACCGACGTTGCAGGTCGGCCAGCAGTTCGGGCGGCGGCCGGCGCCCCCGCCGCACGTGGGTGTAATAGCTCTCCACGTCAGCCGAGGAGGCCGGGGACCCGTAGGCCATGACGAGAACGCCGACGGTGCGGGCCTCAGCCATCAAGGCGTTGGTGGGCGTGCACCAGCTCCACCACCCGCTGCAGCACGCCGGGGTCGGTCTGCGGGAGCACCCCGTGGCCAAGGTTGAACACGTGCCCCGTCCCGCCGCCGGCCTCCAGCACCTTGGCCACCTCGGCCTCGACCACGTCCATCGGAGCGAGGCACACCGAGGGGTCAAGGTTGCCCTGGAGCGTCTTGCCCGGGCCCACCCGCGCTCGGGCGGCATCGAGCGGGACGCGCCAGTCCACGCCGACCACGTCGGCTCCGGCGCCGGCCATCAGCCCGAGCAGCTCACCGGTACCGACGCCGAAGTGGATGCGGGGCGCATCGAGATCGGCCAGCCCTGCGAAGATGCGCCGAGTAGCCGGCAGGACGTAGCGGGTGTAGTCGTCGGGGGAGAGGGCGCCGGCCCAACTGTCGAAGAGCTGCACGGCGGAGGCGCCGGCGGCGACCTGTGACCGCAGCGAGGACAGGGCCAGGTCGGCGAGGGCGTCGAGCAGCGCGTGCCATGTTGCCGTGTCCTCCCGCATGAGCCTCTTGGTAAGGGAACAGGTACGGGAGCCCCTTCCCTCGATCAGATAACTGGCTACCGTGAAGGGCGCGCCGGCGAAGCCGATGAGGGGAACGTTGAGCTCCGCCACGACGGCTCGCACCGTCTCCAGGACATAGGGCGTGTCGTCCTCCGGTTCGAGAGGACGGAGTCGGGCCAGATCGGCCTTGCTCCTGAAGGGTTCCCTGACCACAGGCCCCACGCCGGGCACGACCTCCACGCCGAAGCCGATGGCGGCCAACGGGACCACGATGTCGGAATAGAGGATGGCGGCGTCGACGCCATAGCGGCGAACGGGCTGGAGGGTGATCTCGGCCGCCAGCTCAGGCCG
This sequence comes from Actinomycetota bacterium, assembly GCA_002861595.1. Taxonomy (GTDB): domain Bacteria; phylum Actinomycetota; class Acidimicrobiia; order Acidimicrobiales. Next base: position 28,210 of record PJQG01000066.1, read on the forward strand.
GCCGATGGCGTCGAGGATGTTGCCCGTGCCCCGTACCGCCCGGTACTCCGGCAGCGAACGACCCGCTTGGCGCATGAACCACACCGGCACGACCGCGGTGGGCTGACGCCGGCAGGTGAGGAGAAAGGGGGCGTCGGCCGGGGGCGGCATGCGTGCCAGACGTTAGGGCCGGGCACCCTACAATCGCACCTCCGCTTTCGAGGGAACGAGTGTCCTCACACCCCGACCTGCAGTCCGAGCAGGCCCACATCGACCGAGCCTACGAACGCGTGGCCGCCCTGCGCGCCTCCGCCACTGCTCTGCTCGAGTCCGTTCTCCGGCAGCGGGGTGGAACCCCGCAGTCGGTGGCCGAGCGTGACGTTCTCGTTCGCACCACCCTGCACCGCCTCGCGCAGCTCGAGCTCGGCGCCGAATCGTTGTGCTTCGGCCGTATCGACCGGGAGGAAGGGGAGTCGTTCCACATCGGGCGCCTGGCCGTGTCCAGCGAGGACCAGGAGCCCTTGGTGGTCGACTGGAGGGCCCCGGTGGCCGAGCCGTTCTACCGTGCCACCGGAGTCCACACCATGGGCCTGGCCCGGCGCCGGCACTTCGCCACCGAAGGCCGGCGTCTCCTCGGCATCGAGGACGAGGTCTTCGGCGAGGGCGGCGAGGAGCTGGAGCTCGCCGGTGCCGGTGCCCTGTTCACCGCCCTCGAACGCTCACGCTCCGGGCGGATGCGCGACATCGTGGCTACGGTGCAGCGCGAGCAGGACGAGGTCATCCGAGCCGAGCTGGGCGGGGTGCTGGTGGTGCAGGGTGGCCCCGGCACGGGCAAGACCGCCGTGGCCCTGCACAGAGCCGCCTACCTGCTCTACACCTATCGATTCCCCCTCGAGCGCCAGGGCGTGCTGTTGGTCGGCCCCAACCCGGTGTTCCTCCGCTACATAGGCCAGGTGCTGCCCTCGCTCGGGGAGAGCGGCGTGGCGCTTTCCACCATCGAGGGGCTCGTCCCCGACGCCCGGGTGCGAGCGGTCGACGGCGACGTGGCGGCGCGGGCCAAAGGGGACGCCCGCATGGCGAAGGTGCTGGCGCGGGCAGTGCGCGACCGTCAGCGTTCGCTCAGGTACGCGGCCGAGGTGGGCTTCGAGGGCTTCTCCCTGAGGCTCGGCGTTCGCGAAGCGGAAGCGATCGTGGCCTCGGCCAGACGCCGGCCCGGAACCCACAACGCTCGTCGCCGGCATGTCGAGGCGCTGGTGGCCCGCCATCTCCACGAGCAGTACCGGCGAGCGGCGCATCGTCGCCGGCGCACCGGTCTGTGGGTCGACCAGAGCGCCGACGGGCACGACGACGGCAGCGCGCAGGCCGGTCCCGGCGGGGACGGTGAACCGACGGCGCCGGAGCTGGCCGAGGGCGGTCTCAGCCAGGCCGAGCTGTGGTGGCGGCTGCGCCGGCTTCCCGCGGTGGCGACCGCCCTCGACCGCATGTGGCCGCTGCTCGCTCCCGAGGAACTCCTGCACGACCTGTACGGCGCCCCGCCGCTGCTCCGCCTGGCCGGCAAGGCGATCCTCAGCGCCGAGGAGCTGGCCGGGCTCCACCGGCCACGGAGCGCGACCTTGGAGGAGATCCCCTGGACGGCGGAGGACTTGCCACTGCTGGACGAGGCCCGGGTACTGCTCGGCCCCCGTAGCCGCACCCGGAGGGCCGACGACGAGATTCGGGCCTACGGCCACATCGTGGTGGACGAGGCCCAGGACCTCACCCCGATGCAGCTGCGCATGCTGGCCCGGCGGTCCATCTCGGGTTCCATGACGGTGGTGGGCGACGTGGCCCAGGCCACCGGCTCCCGGGCGCCGTCGGGCTGGGAGGACATCGTGGCCCACCTGCCCCGGCGCCGGCGCGGCCACTTCACGGAGCTGAGTGTCAACTACCGGACACCCTTGGAGATCATGGAGCTCGCCGGTCGGGTGCTGGCCGTGGCCGCCCCCCACCTGCACCCGCCCCGGTCGGTGCGCTCGACGGGCAACCGGCCGGTCTTCGTCACCGCCGGCCAGGAGGAGATGGCCGAAAGGGTGGCTGCGCTGGCCCACGACGAGACGATGGAGGCGGGGGGGGGAACCGTCGCCGTCATTACGGCGCCGTCGTGGTTTGAGGCGCTGGCCGCGGGTCTGGAGACCAAGGGGATCGCCTTCTCACGGGCCGACCGCCACGGCATCGAGTCGCAGGTGACCCTCATCCCGGTGGGGACGGTGAAGGGTCTCGAGTTCGACGCGGTCGTGGTCGTGGAGCCGGCCCGTATCGTTGGCGAGTCGGCCCAGGGTCTGCGCGCCCTCTATGTCGCCCTCACCCGGGCCACGCAACGGCTCACCATCGTGCACGCCGAGCCCTTGCCCGACGTGCTCCGCTGAGGCTGTAACGGTGAAGCAGGCTGAGTCGATTCAGCGTGACGGCGTGACCTTGACGTTGACGGGAAGGCTGGAGGCGAGCGGTCGGGACACCGCCGTGATGCGGGACTTGAAGTCCGATCCGCCGGCAACGGCGGCGCGATAGACGCGGGTGCGGCGGGCCACCCGGCGGCTGCCGGTGCTGACCGCGGCCCGCTCAGGCTCCATCTGCGAGGTGATGCCGTCCTTCAGCAGGATCATTGCCTCCGCCCTCATCTGGGAGATGCGCGACGGGCTGACGTTGAGATCGTCGGCCAGCTGTTGGACGGACCGCTCCTCGAAGAACGACCCGAGCACCACGTGGCGCAGCCGCTCGGGAAGGGCCGCCACTGCGTCGAGGAGGTAGGCCCGCTGCTCACGCTCGAGCAGGACGACGTCGGGGCTCTGGTCGTCGACAGGAAGCAGCCATTCACCGCCGCCTTCAGCGATCACGGAGTCGTAGTTGAGCACGACTGAGCGATGCACGTCGTTGGACAACGCGACCACCGCCTCGACGGTGACCCCTATGTTCTCGGCCAGCTCGGCCCTCGTGGGCGACCGTCCCAGGCGCGCCGTCAGCTCCTCGGTCGCCTTCTGCATCCGGCGGGCCCGGGCCCGCACCGAGCGGGTGGCCCAGTCTCGATTGCGCAGCTCGTCGAGCAGCGCACCCCGGATGCGAGCTGACGCGTAATGGCTGAAGTTGGTGTGGCGCTCGGCATCGAAGGACCGCGCCGCCTGCGCCAGTCCTGCCATGGCTGCCGAGATCAGCTCGTCGCGCGGGATGTGACGCGGGAGTCGTGCCGCCAGATGGTGGACGGCGCTGTCCACCAGGTTCAGGTGTTCCCGCACGAGTTGCTCTTCTCGTGCCCTCTGGTGGATATCAACCTTCGCCCCATGCATGGGACGAAGGTCGGCGAACGCCCCATCGTCCCATATCGGCCACGCGGGGGATCTTCAGCTCAGCGGGGGCCCGGCCGGGCTAGTCACCTGCACTGAAGAATTCAGCACGATGGGACTTCTTGGTCGTGGTCCCCGCCGCCCCCTGACCGATCTGAGAGACCGGCCATACCGGGGTTGCCGGTCA
>PJQG01000066.1:31699-32277 GCA_002861595.1 Actinomycetota bacterium
GGCGGCTGACCGGCAACCTGCGGTTGTCCCACCAGTCAGACTGTCAGCCCTTTGGCAACCGGCTGACGGGTCTTTTGGGTCCTGGTGAGCTGCCCAGCGGCTCTACTGGATGACCTGGGTCTGGCTGCTGTCGTTGTGGCTGGACCCGCTGGCCGAGTTGTCCTGGGCGGCGCTGGGGTCCTCGCAGTCGGCCAGCACGCACACCGGGGTGTTGGCGTTGACGGGGATGATCGGCACCGAGAAGACATCGCTCTCGCCCTCTTGGTCGCTGTCCGCCGACTGCTCGGCGGAGTTGCCACCGGAGCCGCCACCACCGTTGGCGACGACCTGGGTCTGGTCGCTGTCGTTGTGGCTGGACCCGCTGGCCGAGTTGTCCTGGGTGGCGCTGGCGTGCTCGCAGTCGGCCAGCACGCACACCGGGGTGTTGGCGTTGACGGGGATGATCGGCACCGAGAAGACATCGCTCTCGCCTTCTTGGTCGCTGTTGGCCGACTGCTCGGCGGAGTTGCCACCACCGGAGTTGCCGCCACCGGAGTTGCCACCACCGGAGTTGCCACCACCGGAGTTGCCACCACCGG
>PJQG01000004.1:0-2448 GCA_002861595.1 Actinomycetota bacterium
CGCGGCCTCGGCCCGGGCCTTCGCCGCCGCCTTGTCGGCCCGCTCCACCGCCTGCTCCACCTGAGCCAGGCGGCGCATCGCCGTGCGCTCCTCCTTGGCCTCCCGGGCGGCGTCGGCCGCGGCCTGCTCCGCGCCGGCCAGCTCCGCCAGCTCGTCCTCCCATCCGGACGGGCGGTTGAGGAACAACCAGCCGGCACGCCCCACCTCCTCCTCACCAGCGGCGTCGGCGACACGCGCGCGGAACGCGGCATCGTCCTCCAGCGACCGGCGGACGACGACCAGTGCCTGGTCCGGGAGCCGGACGAACCGGAGAAAGGGCCGGAGCGGGCGGGGAGGCTCGACCGGCGGGTCGGCGTCCACGCCGGCCAGGGCCACGGCGAAAGCCAGGTGCAGGGCAGGCCGGACGAGCGCGTCAGTGGCCGGCGGGAGGAACGCCGCGGCGCTCAGCCCTCGGCCTCCAGCAGGCCCTCAACCGTGCCGCCGGTGCCGCACCAGCGGCAGGAGACCTGCTCCGTCTTCTCGTCGAGGACCTGTTCGTCCTCCACGGTGAGCTCGCCGCCGACGGTGTAGTGGTGAAAGGCCCGGGTGCGGCGCGTCATGGTGACGTCGAAACGGGTGAGGTTGCCGCAGGACGTGCAGCGGTAGCGGCGGACGCCCATCGGCGCAGAGCGTACCGGCCACCGCAGCGCCGGCGGCCGCCGTCCGGCTAGTCCGTCGATGCCACCTCGCCGGGTTCCGGTCGGCCGAAAGGGTCGCCGTACGCCTCCGTACCGGCCGAGCCACCCTCGTCGCCGACCGTCGCCTCGCCGTCGTAACCAGGCTCGCCGGGGGCGCTGGCTCCGGGCGCTCCTGCCGCCGAGGCATGTTCGTGGGGATGGCGGGAGTCCATGGGCGAACCCTACGGGCAGGCGGCCGCGGTGTTGGACGCGGCGACCAGGCGTTCGAGCACGCCGGCCGCCCTCCCATCGTCGATGGACCGCTCGCCCAGGGTGAGGCCTTCGGTGAGGTCGGCGGCCAGACCGGCCACCAGGAGGCCGGCGGCGCCGTTGAGCAGCGCAATGTCGCGGTGAGGGCCCGGCTCGCCACTGAGGACACCACGGACGATGGCGGCGTTCCGCGTGGCGTCGCCTCCCCGGAGGTCCTCGACGGTGGCGGGGCCAAGGCCGAGGGCAGACGGCTCGACGTCGTAGGTGCGCACCTCCCCGCCGGCGAGGTCGAGCACGGTGGAGGGGCCGGTCGTGGACAGCTCGTCGAGCCCGTCGTGGCCGTAGACCACCAGAGCCCGCAAGGCATCACGAGCGGCCAGGACGCCGATCATCTTCTCGGCCATGGCCGGGTCGCTGACGCCGATCACTTGGCGACGGACCCGGGCGGGGTTGGCCAGTGGACCGAGGAAGTTGAACACGGTGGGCGCGCCCAGCTCTCGGCGCACGGGGCCGGCGTGGCGCAGCGCAGGGTGGAACCGCGGCGCGAAGCAGAAGCCCATGCCCGCCTGCTCCAGACACCGCCGGACGCCCTCGGGACCGACGTCGATGGCCACCCCGAGCGCCTCCAGCACGTCGGCCGACCCCGACACCGACGACGCCGCGCGGTTGCCGTGCTTGCACACCCGGGCGCCGGCGCCGGCGGCCACGAGCGCGGCCAGGGTGGAGACGTTGATGGAGCCGCTGCGGTCGCCGCCGGTGCCGCAGGTGTCGATCAGGGCGTCCCCGTCGCCGTCGCCGTCGGCGACGGGAACGGGCTCGGCGTGATCGAGCATGGCCGCCACCAGGCCGCTGATCTCCGCCACGCTCTCGCCCTTCACCCGCAGCGCCACCGCGAACGCCGCCACCTGCGCAGGCGTCGCCCGCCCCTCCAGGATCTCCCCGAGGGCGAGGCCGGCCTCGTCGGCGGTGAGATCGGCCCTGCCCATCAGCCGCCCGAGCACCACGGGCCACCCGCCGAGGGCGGCGAAGGCCTCGCCGTCGCTCACCTCGCGCCGCCGGTGGCCCCGGCGGCCCCGCTCCCCCCGTCGGCCGCGCCGGCGAGGAGGGCGCGCACGTCGCCAAACCCCGGCCGGTTCCGCACCGACGCCAGGTCCGGGTCCCTCTCCAGCTGGTCCGGATCGTGCCATCCGGCGTCAACGGCGCTGTGCAACCACTGCAGGGCGTCTTCCTCCCGCCCTGACCTGGCCAGGCTGCAGGCGGTGTTGAAGGCGATGACGCCACTGCCCGTGACCGCGAACGCCTTGTCCCCCACGTGGGCGGCCTCGGCGTAGTTCCCGGCCCGGTGCAACACCTCCTGGAGACGGGCCAGCCCCGCGGCCGCTCCCGGCCGATCAGGTGCCGTGCCCAGCCGCTCGAGCAGGTCGTCGAGAACGCCGGCGCCGAGAACGGCGTGGGCCACGACCCCGGCCGGGATGACCGTGGAGCCCTCGGACAGACCGGCGGCCAGGGCCGGCAGCCCGGC
>PJQG01000004.1:2506-11305 GCA_002861595.1 Actinomycetota bacterium
TCGGCCGGTGCGGCGCCCAGACCGGCGACGGCGGCGGCGACCGAGCCCCGGGCCAGGCCCGTCCAGGCCAGCAGCTCGGCCGCCGCCGCCGTGAGCGCCGGCGAGGCCTCGGGCCGATCGAGGACGTTGCGCGCCGCCCATTCGGCGCCGTCAAGATTGCCATCCTCCAGCGCCGCCGCGCCCTTGCGGAGGACCTCCTCGCCCGGATTGGGACGGACGACCCCGCGCTCGCTGCGCAGCGCGGTCAGGTTCATGTACCCGAAGTAGAAGGCGAGGATGGCCCCGAAGGGCGCCCGGTAGGCCAGGGCCAGCGCCCCCAGGGCGGCGGAGGCCACGAGGGAGACGATGCGTACGGCGCGCACGCCCCGGGCGCCCATGGTCTTGCGCAGGACGGCGGCCAGGACGTTGCCGCCGTCGAGGGGCAGGATGGGCAGCAGGTTCACCAGGCCCCAGGCCACGTTCACGTACAGCAGGTAGAGCGACGCCAGGCGAGCCAGGCTGTCCACTGGGAAGTCACCCGGGGGCGCCACCAGAGCCACGACCGCCCCCAGGAGCAGCCCGATCCCAGGACCGGCCAAGCTGACGAGGATGTCCTGGCCGGGGCGCAGGCGCGGCCCGTGCTCGGGCACGGTGAGACCACCCATGGCGTAGAGCAGGACCGAGGACGAGACGCCGAAGGCCCGGAAGGTGAGGGCGTGACCGAGCTCGTGGACCAGGATGGACACACCGACCACGACCACCCACACCGCGGCGCCCTCCACGCCCCGCCCCCCCGACAACCCGATGAAGACCGAGAGGAGCAGGAACGACGCGTCGACCCTGATCGGGATGCCCCCGAGCGTCACCCCTCCGAGCCCGGACATGGTTCGATCCTACGGCGCCGGTGCGGCCCCGCAGCCGGCGCCCCAGGCGCGGCGAACTGGAGTACATAGCCGGCGGTCTCCACGGGCTGTGTACTCCAGGACGAGGAGCTGGCGTCGAGCGCTACGCGCTCTTGCGGCGCTGGCGGATCAGGCGCCGGCGCTCACGTTCGGTGGCCCCGCCCCACACGCCGTCGCGCTCGCGGTTGGCCAGGGCGTACTCGAGGCAGGGCTCGCGGACAGGACACGTGGCGCAGATCGCCTTGGCCGGCTCGGCTTCCTCGTCGGAGACGGGGTAGAAGATGTCCGGGTCAATGCCTCGACACGCACCGTGCTGGCGCCAGGACAGGTTCATGGCAGCGATCACATCCTCACATCTCGGGACGCGGTATTAGCGGGCGTTGTACCCGCCGCTCCTCGCTTCTACCCTCTCACCGCTCCATGCGGGCACAGCCTCCGTCGCCGGGCCCGCTCGCCGGTTCGTGGCCGGGCCCGGGTCTGCGCCGTCCCTAGGATGACCCGGTGACCACCACCGACGAGGACCTCCACGAAGCGCTCCACCCGGGACGCCAGCGCGTGTCGCTCATGCTGGCCGTCGCCGTCACCGTTCCCGGCATCGTCCTGCGCCTCACCGAGCCGCACCTGGCGGAACCGCTGCTGGCTCTGCTGTACGGGATGGCCATCGTGGGTGCGGCCTTCCTGCTGTCCTGGGCGGCCGAGGTGGCCCAGCTCGACATCTCGGCGGGGCTCGCCATCGCCGTCCTGGCCTTCATCGCCGTTCTCCCCGAGTACGCGGTGGACCTCGTGTTCGCCATCAAGGGCGGCAACTCCTTCGAGGAGACGGGGCGGGCCTGCCTGCCCATCGGCGGTGGCGAGGAGTCCCCGTGCTCACTGGCCCTGGCCAACATGACCGGAGCGAACCGGCTCCTGATCGGCGTCGGGTGGAGCATGGTGATCTTCATCGCGTGGTGGCGGTGGCGCCAGCGCGGGCAGCCGGAGCGGGGCCGGGAGGTCACCCTCAGCCGCAGCCACTCGGTGGAGCTGTCCTACCTGGCCGTCGCCACCCTCTACTCGCTGACGCTGCCGCTCAAGAGCTCCATCACCCTGGTCGACGCCGCCGTGCTCGTCACCATCTTCGTCCTCTACACGGTGCGGGTCTCCAAGGCGCCCCCCTCCGAGCCCCACCTGGTGGGACCGGCCCGCTGGATCGGCGGCTTCACCGTCCCCGGACGGCGGGCCGCGGTGATCGGCCTGTTCCTGTTCGCCGCCACCGTCATCCTCCTGACCGCCGAGCACTTCGCCGAGGCCCTGGTGGCCAGCGGCGAGTCGCTGGGCGTGAGCGAGTTCCTCCTCGTGCAGTGGCTGGCTCCCCTGGCGTCGGAGGCGCCGGAGCTGCTGGTCGCCGGCCTGTACGCCTGGCGGCTCAACACCGACGCCGGCCTGGGCACGCTGGTGTCGTCCAAGGTCAACCAGTGGACCCTCCTGGTGGGCACGCTGCCCATCGCCTTCGCCATCGCCTCGGGCAGCGTGCACGGGCTGCCCATCGTTGGCCAGCAGCGCGAGGAGCTGCTCCTCACCGCCGCCCAGTCGGTGTTCGCCCTGGCCATCCTGGTCAACCGGGCCATGTCGGTGCGGGAGGCCGGCGCCCTCTTCGGGCTGTTCATGGTCCAGTTCATCGCCGGCGCCGTCGGGCCCGAGTCGATCCACGACGAGGTGCGCATCATCACCTCGGTGGCGTACCTGGCCCTCGGCGCGTGGCTGTTCCTCGCCGCCCGCGGGGCCGTGCCCCCGCTGCTCAACGACGGCTTCCGCACCTCCTACGCCACGCTTTCGAAGGAGTGACGGCGTCCTTCCAGCGAGAGGAGGCGCTGGCCCGCCTCCGGGACGAGCAGTTCGAAGTCCTCGTCATCGGCGGCGGGATCACCGGTGCCGGCGTGGCCCTCGACGCCGCGGCGCGGGGGCTGCGGACGGCCCTGGTGGAGGGCCACGACTTCGCTTCCGGAACATCGTCCAGGTCCTCCAAGCTGGTCCACGGGGGCCTGCGCTATCTGCAGCAGCGGGAGTACCGCCTCGTGCGGGAGAACCTGGTCGAGCGGCGCCGGCTGCTGGCCAACGCGCCCCACCTCGTGCGGCCGCTGCCCTTTCTGGTCCCCGTCCTCGGGCGGGCGGGATCGAGCACCGCAGCCCGGGTGCGGGCATACAGCACCGCGCTGTGGCTCTATGACGTCTTCGGCGGGCTGCGGGCCGGCACCGCCCGCCACCGCCGCATCGCCACCACCGAGGTGTGCGCCCACTTTCCAGCCCTGCGGCCCGAGCTCGTGCGGGCCGGCTTCATCTTCCACGACGCCCACGCCGACGACGCCCGCCTCACGCTCGCCGTCGTGCGCACCGCCGTGCTCGACCACGGCGCCGTAGCCGCCAACCACGCTCGGGTGGCCGCCATCCTCAAGGACGGCGCCGGGCGGGCGTGCGGGGCCCGGCTGGCCGACGGGACCGAGGTGCGGGCCGTCGCCGTGGTCAACGCCACGGGCGTGTGGGCCGACGACGTGCTGGCCCTCGACGAGGGAAGCCATCCACACAGCCTGCGGCCTGCCAAGGGCATCCACCTCACGGTGGCCCGGGAGAAGCTGGCGTGCCACCTGGCCACCGTGCTGCCTGTCGCCGCCGACGGGCGGTCGATCTTCGTGGTGCCGTGGTCCGATCGCGTCTACCTGGGCACCACCGACACCGACTACGACGGCCCCCTCGACGACCCGCAGTGCACGCCGGCCGACGTGGCCTACGTGCTCGATGCCGTGAACGCCGCCGTGGGCCAGCCCCTCGAGGAGGCCGACGTGGTGGGGATGTGGGCGGGGTTGCGTCCGCTGGTCGCGAGCGGCGGCTCCTCCCGCACCACCGACCTGTCCCGGCGCCATCGCGTGGCCACCAGCGCCAGCGGCGTCGTCACCGTCACCGGCGGAAAGCTCACCACCTACCGCAAGATGGCGGCCGACACCGTCGATGTGGTGGTCGCCCGCCTCGGCGCCGGCCGGGCCGGTGCCAGCCCCACCGCAGGACTGGCCCTGCGGGGAGCAGCGGGCACCGGCCAGCTCCAGGGACGGGCGGCCGCCGGTGCGGCCCGCCGGCTGGGGACGACCGCGGAGGGGCTGGCCCACCTCGTGGCCCGCTACGGCGGCGAGACCCCGGCGGTGCTGGCCCTCGCCGGAGAGGACGACGCCCTGGCCGAGCCGCTGGTCCCCGGTTTGGCCTACCTGCGGGCCGAGGCGGTGTACGCGGCTCGCCACGAGATGGCCACCACCGTGGAGGACGTCCTCAGCCGGCGGACCCGTTGCCTGCTGCTGGACGCAGCGGCCTCGGCGGCCGCGGCACCCGCCGTGGCCCGCCTGCTGGCGCCGGAGCTGGGGTGGACGCGGGCCGACGAGGAGCGGCAGGTCTCCTCCTTCCTCGCGACCGTAGCCCGCCAGAGGGAGGCCGCCGGGCTGGCCGTGGCCGGGACATGAAGCTCACGACACCGATCTGGAGTACATGGCGTACCGATCCGGTACGCCATGTACTCCAGAGTGCGGGCGTGTCGGGGGCCCCAGCCGGGAACATGAGCGCCGACGGCGCCGGGTGGGGTTGGGGCCCCCACTTCGGCGAGGAGGCTGGGGGTGGGGCCCCAGCCGGGACATGAGCACAGAACGGCTCGGCGGCGTGCGGGTGGAGGTGGACGACCGCCTGCTCGCCCGGCTGGAGGGCATCTGCGCCGTGGACGCCGGCGACGCCGCCCGCACCGACCACGGAGCGGACTGGTGGCCGATCGCCCGGCACTGGTCCGCTGGCGGGATGGTCGCGGCCCGGCCCGCCGTCGTCGCCTTCCCGACCGATACGCCCCAGGTGGCCGCCGTGCTGGCCGCGTGTCACGAGGCCCGGGTGCCGGTCACGCCCACCGCCGGGCGCAGTGGCGTGTGCGGAGGCAGCGTGCCGGTGTTCGGCGGTGTCGCCCTCGACCTGTGCGGGCTCTCCGGCGTCGGTGCCGTCGACGGCACTTCGCTGCTGGTGGACGTGGCCGCCGGCACCCGGGGCGACGTCCTCGAGGAGAAGCTGCGGCGCGACCACGGGCTGACCACCGGGCACTGGCCGCAGTCCATGGCGCTGTCCACCGTGGGGGGCTGGGTGGCGTGCCGGTCGGCCGGCCAGTACTCCACCCGGTATGGGAAGATCGAGGACATGGTGGCCGGCCTGGAGGTGGCGCTGGCCGACGGGCGGGTGGTGCGCACCGGGGGCCGGTCCCCCCGCGAGGCGACGGGCCCGGACCTGCGCCAGTTCTTCCTCGGGAGCGAGGGCACGCTCGGCGTGGTGACCGAGGTGTGCCTTCGGGCCCATCCGGTGGCGCCGGCCGAGCGGCGAGCGGCCTTCGGGTTCGCCACCTTCGTGGAGGGGCTGGAGGCCTGCCGCCGCATCCTGCGCCGAGGGGCCACCCCGGCGGTGCTGCGCCTCTACGACCATCGGGAGTCGATGCGTTCCTTCGCCGTCGATGGACGCTGCCTGCTCCTCGCCCTCGACGAGGCCGAGCCCCGCGTGGCCGACGCCGTGCTCCACATCGTGGGCGAGGAGTGCGCCGGCGCCGAGCGCCTCGACGACGCCCTGGTTGACCACTGGCTCGCCACCCGCAACGACGTGTCGGCGCTGGCCGAGCTGACCGACCGTGGCGTGGTGGCCGACACCTGCGAGGTCGGGGCCCGCTGGTCGCAGCTGGCCGGCGTCCACGCCGCCGCCATGGCGGCCCTCGAGGGCGTCCCCGGCACCGCGTGGGCGTCAGCCCACCAGTCCCACAGCTATTCCGACGGCGGGTGCCTGTACCTCACCTTCGCCGGCACCCCCGAAGGCGAGGGCGAGGGGGCCGCCGAGGACTGGTACGGCAAGGCCTGGGACGCGGTCACGGCCGCGGCGCTGGGCCAGGGGGCGGCCCTCAGCCACCACCACGGCATCGGGATCAACCGGGGCCGCTTCCTCGCCCAGGCCCTGGGGCCGGCGTTCGACGTCCTCGTCGCCCTCAAGCACGCCCTCGACCCTCACGGCATCCTCAACCCGGGCAAGCTGGGCCTGCCGTCGCCCTGGGGAGCGCCGCCGTGGCCGTGAACGGTGGGCGCCAACGTCGCCTTCCCGGCCGGCTCGACTGGCCCGTCGTGGGCCGGGCCGCCCTCCTGGCCATCGCCGTGACGGTGCCCGTCACCGTGGTCTCTCGCATCCTGGGAGGCGACGAGGCCAACGGGGAGGGATCCTCCTGGGTCGTCGGGGTGGTGGCCCTGTTCGCCGGCTTCGCTCTGGCCGGGAACTTCGCCTCCCGGCGCCGGCCCGATGCGCCGCTGGTCCACGCCGCCGCATCCGCCGGCGTGGCGTTCGGCCTGCTCACGGCGGCCACGGTCGTGCGGCGCCTGGCCAGCGGAGAGGGGATCAGCGCCCCCCTCGTCATCACCCTGGGGCTCCTGCTCCAGATCACGGTCTCGCTGGCCATGCTCGGGGCGTACCTCGGCATACGCCACCGCGCCCACGGCCGGCCTGGCCCGTAACGATGAGCATCCTCGTCGTCGACGCCGGCACGAGCGCGGTGCGGGCGGCGGTGGTCCGCCCCGACGGCGCCGTCGAGCACGTCCATCACCGCCCCACCCTGCCGTCCACGCCGGCGCCCGGCTTCGTCGAGCTCGACGCCTCCGCCCTGGCCGCCGCCGCCCTCGAGGTGGCCCGCGCGGCACTGGCCGAGGGGGGGCCGGTGGAGGCCGTCGGCATCGCCAACCAGCGGGCCTCCACCATCGTGTGGGACCGGTCCACGGGCGCGCCGGTGGCGCCGGGCATCGGCTGGCAGGACCTGCGCACGGTGCCGCTCTGCCTCATGCTGCGGGCCAACGGGGTGCGCCTCGCCCCCAACGCCTCGGCCACCAAGCTGGCCGTGATCCTCGAGGCGATCGATCCCCACCGCGCCCGCGACCTGTGCTTCGGCACGCTCGACACCTGGCTGGTCTGGACCCTGTCCGGCGGGGCACTGCACGTGACCGACGCCACCAACGCCGCGGTCACGGGCCTGGTCCACCACGACGCCTCCGGGTGGGACGACGACATGCTGGCCGGGCTCAACGTGCCCGCCTCCATGCTTCCCCGGATCGTCGACTCGAGCGGTGTGATCGGAACGGCCGACGCCCTGGCCGGCGCTCCCCCGCTGGCCGGGATGGCCGGGGACCAGCAGGCGTCCCTGGTCGGCCAGGGCTGCACCCGGGCCGGCCAGGCCAAGGCCACCTTCGGCACGGGGGCGATGCTGGACGTGTGCGTCGGGCCGGAGCGACCGGGCTTCGAAGCCCGAGGCGAGCACGGGTGCTTCCCGATCGTCGCCTGGCGCAGAGGCGGGAGCGACACCTGGGGGGTGGAGGCGGCGATGCTCTCGGCCGGCTCCTGCCTCGAGTGGCTGCGCGACGACCTGGGGCTGCTGGGCTCGGTGAGCGAGTCGGAGGAGCTGGCCCGGGCGGCGGTGAGCCGGGGCGAGGTGTGGTTCGTGCCCGCCCTGCTCGGCCTGGGCACGCCTGTGTGGGACTTCGGCGCCCGGGGCACCTTGCTCGGCCTGACCCGGGGAGCGGGACGGGCCGAGATCGTCCGGGCCGTGCTCGACGGCGTGGCCCACCGGGGTGCCGACCTGGTGGAGGCGGCGGAGGCCGACGCCGGGGCGGAGATCGCCGCGCTGCGCGTCGACGGGGGCATGACGGCCAACGCCACCTTTCTCCAGGCGCTGGCCGACGCCAGCCAGCGGCCCATCGAGGTCTCCCCCGTCCTCGAGGCAACGACGCTCGGGGCCGCCTACCTGGCCGGTATGGCCCTGGGCATCTGGGCCGACGAGGACGACATCGCCGAGGCGTGGGCGCCGCGGCAGGTGGTCGAGCCGCGTCGGCGCCTCGACCGCGACCGCTGGCGTCAGGCTGTGGAACGGGCCCGGGGCACCGTTCCCGAGCTCAGCGCGCTCGATTTCTGACCGTTGCCGGCTTCGGCGCCGGACGGGCGCAGCAGCTCGTTGATGCCGTCGGGGCCGACGGCCCGGGAGAACCAGTACCCCTGTCCCACGTTGCAGCCCAGGGCCTTGACCTGCTCGAGCTGCCTGGCCGTCTCGATGCCCTCGGCCGTCACCGAGATCCCCAGCTCCCGGGCCAGTGCAACCACGGAGCGGACGATGGCGCGGTCCTCGGCGTTGTCCACCAGCCCGTCGACGAAGGCCTTGTCCACCTTGAGCACGTCGAGGGGAAAGCGCTTCAGGTACGAGAGCGAGGAGTAGCCCTGGCCGAAGTCGTCGAGGGCCAGGCGGACGCCCAGGCCGGCGATCTCGCGCATGATCTGCATCGTCGCCTCGGCCTCTTCCATCACCACGCTCTCGGTCATCTCCAGCGTGAGACGATCGGGGGCCAGGCCGGTGGCCACCAGGATCTCCTGCAGCTGCTCGGGCAGGCGTCCCTTCTGGAACTGGTCGGCGGAGATGTTCACGCTGACGTGCAGCGGCGGAAGGCCCTCCTCCAGCCACCGCTGGCCCTGGCGGCACGCCTCCTCCAGCACCCAGGTCCCGAGGCGGAGGATGAGACCGGTCTCCTCGGCCAGGGCGATGAACTTGTCGGGGGTGACCACGCCTCGCCGCGGGTGGCGCCAGCGCACCAGCGCCTCGACGCCGGTGATCCGGCCGGACGCGAGGTCGACGAGGGGCTGGTACAGGAGGAACAGCTCGTCCCTGTCGATGGCCTGACGGAGCTCGGTCTCCAACTCGAGGCGCTGCACGGCCTCAGCGTTCATCGCCGACTCGAAGACCTCCCAGCGCCCCTTGCCCCGTTCCTTGGCCCGGTACATCGCCAGGTCGGCCTCGCGCAGCGGGTCGCCGTCCTCGGACAGTAAGGAGTCAGGTGGCTCCGGCCAGAGCGGGTGGCAACCATGG
>PJQG01000016.1 GCA_002861595.1 Actinomycetota bacterium
GTCGCTACGAAGCGGTGACAGATGCGAATCGGTGGATCGAGGCTAAACGGGCAGCTGTCGAACGGCGGCTAGCGGAGCTCGTCGGCGCGTCGTCGAGCTCCTCCATGTGCTCAATGGCATCGAGATCCCAGATCGCGCCCTGGGCAAGCTCGCCGACCGGGTCGGGGAAATCCGCGCGCTCACGCAGCTTTGCGAGCCTTTGGCGAGAGACCCCGAGGATCTCCGCAACCTCCGTCACACCTCCCAGACACCACCCGCGGGGCGGCGGCATCCTTGCCCGGGCCCGACGCGTTGGCGACCGCCGTCGTGCCGCCCCGACCCAGCAGGCGTGCCATAGCCCCGCACACGAAGCGGCGCTGCTTCTCGTCCAGATGGGGCAACACGAACTCGAAGAACCGTGTCAGGTTCTCCGGCTCGATCTCCATCCCACGAGGCTACGGCATGAGCGACCTCGACGCGCGGATAGTCATCTCGCGGTCCTTAAGTTATTGCCTGAAATAGCATCGTGCCCAAATCGTCGCCAAACTCCTCGAAGAGTTCCTCTTTTACTACGAGATAGTGATACTGATCGCGAGCGTGTGCTAGGTGGGCCTCTACAAAGCCGTCGGCTCGGCTCTGTACATCGGGCGGCTCCTGCTGCAACCGTCGTTTGACCCGCATTAGCCGCTCAGGCCACTTGTCTACGACCACCGCTGTTTCTCGTGTTGGCGGAGTGACCAAGTCAAGCGGACATCCGTTGCTGAAGTGAACGTCACGTAGCCGAGCCTGCCCAAAGTCGACGTTATACATCCGGTTGGGACGTGGGCGCCCGAACCGCTTCTCGTCGCCCTTGTAGCCAAACTGTCCCCTAAACCAAACGTCGCTTAGCTCGCCTATGAAACGACATCGCTCAAAGGAGGAAGCTGCAAAATCAGTCGACTTACCCCTTAGCTCGCTGAAAATGCAGTCATCGAACTGGGGTCGGACAAATCCTGTCCTATGCAAGCGTGGACGTTCGAAGTTGCACTCCTCGTAGCGGGATCCCTCGTAGCCGAGAACAGCTCTTGAGAAATCAGTGCCTAGAAAACTGCACCGAATGAACGCGTTCCCGTGGTCAGCGACGCCCACAAGCGCAGCGCGATCGAAGCGGACGAAGTGGAAAGACGACGATTCGATCCAGGCGTCTACGAGTCGGGCGTGAGAGAGATCGACGTGTTCGAGAGCCACCTTGCGAATCTTCGTCCCAGGCGGGATAGCCAAGCCGCGGAGGTCCAAGTCGTCGCCGAGGTATCCAAATGGGCCACTCCGGTCGCCCAGAAGAATGGAGATCCTTGCCTGTTCCGAGAATCGGTCCCACCGCCTTTGAACCGCTACCTCCGCCGCCACCACGACCTCCGCCACTCCGTGCTGAGGAAACGTCCTCCTCCGCCGTACTTGTCGACGTGCTTGGCCCACTGCCTCCTGGTGGTCATGTCCCACCAGCGGCCCGTCACGTCATTGACAAAATCGGGGCCGCTGCGATAGCTTCCGGTTAGATGTGCAAGTCGGGAATCGCCCCTGACCAACGTCCTGGTCCGAACATCGATGCGGTTTCCACGAAACATCGGACCAAGCCGGGGGTTTCTTGCCATCGCCCGTATCTGCGCCGGAGTGTACGCACTTGCGCCTGCTTCATCTACAGCTCGCGCTGCTTCCCGAGTGTAACGGCGTAGGAGCCGCGTCGTCCGAGCGTCACTTACTGCGCCAGCAAGCTTGCCCGCCGTACGGGTGACGCCGACACCCACGAGCGCCCCGCCGGCCAGCAGCCCGGTGCGCACGAGGCGCTCCTTGCCGCTCATCTTGCGGCCGCCCTCCAGCCAGTCCCGCCCCGTCGCGATGGACACGGCCTCGATGCCCGCCCCCACGACGGGGACGAAGGGCAGGGCCTTCTTGGCCAGCTTCTTGACCGCCTTGAGGGGCGAGGGGACCTTGACCTTGATGCCGAACAGGCCGTGGCCGTCCTCGTAGAAGGCCACGGGGTTGGCGCCGGCGAACAGGTAGCGGTTGCCGGTGAGCTCGTCGGCGCCCAGGTCCAGGTCGAGGGCCGAGGCCACGAAGACGTCCGGGGTGGTGAAGCGCGACGTCGTGGGGTCGTACTGCCTTGGCCCGAGGACCACCGCCCCGGTGACCTTGTCGGTCAACGCCGACTGGAACCCGAGCGTGGAGTTGGGGGCGGTGGTGCCCGCCTTCTTGGCCGAGCCCCCCTTGTCGTCGCGGCCGTAGGGGTCATAGGCCGACTGCTGGACCACGGCCCCGGCGTCGTCGAGGTGGGTGGCCACGTTGCCCGAGGCGTCGGGCAGGAGCCAGCTCCAGGTGCGCACCTCGCCGGTCAGCGGGCGGGTGACGGCCTCTTGGCCCAGGGCCTCGAAGTCGTCGTCGACCAGGTAGGCGACCTTGGGCGCCCCCGCCCCGTCGGCCTCCTCGGCCAGGGTGCCCGAGGTCCCCCAGTAGAAGTACAGGGTCGCCTCACTGGCCGTGGCCGACGCCTCGGTGCGGGCCACCAGGCGGTCGGTGGTGTCGTAGACGTAGTCCACGTCCAGGGGCGAAAGGGTGGGGTCGGCCGCCGCCACCCGCTGGTCGTCGGCCCGGGTCGTGTGCCCGGCGGGGTCGTAGCTGCTGGCTCGGCGGGCCGACTCGGTGGCCGGCAGGGCGCCCTCCTGGTGGGATGTGGTGCGCAGCTTCTCTTGGCCGAGGCCGTCGTAGCCGAACGACTCGGTGTCGACCACGGTGCCCGAGGTCCCGCCGTAGGTCTCGGTGCGCCGGCTGGACAGCCGCCCCGAGGGGTAGGCGGAGGTGGCCCGGGAGCGCAGCGTGGTGCCGAGTCGCACCTCCTCGACGGCGATGTTGCCGCCGTCGTCGAGGCTGTAGGTGGTGGCCGGCGCGGTGGTGGTGCCGGCCTCGGCGAAGGGGCTGGTCCAAGCGACCAGGCGGTCGGCCAGGTCGTAGGAGAAGGCGGCCCTGCCCCCCGCCGTGGCGCCCCCGGGCTGTTCGACCTGCACGCTCTCGCCCGTGCGCAGCCCGCCCACGTCGTAGGCGATGCTGGTGTGGGAGCGCACCCGCGCCCGCTCCGCCCCGCTCGTGGTCAGCGCCGTCCACACCAGCTCCGATGGCGAGCCGTCGGCCAGGTAGGCGAAGCTCGCCTTGGCCGCCCCGCCCTCGCACCCGCTGGCCCCGGTGCGCCCGAGGCAGGTGGCGGCGGGCACGCCCGAGGCGAAGGTGGCAAAGGTGCTGGCCCGCCCCCGCCAGTCCTTGAGCCGCTCCAGGCGGCCGTCGGGGGAGTACTTCTCATAGGTGGTGGTGCGCCCGTCGTGGGTGGCCGTCGCCGGCGAGCCGTCGGGGTTGTAGGTGAAGCTCTGGTCCCGCGACACCATGGCGCCGGTCTGGGGCGAGCGCACCGCCTGGGTGGTGGCAGCAAGCCAGCCCCGGTGGTCCCAGGTGAAGCTCTGGGAGCGCAGCAGCGTCCCGGCCCCGCAGCCGGCGCTGCCCTCCACCGTGCGGGTGAGGAGAAGGTTGCCGTCGGGGTCGTAGCCCGAGGCCGGCGCGCTCCCCGCCGCCCAGTTGCAGGTGGAAAGCGTCTTGCCGCTGGTGTGGTCGGTGACCACCATGGACTGGCGGGTGTTGTCACCGTTGTAGGCAAAGGCGGTGGTGCGCACCGCCGTCCCGTTCACCCGGTCTTTGCGGGCGGTCTGCTGGCCCTCGCCGGAGTACTCATAGGCCACCGTGTGGCCCGGGTTGACCGGGTCGGTGGTCTGGGCCACCAGCTGGCCGAGGGCGTCGTAGCGGTAGGTCGACACCAGCTGGCCGGCCGTGGCCGAGCCCGCGCACGCCGCCTCGGTCCCCCCGCCCGATCCCGTGGGCTGCACCTGGCAGTTCTGGTTGCCGGCGAGGTCATAGCCGTAGAAGGTGTCGATGGTCTTGGTGGCGCCCAGGCGCCGCCGGGAGGCCACCAGCTGGCCGAAGGTGTCGTAGGACGAGGTGGTGGCCGCCTCCACGCCGGCGTCGCTGCGCGGCCCGCGGGCCTCGATGACCTCGCCGTGGGCGTTGTAGGCGGTGCGCACGAGCGCCTTCTGGCCGGCCACCGGGGAGGTCTCGGTGGTCGCCACCACCGCTCCGTCGGGCGCGTAGGTGGTCTCGGACTCGGGGCGGTCGCCCGTGGCGTTGGTGGCGGGGCGGCGCTCGAGGCGCACCCGCCCGGCCCGGTCGTAGAAGTACTCGGTCAGCGCCGAGGACCCCGTCCCCGCCGGCTCGGTGGTGGCCTTGAGGGCCCGGTTGGGCCAGTAGGCGTAGGTGGTGATGCCCCCGATGGCGCTGGTGTCGGAGGCCTTGGTGCCGTCGTCGTTCCAGGCCGTCCTGGTCACCACCCGGGGCGCGGCGGCATCCGCGCCCGGGCCCGAGGCCTCGGTCACCCAGCCGTTGGGGTCGTAGGTCCAGGCCTTGGTGAAGTCGCCAGCGGTGGCCGTGGCCGTGCCCCGGGGGCTGGTCTCGGTGGTCTTCTGGTCGTTGGCGTCGTAGCCGTAGGCGCTGACGTGGCCCGCCGGGTCGGTAACCCGCAGCGCGTTGTCCCGCTCGTCATAGACGGTGGTCGTCGCCCGCCCGTCCCGGTCGACGAGCTTGGCCACCTTGCCGTAGGGGGTGTAGGCCCAGGTCTTGGTTTTGCCCACGGCGTCGGTGAGACGGGTGGGCATGCCGGTGCGGTCGTAGGCCCCGTAGGTCGGGTCGGAGGGATCACCGAAGGTGGTGACGTCGGCCACGTCGGTGCGGGGGCCGTCGAGGGAGCGCAGCCCGCCCCGGTCGTAGTAGCCAAAGGCGGTGGTGCGGTCGGCGCCGCTCGGCGTCCCCGAGCCGTTGGCCCGCTGGTGCACGGCGGCGAGCCGGCCCGTGTCGTCCCCATAGGCGAAGTCGGTGACCCGCCGCGCGCCGGCGCCGTGGTTGTCGGCCAGGCGCACCTGGGCCAGGTCGGCCACCGCCTCGCAGTAGCCCTCCTTGGTCACCGGCTCCGAGCCGGGCGCGGGGGCCGTGCAGCCGGGGAGGCGCCAGGGGGCGGCGAAGCGGTAGGTGAGGGTGGAGACCACCGCCGAGGTGGGCGCGCCGGCGGGCAGCCCCGGGGTGCCCGCCCGGTTGGGGGCCGGCTCGGTGACGGTGGTGACCAGGCCCAGGTCGTTGTAGGTGTAGGAGGTGGTGGCCGCCGTCCCATCGGCGCTGGCGCCCTCGGTGGTGGACACGAGGCGGTTGTGGAACCACGAGAACGACTCCACGACCGGGCCGGTGTCGGCTCCGGCGTCGGTGATCTTGGCGATGTTGCCCCCCGCCACCCGCCGGTCGGACTCGCTCAGCGGGCCCCGCCCGGTGATGTCGTAGGTGGTCTTGGCCCCCACGGGCGAGGTGGCCGTGGTGGTGCGGGCGCCCGCCGCGTCGGAGGGGCCGTAGGCGTAGCGCCACGGCTTGGCCCGCCGGTCGGTGAGCATGGTGAGGCGCTGCGCGCCCGAGTCGAGGGTGTAGGCGAGGCTCGTCGTGTTGCCCCGGGCGTCGGTCACCCCCGAGAGGAGGCCGGTGGTGGGGTCGTAGGCGAAGCCGGTGGTGCGCTTCCCGGCGGCCGCGGTGGCGTCGGCCGCCTCGGTCACCGAGGTGAGCCGGCCGGAGGTGTAGGCCAGCATCGTGCGCCGCTCCCACGAGCGGGTGGTTCCCAAGGCGGGGTCGGGCGCCGAGTAGCCGGGGAGGGAGGTGACGGCGTCGAGCAGGCCGTCGGCGTTGTAGGAGAAGCGGACCACGACGGCGTCGCCCGTGCGGGAGTGCTTGATGCGGACCAGGCGGGCCTTGGTGGCGGTCCCAACCGCGACCGCCTCGTACTCGTAGCTCAGCTGGTTGACGTTTCGGTCCGTCACGGCGGTCACCCGCCAGGTGGTGGTGGGCAGCCCGAGGTCGCCCTTCAGGTTCTGGGCCCGGTAGGTGACGCCGTCGGGGCGCACCAGGCGGTAGGCGGTGACCACCCCGGCGGCGTCGGTCTCCTCGAATACTCGCAGGCTCACTCCTGGTGGAGAGTCCCAGCGCGAGCCAGGCCCGCCCTGGCGGACGAAGCGATGGGTGGTGCCGTCGCCGTCGGTGAACTCGAGCAGCTGGCCGGTGACGACGCCGAGGTCGTCGACCAGGTTGGCCACGGTGAGCCCGGCGCCGGCGTCCAGGCTCTCGACGGCGCCCTCCACGCCTTCCAGGCCGGCTTCGAGGTCGGTGACCGACAGGCGCCAGCCCGCCCCCAGGCCGTCGAGGTCGCGGGGCTCCTGGGCGTTGTACGTGCGGCGCACCACGACGTTGAGGCCCTGGCCGGGGACCTCCACGTCGTCCTGTTGGACGACGAGGTTGCCGGTGCGCAGGTGCACGTAGCCGGTGGCGGTGCCCAGGTCGTGGCGGGCATAGGGGTAGAAGTGCTCGAGGCCGAGCTCGTCGGACTGCGCCACCGCACCGGCGCTGAGCGTGGGGGCCAGGGCGGCGGGCCCGTTGGGGTCGATGACGATGGGGCCGTAGCGAAGGTTGGTGCTGGGGTTGCCGGCCCGGTCGACGGTCTTGACGTTGAACCACCAGATGCCGTCGCTCAGCTCCTCGGAAGTGGCGGCCAGGGTGGTGGCATCGCCCTCGGTGGCGGCGTCGGCCTCCTCGGTCTTCGACGTCGTGAACCTCCACGAGTAGCCCTTGACGCCGGAGGTGGCGTCACTGCCCGGCGTCCAGGTGACGGCGGCGCGACGGTTGGAGGTGGCCACGCCGGCCGGGTGGGTGGCGGAGAGGACCTGCCCGGGTGGGTTGGGCGCGGTGACGTCCACCTTGAAGGCGAAGTTGGCGCTCGGGCCCCAGGTCCCCGCGGCGTTCTTGGCCCGCACGTGGAAGTACCACGTGCCGTCGCCGGCGACGGTGTAGGGCGGCGCGTTGGTAGCCGAGCCCTTGCCCACGGGGGCGGGGTCGCGCACCGCCACCTGGTCGGGCTCCTCGTAGGCGTAGTCGACCACCGGCGAGGTGCTGGCGCCGGGGACCCAGGACAGGGCCACGGTGCGGTTGGCGTACCACCCAGAGGACGTGGGGTGGCTAGAGGAGGAGACGATGGGGGCGGCGGGCGAGCCGGCGTCGATGAGCACCTTGCAGCGCGCCGTCGATCCCCACACGCCGGCGCCGTTGCGGGCCTTGAGGTGGAACCACCACGTGCCGTCGGCGCGGGCCGGGGAGGCATAGGCGGCGGTGGTGCCCTCGGAGGTGTCGTCGAGGGTGAAGGACTCCGTCCGGTTGAGCTCATAGGAGTAGCCGCCGATGCCCGACAGGTCGCTCGCCGACCACGTGAAGCTCGGCGTGTTGTCCGCCGACCACGTGGTCGAGTTGCAAACATGGGGAGCATCGGCGGTGACCGAGGGCGCGAGGGGGCCGGTGGCGTCCACCTTGAACCCGTAGCGGGCGTTGCCGCCCCAGTTGCCGGCCACGTCGCCGGTGCGGACGTTGAAGTACCACTGGCCGTCGCCGGCGACGGTGGTCGAGTAGGTGGCGTTCGTCTGGGTGATGGTGCGCCCGGCCTCGGCGGTGTTCGAGGTCGTGGGGGCGGCCACCGCGTAGCCGGCGACCCCGGAGCGATCGTCGGGGTCCTGGGCCCAGGAGGCGGCAAACGAGCGCGACGGGTACCAGACGTTGGGGTCGGGGTGGCTGGAGCTGGACAGGCGCGGCGGCGGCGGGGCGATGGTGTCGACGTCGAGCCAGACCTCGGCCCAGCCCGGGGACCAGTTGTAGCCGTCGAAGGCGAAGACGCGGTAGTGGAACCGGCCGTCGCCCACCCACCCGGCGGGGACCTGCACGCAGGCGCGCCCCCCTGAGTTGACCCAGTTGGTGAGCACGGTGCCGATGTAGCCCCACCCGCCGTTGAAGATCTCGAAGCGCATGTAGCCCTGGTCGTTGTTCGGGTCCGAGTAGGTGGCGCACAGCACCGGGGTGCGGGTGTTGACCCAGCGGAAGGCCGGGTCGGGGTTGGAGGGCGTGTAGGCCAGCAGGTTGTAGGTGATGTCGATGTGGGGGCGCTCCCAGTAGGACTCCACCGAGCCGAGGCGCAGGTAGTGCCCGGTGCCCCAGTTGTCGATCTCGATGCCCGTGTTGGCCCAGATCCCGTGGGTCCAGTTGTGCACCCAGGTACGCATGTCCCGGGCGATCCACTGGCCGTTGTTGGCCTCCCCGTGGATCTCCTCGGCGCACCCCCCCGGCTGGTTGCGCCAGGTGATCTCCCACTCGTTCCACCCGCCGCACGTCGGGCGCATGACGAAGTGGCTGTTCCAGTGGCTGACCGAGTAGAAGTGGCCCCACCAGTCGGCCTTGAGGATGTCCTGGCCGTTGGCCGGGGAGACGTCCCAGCCCATGTAGGAGCGGAAGTCCCACCAGCCGCCGTTGTACCAAGTGGTGCCGATCTTGTTGACCCAGTTGACGCCGTCCCACTGGTTGCCGCCGTTGTAGTTGCAGTCCCAGCAGCCACTGCCCACGAAGGCGTCGCCCATCCCTGTGTCCCAGCCCGCCTTGAACTGCGGGTCGACCGAGACGGGGTAGACCCGGGCGGGGTCTTCCAGCCAGGCCCGCTCGGCCTCGACCTCGACCAAGAAGCGCCCGTTCTCCTTCACCAGGCGCGTCTGGACGGGTGCGTGGGCGGGCTCGAGCGCGCGCTGCGGGTCCCCCGAGGCGTCGAACATCGTCCCTGTGGGGATCTCCGCCACCCGGGTGTCGTCGGCGTCGTAGAAGCCGATGGTGCCGTCGGCGTCGGCCTTGGGCGTCACGCGCGAGACGGTCAGAGGGAAGCGGAAGACGGTGGAGGCGCCGGCTGCCGGGCGCTGGTTGAGGACGACGAGCTCCTTCAGCTCGTCGGAGCCGACGACGTGGTACTCGAGGTCGACGCCCTCGGCGACGCCCTGGTAGCGGATCTTCGAGCCGCTCGCCGTGGCGTCGGCGGTCGCCCGTGCCCCCTCGAATCCGAAGCCGACGGACCAGTCCGAGGTGGCGGCGCGCACCACCTGGGCGGCGTCGGCGCGGGGCGCGAAGGAGAAGGCGACGCGCCCGGCGCGGTTCTTGAAGCCGCGCTCGCCATCGGCCACCACGGTGGGGTCGATGGGCTGCCACACCCCCCGGGCGTCCTTCCAGCTGATCGGACCCGAGAAGGCTCTGAGCGTGCGGGTGCCGTCGGGGTTCTCGTAGATGAGGTTGCGCTCGGTGCGCTCGAGGAGCTTGGCCTTGGCGGGGTCGAAGGTCGGAGTGGGGCGAAGGCTTGGGTGGTCGGGTGGAGTCGGCGCCGGCTCGGTCGACGAGCGCGTGCGGACGTCAGGAGCGCGAGGCGATTCGGTCTCCGTGGCCGCCGGCTCTGAGTTCGGGGCGGCGCTGGCCGACACCGGCGGCGCCGGGAGGAGCGTGGCGAACAGCACTGTCGCCAAAGCGACGGTCAGGGCGGCGCGCGCGCCCGGGCGGATCCTCGACAAAGGAATCTCTCCCAGAGAATGGAGCCGCAGCCCTCCGCCGCGACCAGTACAGGTACCTCGGCACATTGAGGGCTCGGTTTTAGCCATTTGAGGAGAATTCGGGGCGTGGCAGACCACCGGCCGCTCGGTGCTCTGCGCCGCCGGGCCTCCTCCCGAGGGGCGCCGCCGCACCGCCCGCCGGCGGAGACGGGGAGGCGCGCCATGAGCCGCGCCACGATCGAGCTGGCCGTCGCCATCGAGGCGGATGCTGCTGCGGTCCTACAGCGGGGTTGCGACCGCGACCCCCGTTGCCTGCTCGACCCCGCCGTCCGCCGAGCGGGGTGGGCAGAGATCGAGGCCGGCAGTCTTTGCGACCGCTGCGCGACGTACTGGCACCTCACCATGGCCGGCCAGCTGCTGCGCCGGCTCGCGCTCATCGAGGCGATCGACGACAGCCTCCCCGAGCTCGGAACCGGGGCGGGGAAGCGGGCAACACCGGTGAGCGGCGTCACGATGGAGTTCGTCATCAGCGCCAGCGAGACCCGCCTCGCCGTGGCCGTTCCCGCCGAGGAGCCGCACCGTTGGGAGGGCGCCCGCTTCGAGCACTTCTTCGAGGCCGTGGGGATGCTCGTCGACGTCATCCACGCACCTCGCTGGACCGGCGGCGGCCATCAGCCCACAGAGGAGCCTCCCGGGTCGCTCCGCGACGAGGTCGCGGCGCCGGCCGTGAACCGCTCGCCGGCGAGCACGAACGGCTCCCCGCCGAGCGCGAGGGCCTAAACGGGCAGCTGTCGAACGGGCCCGCCGGACGGCGGCTAGCGCCGCTCGTCGGCGCGTCGTCGAGCTCCTCCATGACCACGATGGGCGTTTCGCCGACGCTGGTGGCCACGTGCTGCGCCGGCTAGCTGACGAGCTCGGCTACAAGTCGGTCGGCGGGCTGTCCCACTTGCTGGCGGGGATGGAGGCCGAGGGCCTCATCGAGCGCGAGATCCGAGGACGGCGCACTTACTGCGTCCGCCTCACAGGCGAACGCCGCCTCGGCGCTTCAGCTGCGGGACCAGGCGCTCGCCACCGCGGATGCCCAGCGCCGCCGGGCGGAGGAGGCTGTTAGCGCGCGAGAGGCTGTAGAGCGAGCCCTTCGCGCGGCGCAAGCAGCACGCGACGAGGTGGAGGGCCGCCTCGAACAGGAGCGACACCGGGCTGACGAGGCAGAGCGACAGCGGTCGCAGCCGAGCTAGCGCGAGCCGAGATGGGAGCAACGCTGGTTGCCCTCGAGGCGAAGCTCGCTACCGCCCACCAAGCCCGCCCACCAAAGAAGCGCGCGGCCACCGAGTGACCCTTCTCGCCAAAACGGGGGCCGGGCCCGTGTACCGCCGGCGGGGAGACAGCGCGATTGCGGGTGCGCAAGCGGTGTCAGCGCGAGCACGAGCGCCCAGAACGGGCACACCGAGGGGGGATCGAAGGAACATGCTCGCTCGTCTAGGAGACGGCGCAGAGCCGGGAGCCAGTTGAGGTTCGGTCCTTGCGCCCCTGTCTCACCTCCGAGACAGATGCGAGGCTGTCTCATATGCGAGACAGCGTCACCAACTACTTGGACCGGCTCCAGGAGCAGCTCGACCCCGCTCGTGCCCGGTACACTCAGGCGAACGGTGACGACGCCTTCCGCAGCGTCATGGCCGCCGAGCACTTGGCGAAGCTGCAGCGCCTCTCCGGCCACGCCCTTGACGCCGCAGTGGACGAGGCACACCAGGCCGGGATGACGTGGCGCGCTATCGCCCCACATGTTCAGGTGCCGTTCGGAACCCTGCACCGCCAGTGGTCTCGTGGCTTGGGCATCG